>NYZC01000014.1 GCA_002686995.1 Phycisphaeraceae bacterium | reverse complement strand
GGGGCCGGGCGACCGGCTCCTGGCCGCCAACCAGGTGAACGTGGCCGCGGGCGCGAGCGTGACGCTCAATCGCCCGTTGAATCTGCCCGCCGCCACGGATCCTTTCTGGCAAACCCTTGGCGAGGGCACCTACACCATCGGCATGGTGATCGATTCCGGCGACGCCGTGGCGGAGCACTACGAGACGAACAACAGCAACCGGGGTGTCGGGCTTGATCGCGACGACGTAGCCATCGTGTTTGCGCCGGACCTTCGGGGAGCGCATTTCGACGTGCTGACCGGCACGGTCAACTCGGGTGGCGTCGTGGACATCGAGCTTCGGATCGCGAACGACGGGTCGGTCGACTCCGGGCCGTTTCTCCTTTGGTACTACCTGAGTCCGGATGCGACGATCGGTGACGCAGGCGACCATTTCTTCCTGTCCCAGCAACTGGAAGTGCCTGCATCTTCGGTCAGCAATCTGATCAGCATCAGTCCGTCGCTCCCCGATCCGTCGGATCCGTTCTGGCAGACGCAGGGCGACGGCACGTACTACATCGGGGTGGTCATCGACGGGGCCGACGATGTGCTCGAGGGCGACGAGACGAACAACGACAACGTGGGTGACGGGCTCGATCGGGACGCGTTCTTCGTCCGTACGTCCCCTGACCTGGTCGGTGATACGTTCGACGTGATGACCGGCACGGTCAATGCCGGCGGCACGGTCGACATCGAGCTTCGGATCGCGAACGACGGGCCGGTCGACTCCGGTCCGTTTCTCCTCTGGTACTACCTGAGCCCGGATGCGACGATCGGTGATGCGGGCGACCATTTCTTCCTGTCTCAGCAACTGGAGGTGCCTGCATCTTCGGTCAGCAATCTGATCAGCATCAGTCCGTCGCTCCCCGACGTGTTGGATCCGTTCTGGCAGACTCAGGGCGACGGCACGTACTACATCGGGGTTGTCATCGACGGGGCCGACGCGGTGGTCGAAGGTGACGAGACGAACAACGACAACGTCGGTGACGGGATCGATCGTGATTCGTTCAGCGTGCGCACGTCGGCGGATCTCGTGGGTGATACGTTCAACGTGGTGCCGGATTCGGTCGGCGCGGGAGAAGAGATCGAAATCGAGTTCGCGATCGCCAACCCGGGTCCCGTCGATTCCGGATCGTTCGTCATTCAGTTGTTCATCAGCACCGACGCCACGATCGATGCCGGATCGGACCGCATCCTGGGGTCCCATGGATCATCGGTCGCGGCCGACTCGGTCTCGTCCGTGATCATGCGGACGCTGACGCTTCCTGAGTCGTCGGATACGTTCTGGCAGACCGTCGGTGACGGCACCTACACCGTCGGCATGATCATCGATTCCAGCCAGGACGTGCCCGAATCGGACGAAGACAACAACCGGAACGTCGGCGCGGGCATCGATCGGGATACGGTCGACGTGGGCGTCACGCCAGGCGAGATCACCGGGACGAAATGGCACGATCTCGATGGCGACGGCGTGCGCGATCCTGGCGAGCCCGGGCTCTCGGGCTGGACGATCTATCTTGACGAGAACGACAACCGCATGCCGGATGCGGGCGAGCCGACCGACGTCACCGATGCCAACGGTGATTATCAGTTACTGAACGTGGCGCCGGGCACGCACGTCATCGCGGAGGTGGTGCAGCCCGGCTGGACGCAGACGTCGCCCGGGCCGCGGGGGTGGTATGACTTCGAGGACGGCGCGGCGACGAATCGTTTGTCGGTCCCCGGTGCGCTGCCCGATCTGACCGCGAGCAGCGTCACGTTCACCGACGGCGATGCGCTGCTGGACGCGGACACCGACTACCTCGAGCTGGGCCAGCCGTTGGGCGCATCTCCCTTCACGGTTTTCGTGGATGCGACGTATGTCCCGGCATCGCCGAAGTTCGTGGTCACGCAAGCGGCAAGCAACGTCAGCACCGAGATCGATTTCTCGATCCAGCAGTTTCCGAACACGAACGTCCAGACGACGTTCAGGAACGCGGCCGGCGTCGCCGGCGGCGTCAACAATGGCGATCTCGACGGAGCTCGTCATCAGTTTGCCATCACCTGGGACGGTTCGAGGGTCGGTGGGTTCTTCGATACGTCGCTGGTCACCAACGGCGTGCCTGGCGACATCCCGGACATCGACGGGTCGGTCGTGCGGTTTGGCGACCGCAGTTTCGGTGACGGCGCCGGACTGACCGGTGCGATTCACGATATCCGCATCTTCGACACGGCGCTGAGCGAAGCCGATCTCGCGGCAACGGCGCGCGGCGACGGCATCGGCCAGGCGGTTTTCGTCGGTGGCGGACAGGCCGTATCCGACGTCGACTTCGGCAACAGTACGACGGGCGAAATCCGAGGCACGAAGTGGAACGACCTCGACGGCGACGGCGCGCGCGATCCCGGCGAGCCGGGGCTTTCGGGCTGGACGATCTATCTCGACGAGAACGAGAACGGGCTGCTCGATGCGGGCGAACCCGCGCAGGTCACGGATGCCGATGGCGATTACGTGTTCACGGACGTGTCGCCAGGCGCGCACGTCGTTCGGGAAGTGGCGCAGTCCGGATGGATGCAGACATCGCCGGGGCCCGTGGCGGTAGGGTGGTACGACTTCGAGGACGGGTCGGCGGCGAACCGCGCGTCCGTGACCGGTGCGCTGCCCGACCTGGCTGCGAGCAGCGTGACGTTCGCCGGCGGCGACGCGCTGCTTGACGCCGACACCGACCACCTGGAGCTTGGCCAGCCGCTGGGGGCCTCTCCGTTCACGATCTACGTGGACGCGACGTATGTCCCGGTGACGCCCAGGTTCGTGGTCACGCAAGCGGCAGGCAACGTCAGCACGGACATCGATTTCTCCATTCAGCAGTTTCCGGGCACCACTGTCCAGACGACGTTCAGGAATGCGGCCGGGACCGCCGGGGGCGTGAACAACGGCGACCTCGACGGCGCTCGCCATCAGCTGGCCATCACCTGGGACGGTTCGAGGGTGGGCGGTTTCTTCGACACATCGCTGGTCACCAACACCGTGCCCGGCGACATCCCCGACATCGACGGTTCCGTCGTGCGCTTCGGCGATCGCAGTCTCAATGATGGCGTCGGCCTGACCGGGTCGATCCACGAGATCCGCATCTTCGACGCGGCGCTGAACGAGGACGATCTGGTGGCGATGGCCCGCGGTGACGGCATCGGCCGTTCGGTGGTCGTGGACAGCGGCGCGATCGTGGAGGACGTCGATTTCGGCAATCACGGACTCGGCGCGATCTCCGGCACGAAGTGGCACGATCTGAACGGCGACGGCGTGCGCGATCCGGGCGAGGACGGGCTCGATGGGTGGACGATCTTCCACGACGTCGACGGTGACGGACAGCCTGATCCGGGCGAGCCCGCCGACGTTACCGATTCAAGCGGCGCGTATCAGCTGACGGGGCTGCCTCCCGGGACGCTCGAGATCGCCGAGTCGTTTGGCGGAGCGCCTTCGGACGACGTGCTCGTCTCCGGGGGGCTCAACGAGCCGCGGGGCATGGCGCTGAGCCCCGACGGCCTGGTCCTGTGGACGACAAGCCGCAACCCGTTCGCCCTTCATCGTTTCGACGCGCAGACCGGCGCGTCGCTGGGTGACGTGCCGACATCCGATGACGTTTACGACATGACCTTCGGCCCTGACGGTCACCTCTACACCGTGAGCCAGTTGAGCCCTGATATCAATCGCTACGACGGGCAGACCGGCGCGGCGCTGGGCATGTTCGCGCTGGGGGGCACCGGCAGCCAGAAGGGACTGGCCTTCAGCCCGCACGACGGGCATCTCTACGTGTCCAACCAGGCGCTTCACATCATCCAGCGATTCGACGGTCAGACGGGCCAGCTTCTCGACAACCTCCCGTCCGGCACCGCGCCGCAACGACTCGAGTTCGGGCCCGACGGGGACTTGTACGTGCTCGGCGATGCGCCCCCGAGCGTGTTCCGACACGACGGACCTTCCGGCGCCCTGCAGGGTATGTTCGCATCGCTCGCAGGCGGTCAGCCTCGCGACCTCACGTTCGGACCGGACGGGGATCTGTACGTGGCCGTCGCGCAGGCCAACAGCGTCCAGCGCTATGACGGCAACGGCGGAGCCTATGTCGAGGATGCCCTACCGAACATGACGGGCGGTATGATGACGCCGTTTGCCCTCGAGTTCGTCGAGGCCGGCGCGCTGCTGGTCGCAAGCTTCGGGACCGATTCGATCCTTCGGTTCGACGAAGTGGTGAGCACATGGGTGCCCACTGAGCCGGACACCGGCCTGCGTCAGGTGCCGCTCGATCCGGGCGGCAGCGTCGCGAACATCGATTTCGGCAACACGCGGCTCGGTGCGATTCGGGGCATGAAGTTCAATGATCTGGACGGCGACGGGACGCGCGACGACGGCGAGCCAGCGCTCGAAGGGTTCGCGGTCTTCATCGATGCAAACGGCAACGGCGACCAGGATGCCGGCGAGCCGGCGCGCGTGACCGATGCGCTCGGGCGTTACGAGTTCGGGGACCTGCTCCCGGGTGACTACGACCTGGTCGAGGTGCCGCAATCGGGCTGGACGCAGACGACGGCGAATCCCGTGGTGGCGCTTTCCTCCGGAGAAATCCGGCGCGAGGTGAACTTCGGCAACGTTCAGCCGGACGGCTCGATTCGCGGCACGAAGTGGGAGGACGTCGACGGTGACGGCGAGCGGGACGCCGGCGAGCCGGTCGTACCGGGCTGGACGTTCTATCTCGACGAGAACGACAACGGACAGCTGGATGCCGGCGAGCCGGCGCGCGTGACCGATGCGGCCGGTGAGTACCTGTTCGAGAACCTCGGGCCGGGCACGCACATCGTCGCCGAAGCATTCGAGGCGACGCAGGCGGCGAGCACGTTCGTCGACGCCGGGGAGGGCGGTCTCGCTCTTGCGCGCGCCATGCGCTTCGGGCCGGACCCCTCGGAGGTGCTCGTCGGCGGTCGGGACAGCGGCGTCAACCGGTACGATGCGCAGACGGGCACGTTCATCGCAAGCTTCGTCGTCGACGGACCGGCGGATGATCTCAACGGCCTCTCAGACTTCGTATACGGTCCGGACGGTCACCTCTACGTCAGCAGCGTCGGCAACGACCAGATCCTGCGCTACGACGGCGAGACCGGCGCGTTCATGGACGTGTTCGCCAGCGGCAGCGGGCTGTCTGTTCCGCACTCGTTCGTCTTCAGCCCGCACGACGGACACCTGCTCGTCGCGAGCCTGGGGACCGATCAGATTCTGCGCTTTGACGGCGAGACGGGCGCGTACATCAATATCTTCGGCGGCTTGGCGCAACCCTCGGACCTCGCCTTCGGGCCCGATGGTCACCTGTATGCGTCGAGCTTCAGCTCCGGCGGCATCTTCCGGCTCGACGGCCAGACGGGCGCGCTCATCGGCTCGCTGGTGCAGCCGGCCACGTTCGTGATCGACCCGATCGATTTCGTGTTCGGGCCGGATGGCGATCTCTACGTTTCGGATGCCGGCAACGACACGGTGCAGCAGTTCGACGGCACGACCGGCGCATACCGGGGCGCCGCCGTCGCCGTCGGCCTGGGTGGCCTGGACTACCCGCATCGCCTGACGTTCGGTGACGACGGAACGCTGTACGTGGCGAGCTTCAACTCCGGCGAGGTTCTCCGGTACACCGACACGGCGGCTCTCTGGGCGCCGACCGATCCGATCAGCGGCGAGCGCGAGGTGGTGCTCGGCGAGGACGAGATGGCCAGCGGCATCGACTTCGGCAACACGCGCCTTGGCGTGATCCTGGGGATCAAGTGGCACGATGTCGACGGGGACGGCATCCGCGACGCGGGCGAGCGCGGTCTCGGCGGCTGGACGATCTTCCTGGACATTGATCTCGACGGCGTGCACGATCTCTCCGAGCCCTTCCGCGTCACCGACGCGAACGGCGCGTATGCCTTCACGGGTCTGCTGCCGGGCGACTACCGAGTCGCGGAGGAGTTTCAGGCCGGCTGGTCGCCGACGGCGCCGGCGTCGGGGGTCATCGACATCGCGCTCACTTCGGGTGACCTGAAACGTCACGTCGACTTCGGCAACGAGGTGGACGTGACCGGACCGCGCGTGACCGAGGTGCTCGTGCGCGGCTCAGGCTGGTCGCAGGCGATGCTCGACCTGTTCGAGCTCGAAGGCGTCGGGACCGGCGGCTACTCGATCCCGGCCGGCGCCGCGCAGTTCGATCCGCTGCCGTACCCGAGCCTGGACGAGCTGCTCATCCGTTTCGACGAGGACGTGTCGGTGCCCGCCGACGCGCTGGTGGTGTCGGGCGTGAACGTCACGGACTACTTCGCCGCGGATCTGTCCTACGACCCCTCGACGTTCACGGCGACGTGGATCCTCGGGCTCCAGCCCGACATCGACCGTGTCCTGATCCATCTCGACGATTCGGTGGTCGATGGCAGCGGCAACAACCTCGACGGCGAGTGGATCAACGGGGTGAGCTCGATCTCCGGTGACGGCATGCCGGGCGGGGGCTTTCTGTTCGACCTGAACGTGGTGGTCGCGGACCTGGACCAGAACGCGACGGTGGGTACGGGCGACCTGCAGATCGTGCTGGCCAACTTCACGCGCGCCGTTCCGATCGGCGACTTCACGCAGGGCGACTACGCGGGCGATTCCGGCGGTCCGGACGGCGTGGTGGGCACGACGGACCTGGGCACGCTGCTCTCGCGCTTCACGCAGGGGCTGCCGGTGATCGCGCGCTCGGCGGAGGCGATGTCGGTGGCGTCGACGCAGGATCTGCACATACGGCAGCGTGCGTCGGTGGATGCGTTCGTGCGCGCGGCTGCCGCGGCACGGGACGGCCTGCTGCGTACGGATCGTTCGTTCGACTCGGCCGACGCCGGCGAATCGATCCTGGATCGGTGGCGCCGGCGCCTGTCGCCGGATTCGGGCACGCGGGTCGTGTAACGAGAACGGGAGAACGCCCGAACCGCTCAATGCCGGCGACGCGTTCGAGGTGCGGTACACGATTCGGAACACCGGGGGCGAGGCCGCCGGTCCGTCGTCGGTCCACTTCTTCCTGAGTTGCAGCAGCTCGATCAGTGACCAACTGCTCGACAGGCTGGTGTCGTCGCCGCGTTCAGGTGAATCTGGGCAAGCTGGACCATTTGTCTGCAGGTATTGCGAAAGAACGGTCGACAGCCGACGCGGCGCTGTTACAATGGTGATCTGTCGGCATCTGTCTCGTTGACAAGCAAATCTGAGACGGCAGCAATTTCCGTGTGGATTCTGTCTGGGCTGGGAGGTCAAAAAATGAGCGGTTCTTCTCTGCGGACGCGGAAGAGTATGGGTGCGCGATCACGTCGGGCGCGGCGAATGGCCGATCGAGCCGGCGTGCCGTGGGCGGGCCTGGAGCACCTCGAGGGGCGCCTGCTGCTGACCGCGCTCAGCGATCTCGTGCACGCGGGCGCGGGCGTCGTGACGACGGCGCCGGGCGACGGGACCGGCGGCTTCGAGGGCGCCTCGGTCGTCACCGTGCAGGAGGACGCGGACCTGGTCTACCTGGCGAACCACGTCGCGCAGGAAGAGCTCGCCGCGATGGATCGCGTCGGCGCTTCGCTGCTGACGCTGTACAGCCGCCAGCTCCAGGCCGACGCCGCGCGGGGGCCGGCTCCGGACCACACGATCGCGGGCACGCCGTACGCGAGCTTCTACACCACGCTGGACGGCGTCCCGCACGTGCAGGCCTTCGTGGACGACGTCGACACCGCGCAGCCGGCCCTGGAGGCGCTCGGCCTCCAGGTCAGCGCGGTCACCGACACGGACGACTGGCAGGTCGTCGCGGGCTTCCTGCCCGTGGCCGCGGTCGGCGACGCGGCGCAGGTTCCGGGTCTGGTGCACCTGGCACCGACCGAGCGTCCGTATTTGAACTCGGAGCCCGATTACTCGGTGACGCTCGAAAGCGAAGGCAGCTTCGGCGGCAACGCGTCGGGCAACGGGATCAACGAGTGGGACGAGCTTTCCGGTGCCGAGCAGGTGCGGCGCATCCTGACCAACGTGACCGGCGCCGGCATCGACGTCGGCGTGCTCTCCGACAGCATCAACCAGGTCGGCGCCGGCGTGGGCGGATCCCAGGCCACGGGCGACCTGCCCGCGGGCGGCAGCGTGCAGATCCTCGACGACACGGCCCAGTGCACCAACAACGCCGGCAACGTCGTGCCCTGCTCGGACGAGGGCCGCGCGATGGCCGAGCTGGTCTGCGACCTCGGGCCCGACCTGGACATCATCTACCACACGGCGTTCATCTCGCCGGCCAACTTCGCGCAGGGCATCACCGACCTGCGCAACGCCGGGGCCGACGTCATCACCGACGACATCTCGTGGTTCGGCGAGCCGTTCTTCACCGACGGCCAGATCGCGAACGCGGTCGACGGTCTCAACGCCTTCGACATTCCTTACTTCAGCTCGGCCGGCAACCGCAACGACGAAAGCTACCTCGCGACCTGGTCCGACACCGACACCGACAACTATCACCGATTCTCCGGCGGTGGCGACGACGAGACGATCAACCTGACGCTCGGCAATAACGAGCGCCTGCGCGTGTTCCTCCAGTGGGACAATGCCTGGGGCAACGCGATCACCGACATCGACATCGAGGTGTGGGATTCGGGTGTCAACAACAAGCTCGCGGACAGCAACACCAACAACATCGGCGGTAATCCCTTCGACAGCTTGAGTTTCACCAACACCACTGGCGGGGCCGCGAGTTTCCACCTCTCCTTCCGCTACGTCAGCGGCACGGATCCCAGGACCAACGGCACGCGCATCCACATGGCGGCTCCGCAGAACGACGACGACTTCACCGACAACTACGTTCAGGACGAGCCGGGCATCTTCGGCCACAACGGGCCGGACCTGGGCTTCGGCGTGGGCGCCGTGCCGTGGGACACGCCGGGCACGATCGAGGACTTCAGCAGCCGCGGGCCGCGACCGCGCCGCTTCGACACGCTCAACCAGCCGATCATCACGGCCGCCGATGGGACCGAGACGACGGTCCCCGGCTTCATCAACTTCTTCGGCACGTCGGCCGCGGCGCCGAACGCCGCGGCGGTCGCGGCGCTCATGGCCGAGGCGGCGGGCGGGGCACGCTCGCTGAGCTTCGCCGAGACGCGCGACATCATGATCGACACCGCGGTCGGTACGGGCGTGGGCGCCTGGGACGCGACGCACGGCAACGGGCGCGTCAGCGCGCTGGGCGCGGTGATGGTCGCCGACGGCGTTGAGTTCGGCGAGCTGGCCGTGGAGCTGAACCAGTTCGGTGACGCGTCGGTCTCGAATTCGGCCTTCGTGGACATCACCTCCAACAGCGATGTCGAGCGGCTGTTCTTCGCGCTCGACACCAGCGGCAGCACGACGATCACCGCGGTCGAGAACGATGTGGATTTCGACCTCGCCGCGATCCTCTGGAATGACGAGACCAACAGCTTCATTGACATCTCCTACGACGATTCCGGTGACGATCCGAGCTTCAGCCGGACCCTGAGCCTCTGGACGCAGTACCAGGTCGAGGTCTTCGCCGAGGAGGACATGACGGGCGTGTCGAACACGGAGTTCACGCTGAACGTCAACGGGCCCACGCCGCTCGTCTCCGCCGTCACGCTCGACGGCGAGGGTGACGGAACGGGCTCCGGTTCGATCAGCAACGAGGACTCGGACTATTTCGAGTTCACGGCGCCGCTCACGAGCACGGGAGACCTCGATCTCGATCTCGACGTCACCAGTGCCGGTCTCAATGCGGTGCTCACCCTCTTCGACGCGTCGGGCAACCAGCTCGTGCGCGCCAACAGCGGGTCCGGCGGCGTCGATGAGTCGATCTCCTACAGCGGCATCGTGCCCGGCGCGACGTACGCGGCCCGCGTCGGGTCGGTCAACTACGCATCGACGGGCAACTACTCGCTCGACGTGAACTTCGAGCTCTCGCTGCCGACCGAGTGGACGGCGTTCGTCGAGAGCTTCGCGACGATTCACAGCGACGGCTTCTCGCGCGACATCCTGCGCCAGGACGCGTTCATCAACAGCGCGACCGACCGCGACAGCTATTACTTCGCCAGCGACAGCGCCGGCAGCAACACGATCACCGTCGATGACCTGGGCAACGCGGTCGATCCCGTGGTGGCGGTTTATGACGCTTCGAGCGGCGCGCTGCTCGGCTTTGACGACAACTCGGGACCGGGCAGCGACGCCCAATTGACCTTGAGCCTCTCCGGCTTCACACGCTATATCCTCGCGGTCGCTGACGCCGACCGCACCAACGCGGGCGACGTCGCAATCGAGATCGACACCCCGACCTCGGTGACCGCGCCCAACATTCCGATCGCCGGAGACGGAAGCGGCCAGTTATTGAACCAGCAGATCAACAGCGACGCCGACACCGATTTCTACCGGTTCACGGCACCAGTCGCCTCGACCGAGGCGACGATCACCGTGACGCCGGCCGACGGCGCGCTCCAACTGGACGCCGTGCTTTTTGACGCGGCCGGCAGCGAGCTGAGCCGCGACCTGTTCACGTCGGTGGGCACGCCCACCACGTTCACGTACACGGGATTCACGCCGGGTACGGAGTACTTTCTGTCCGTTCATTCCCACGACTACGCGTCGAACGGCGACTTCGACGTGGCGGTGCAGTTCGAGGTGCTCGGCGAGATCAAGGGCGTCAAGTTCCACGATCTCAACGACAACGGGGTGCAGGACAGCGGGGAGCCGGGCCTGGAAGGCTGGCAGATCTACCTGGACAACAACCGGAACAACGAGCGCGACCCCGGAGAACCTTCGACGCTGACCGATGCGTTCGGCAACTACTCGTTCGACGTTCGCGCGGGCAACTACACGGTGGCCGAGGTCCCGCAGGACGGCTGGGTGCCGACGGCGCCGATGGGCGCGTTCTACGCGACGGACCGGACCACCGACGACGTCTACCTGATCGATCCGGCGACCGGGGCGTCGTCGCTGCTCGGCAACATGGGGCTGAACACCAGTCTCAGCGGGCTCTCGTTCAACGGCCAGCTTTTCGCGTCGGACGTGAACGATCCGAGCCCCAACGTCGACTGGTCGCTCGCCAGCGTCGACACGCACACGGGCGCCGGCACGGTTCTCGGCGATCACGTCAATACGAACACCGTGCAGGCGCTGGTCCACGTCGACGGCACGCTCTACGGATTCGTCGTCTCGCCGTCGGAGATCGGGATCGTCGACGAGACGACGGGCGAATACAACCCGCTGTTCACGACGTTTCCGACCGACATGACCGGCGCCGACATCGACGAGTCGAACGGGACCGTCTACGCGCTCGGTGACGACGACAACCTGTACATCATTGACGTGTCGGACGGCTCGTGGACCCTGGTCGGCGCGACCGGAGTGAATTTCGGCGAAAACCGTAGCGGCCTGGCATGGAACCCGATCGACGGCCAGCTTTACGCGATCGGCGACAACAACATCGGTGGCACCGACAACTTCTACCGCATCAACAAGCACACCGGCCGCGCGACGTTCGTTAGTGCCACGCCGATCATGGAGGGCGATGCGCTCGAGTTCGTCATGGGCGGCGCGGTGTTCATCGACTTCGAGACGTTTCCCGGCTTCGACGGGCGTCTGAATACGACCGACGACGTGACGATCACGGCGCCGAACCTGTTTTCCCAGCAGACGCTGCAGATCACTGAGCAGTATGCCAGCGTCGGCGTACATTTCGTGCCGAATCCGCCAACCGAGAACGTTAACGAAATACTGAACGACAGTTCATTCTCTACGCAGTCCGGGTCGTCGCCCAACATTCTCGCATCGAACCTTGCGGCCTCCAACGCGATCAGCGCGTTCTTTGACTACCCGGTCTACGAGCTCTCGATGGCCCTGGACGCGAGATCCGGCAATCGACTGACCGTGTACGCCGACACTGCCCTGACCCAGCCGCTTGGCGTGGTGGACGATCAGGGCGGGATCACGAGCGTTCGATCCGACGTACCGATCCGGGGATTCGTCGTTTCGAATCAGAACTCGCAAACGCCCGCGCTCGACGACCTGCTCATCAAGCCGGCCGGCGCCCACACCGTCGTCGTCGGCCAAGGCGCCGTCGTTAACGGCGTCGACTTCGGCAACCTGGAGCTGACTGGATCGATCAGCGGCGTGAAGTTCATCGACGATGACGGCGACGGCGTCCGGGACGCGGGCGAGCCGGGTCTGCCCGGCGTGGTGATCTACCTCGACCTGAACAACAACGGCGCGCTCGACACCGGTGAGCCGCGGGATACGACCGATTCCGCCGGCACCTACACTTTCACCGGCCTGCGGTCGGGTGTGACCTACGTGGTCGCGGAGGTCGGCCTCCCAGGCTGGACGCAGACCACGAACACGATCGGGGTGAACGGCGCGATCGGCGGAATCACGACGGAGAACACCGGCACCGACCGGCTGTTGACATTGACGCCACCATCCACGACCACCACCGGCCCGAACATCGGGGGCGGTCACGTGATGGGAGCCTTCGCTTTCGACTACAACGCCCAGACGTTGTACGGCATCAGCATTCTCGGATCGCAGGATACGCTGGTCACCGTGGACCGTGTCACGGGCCTGGCGAGCGCCGTGGGCTCCGGCCTCGGCGCGGGCCTGAGCAACACGCAAGGCCTGGCGTTCGACAGTTCGACGGAGCAGCTTTACAGCGTCGATCTTGCGGCCGACCGCCTGCTGCGCATCAATCCTGCCACCGGCGCGGCCACGGTGGTCGGCGCGCTGGGCTTCAGCGCGGTCGGGTACCTCGCCTACGACCCCAACGCGGACGTCCTGTACGGATACGACTTCCTGGCCAGGGATCTCGTCACGATCAATCGCGCCACGGGCGCGGCTTCCTTCGTCGGCGATGCCGGCGTCAGCTTCCGTGACCTGGCGTTCGACCCGGTGAGCAACACGCTGCTCGGTCTCGAACAGGCGACGAAGGAAATCTGGTCCATCGACACCGGCACCGCCGATACGACCTCGCTCGCCGGCCCGTTCAACGTGAGCAGCACGAACTCGTTCGAACTGCTTCATCGCCTGGGCACGCGCGTCGTCACGCTGGACATCGGCGACGACGCCATCACCGGCGTCGACTTCGGCAACCAGCCGGACCGCCTCGACTTCGGCGACGCGCCGGATCCGTATCCGACGCTCCTCGCAGACGACGGCGCGCGTCATGCCCTCGCGACCGGTCAGCCGATCCTGGGCCCCGAGATCGATTTCGACGCGGACGGTCAGCCGTCGGCCGGTTCGGACGGCGATGACATCGGCGGCATCGACGACGAGGACGGCGTGACGCTCGGGATCTTCGAGGCCTCGAACACGGCGACGATCCGAATCACGAACACCGGCGGGACGGGCCTGGTCAGCGCCTGGATCGACCACAACCAGGATGGTGACTGGGCCGACGCGGGCGAGCAGGTGATCACCGACCGCAGTGCGCCGGGCGCCGGCGCCTCGACGAACATGAGCTTCCTCGTGCCGTCCTCGGCCCGGCTCGGGAACACGCAACTTCGCGTCCGAATCAGCACGCAACGCGCGCTGTCCTACGACGGCATCGCTTTCGACGGCGAGGTCGAGGATTACGAGATCCGGATCGATGCGCCGCCGCCGGCGGAGATTCACGGCCTGAAGTTCGAGGATCTCAACGAGAACGGCATCCGCGACGCCGGCGAGCCCGGCCTCGAAGGCTGGACGATCTACCTCGACGACAATCGCAACGGCGTCCGCGATCCGGGCGAACCCGCAACGGTGACCGATGCCAACGGCGAGTACTGGCTGATGAACGTGGACCCCGGCGTCCACCGCGTCGCCGAGGAGCCGCAGCCCGGATGGGAGCAGACGTTCCCGGCCGGCGGCCCGCTCACCGGCGTCGACTTCGAGTTCCGCGGCGGGCGGTCGCCATTCGGATGGCTGCCGCTCGATTCCAGCCAGACGCCGGTCGTCCTGAAGAACCTGCACGACGAGGCCGGCAACGCGACGTCGGCCGACCTGACGATCGATTCGAACGACGGTGGCTTCGGGATCGACGACGCGCGGGCGCTTCCGCCGTTCGTGCCGGTGCA
Source organism: Phycisphaeraceae bacterium (assembly GCA_002686995.1). Lineage (GTDB taxonomy): Bacteria > Planctomycetota > Phycisphaerae > Phycisphaerales > Phycisphaeraceae > NYZC01. The sequence goes on along the minus strand of NYZC01000014.1, from coordinate 2,237 downwards.
CACGAACCCGCTGGGGGACCTGGGCAGCAACGCGGTCTTCCCGACGAACGCGGTGTTCGACTACACCGATCTGCTGCCGAGCACCGAGTACGAGGTCTACGTCTTCGGCCTCGACACCCGGATCAACAAGCAGGACGTGATGATCCGGGGCGAGGGCGCGCCGGTCACGTTCACCCAGACCTACGACACCGAGGAGCTGGTCGTCAACAGGGAGTTCGGCGACAGCACGCGCCTGCTCGGGACCTACCGGCAGGTCGTGACATCGACGACGTCCGGTCGCATCCAGGTCGTCGTCGACGAGGTCAGCGGCACGCAGGTCGGCATCGCCGGCATCGCGATCCGGCCCGTGGAGGAGGCGGGGACGTATACGGTTGAGCTTGAATCGGGCGAGGTCATCACGGGCATCGACTTCGGCAACGTGTCGCGCTTCGGCGAGATTCGCGGCGCGAAGTGGGAGGACATCAACGGCAACGGCGTGCGCGATGCCGGCGAGCCCGGTCTCGAAGGCTGGACCGTCTTCATCGACGAGGACGCGGATGGCGAGCTCGATCCGGGCGAGCACTTCGACGTGACGGACTCGAACGGCGATTACGGCTTCGTGGACGTGCCGCTCGGATCGCACCGCGTCACGGAGGTCGTCGACGCGCCGCAGCGGGCGAACGTGTTCGTCGATGCCGGTGTCGGAGGGTTGGCGCTTCCGAGGGCGATCCTGTTCGCGGATGACGGTACGGTGCTCGTTGGGACGCAGACGGCCGGTGTGCTTCGCTACAACGGGTCCGGCGGATTCATCGAGCAGTTCATCGCTAACGGTCCCGAGGTGAACGACATCAGCGAGATGGTTGTCGGCCCCGACGGAAACCTGTACGTGGCGAGCCGGGGAAACCACCGAATCCTTCGCTACAACGCTCAGACCGGCGCGTTCCTCGGTGTGTTCGCCGACGGTGGCGGCATCCAGACGCCGGTCAGCCTGGCCTTCAGTCCGCATGACGGCAATCTTTACGTGGTCAGCGCCGGAACCGACCAGGTGCTGCGGTACGACGGGCATACAGGGCAATTCGTGGACGTCTTCGCCACCGTCACCGGCGCGTCGGCCCTCGCATTCGGTCCGGACGGCAACCTCTACGTGGCGAACAACAACGCCGGGGATGTGGAGCGATTCAATGGTCAGACCGGCGCCCCGCTGGGGACGTTCGCGAACGGTCCGCCCAGCATCATCGGCATCGCGTTCGGCCCCGACGGTGATCTCTACGTCGGGAATCTGGCCAACAGGGATGTGACCCGTTACGACGGCTCGACCGGCGCGTTCATCGAGATCGCGGTGAGCGGCGGGCTCGGCGGCCTCACCGGGCCCCAGCGCCTGGCGTTCGGTCAGGGCGGCTCGCTGTTTGTCGCCAGCTACGGCACGGGCCAGATCCTCGAGTACACCAACACCGCGGACATCTGGTTGCCCATCAATCCGGCCGGCGGCGTGCAGATCGTCGACCTCGATCCGTCGGAGATCGCGACCGACATCGACTTCGGCAACACGCGCGAGGTGTCGATCCATGGCCGGAAGCGGCTTGACGTTGACGCCGACGGCGTGCTCGAACCGGGCGAGCCGGCGCTCGAAGGCTGGCGCATCTTCCTCGACTTCGATCGCGACGGCGAGATCAGCGAGCGCGACCTGGTCACCACGACCGACGCCACGGGGCGCTACTGGTTCATGGAGCTGATCGCAGGCGAATACGTGATCCGCGAGATCATCGAGCCGGGCTGGGAGCTGACGACGCCGTCCGAAAATGCGGCCGAAGTCGCGCTGCGTTCGGGCGACGTGGCGCTCGGGGTCGATTTCGGCAACGTTCCGGAGGCCCGCGTCGACTTCGGCGACGCGCCGGACCCGACGTATCCCACGCTGCTGTCCAGCAGCGGCGCGCTGCACCCGATCCTGCCTGGCGCCCCGGTGCTCGGGGAACTGATCGACGGCGAGCCGGACGGCCAGCCGACCGCCGCGGCCGACGGCGACGACACGGACGGGACGGACGACGAGGACGGCGTGCGCTTCACGACGCCGGTCGAGATCGGCAACCTCGCGGAGTACGACGTGGTCAACAGCGGGGTCGCGGGTCTGCTGAACGCGTGGGTCGACTTCAACGGCGACGGTGACTGGTTCGACTCCGGCGAGCAGATCGCGCGGAACGAGCCCGTCCCCGGCGGGGGCGCGACGACGTCGCTGAGCTACACGGTGCCGGCCGGCGCCC
>NYZC01000013.1 GCA_002686995.1 Phycisphaeraceae bacterium | reverse complement strand
GACGGTATCGGCGACCAGCCGATTCTTCACGCGAGCCGCAACGGGGACACGGACATCGTCCGGATGCTCCTCGACGCCGGCGCGGATCCGAACCAGGTGAACCCGCGCGGGCACACGGTGCTCTACTGCGCCGGCGGGCACGGCCATCTCGAAACCGTCCGGTTGCTGCTCGACCGGGGTGCCGACGCCGACGCGCGGTTCACCGACGACGGCAAGAACCTGCTGCAGTGGCTCGAGCAGTTTTCCGAGGACTCGCGATATCAGCCGATCGCGGCGCTGTTGCGCGATCTGAAGTGAGCGGATCGAACGAACCGGCATGCAGATCCACGACATGTTCACCCCGCGGCAGCGCGCGGTGCTTGATGGTCTCCATGGGCGCGACCTGGATGAGCGCCGTAGCGGTATCCGTGACGGCCTGAGCATCAGGGCGCTGGCGCGCCCGGTCGCAGAGCTGCTCTGCCTGCTGGTGTTGCAGAAGCGTGCGGAGCGCATCGTGGAGTTCGGCACCTCCCACGGCTACTCCACGATTCATCTTGCCGCCGCCGCCGAGATCACCGGCGGCCACGTTCACACGGTCGACATGGTTTCCGAAAAGACCGCGCTGGCCGCTGCGAACCTCGAATCCTGCGGCCTGCGTCATCGGGTTACGCTCGCGACCGCCGACGGCCTGGCGTTCGCGCGCGGGCTGCCCGACGGTATCGAGTTCGTGCTGGTGGACTACGGCGCTGCGGCGTTCGCGCCCGCCTTCGACCATCTGCATCCGCGCATGGCGCCCGGAGGGCTGCTCTTCATCGACGGCGGGCCCGAAGGTTACTGGTCGTCTGACGACGCGGGCAGGGGCCTGCGAACGCGGCTCGAAGACGATCCGGAGTTCCTCGTGTCGACGTTCCCGATGCACAAGGAACAGCTGATCGCAGTGCGATCGGGGTGACGCTACCACGCGTACGCCTGCGGGGCCTCGCCGCCGGGACCCGGCCAGATCTCGTCGAGCTGCTGCATCGCGCGCTCGTCCAGCTCGACCTCGAGGCAGTGCGTGCAGCCTTCGAGCTGATCCATCGTGCGCGGCCCGACGATCGGCGCGGTCACGACCGGGTTGGCGAGCATCCACGCGAGTGCGACGTCGGCCGGCTTCTCACCGAGCTGCCGGCACAGGTTCTCGTACCGTTCCAGCTTCGGCCGATGCCGGGCGACGAGCTCGGACACCTGCTCGGAAGCGCGACGACCGTCTTTCGGCCCGTCGAGCACGCCGCCGAGCAGCCCGCCGCCGATCGGACTGTAGGGAATGATGCCGATGCCGTAAGCGCGGCACGCGGGGATGACCTCGAGCTCGATCATGCGGGTGTCGAGGCTGTACTTGCTCTGCTCGCTGACCAGGCCCATGAAGTTCCGCCGCGCCGCCGCCTCGTTGGCCCTGACGATGTCCCAGCCCGCGAAGTTGCTGGAACCGACGTAGGTGATCTTGCCCTCGCGGACGAGCTGCTCCATCGCCTGCCAGATCTCCTCCCATGGCGTCGACCGTTCGATGTGGTGCATCTGGTAGAGGTCGATGTGATCCGTCTGCATCCGCCCGAGACTGCCTTCGCATGCCCGCCTGATGTGGTAGGCGCTCAAGCCGCGATCCATCTCGCCCGGGCCCATCGCCCCCAGGCACTTCGTGGCCAGCACGACCCGGTCCCGTCGGCCGCCCCCGGCGAACCAGCGCCCGAGAATCTGCTCGGTGAGCCCCTCCCACTTCCTTCCTCCGTACACGTCGGCGGTGTCGAAGAAGTTGATGCCCAGGTCGAGCGCCCGGTCCATGATCGCGAAGCTGTCCGGCTCGGACGTCGGGCCGCCGAAGTTCATCGTGCCGAGGCACAGGCGGCTGACGTGGAGGCCCGATCTTCCGAGTGAGGTGTATTGCACATGTCGTCTCCTGGTTGGCTGATCGGCGCGGTGAAACGTAGGGACCGGCCGGAAGGCGGTCAAGGCTGCGGCGCGAGTCGTGCGGCGATCTGCCGAACCTGCTCCTGCCTGGGTCGGATCGCCACGAACAGCTCGCCGCGGGGCCAGTCGGCGAATCGGCCTTCGTACTGGTCATGCCACGCCTTCATGAGCGTGTCGATGTCCGTGACCAGCTCGTTCAGCCGTTGCCGGGCCTGGTTCGGGTCGTCGCGGCGGAGGCAGCGCGCCGCCTCTGCCGTGGCCCGGACCATCTCGCCCAGCAGGTGCATCATGGCCGCCTGTCCGGCCACGTGGGACCGCAGGAACCGGCCCGCGCCGGGACGCGAAAGGCGCGGCGCGAGGTCCTGGACGCGGCGCTGCAGGGACGTCATGTCCGACACGAGACGCGCGCCGGTATCGGCCGCGAAGTCAAGGAAATCGTCGACATCGTCAAAGCACAGGTTCTCGACGCCGTGCTCGTCGAAGCCCTGGTCGGCGCCTTCCTCGATGACTCCGAGCAGGTTCATCGATCGCATCCGTGCCGCCGTGGCGTCCCGGGCATAGTGCTCGTTCATGTCACCATGCTCGATCAGTTCCAGGATGAACGCGCTGAGCTGGTGAAATGTGCCGTCGTGAAGCAGCTTGGGAAACCGCTCGTACGCACTGGGCGCCGGCGATCGAGGCAGCGTGTCGAAGAACGACCGGTACAGCGCCGCCGCTTGCGGGGCTTCCTGCTCGCCGAAGCGCCGCGCGCACCAGTCGTGCTCGGCGATCTTCCAGTCGAGCGTCTCGATGCCGCGCGCCGCGATGTCGGCGATCGTCGCGCCCGCGAGCAGGTGCTCCCTGACGCTGGCGACGTTGACCAGGAGGTAATCAGTGGCGCGCTTCTCGAACGCGAGCCGCAGGTTGTAGTCGATCTTCTCGGCACTCACGCCCATGTGGTTTGTCGGCCCGGTGCTCCAGAAACCGAGGTGGTAGTACACGCCCGTCCGCCGATGCCCGTCGGGCCGGTGCTCGATGAAGGACTGCTTCATCATCGAGGTGCGCCCGTAGTCGCTGAAGACGAGGATGACCTCGTCGGGAAGGTCGATCAGGCCGCTGCGGTAGAGCGGCTCGTTCTCGGCCCACAGCATGAACGTGCAGACGGGATCCGGGTCGTATCGACGGGCGATCTCGACCTGGGCGTGGATGATCTCGGACACGACCGCGGCCCGCGCTTCGCGGCCCTCGGGCGCCCCGGCCTCGCTTTCCCAGAACGGGGCGTCGTCGTAGCCGCGGTATCCGACCTGCCAGACGGGGCGGCAGGGGGCGAGATGCGCGGCGAAGGCGTGCCACGTGTCGATCATCACCTGGCGGTTGTTGAGCCAGGAATACGTCTGCGGCGTGCCGCGCTGCTGCCAGTAGCGGTCGAAGGAGACCGGCCAGCATCCCAGCGGCTGAAAGTGCTGTGTCGTCGTATAGAGGCCGCGCCGCGCGGCGGTGTCGAGGAGGCCGCGCCACAGGGAGTCCCTCGGGCAGACGTAGGTGCCCGGCAGCACCAGGTTCTGCTTGAGGCGCAGCAGGGTCGACACGAGCCCGTCGAACACGCCGGGGTTCATCACGAGGTAGGCCGACTTCAACCCGGCCGCGTGCCGCGATGGCGTACCTTCGTAATGGGTTTCACCGTCGTCGAACTGGCGGATGAGGTCGTCCTCGTTGACGAACCAGCCGCGCAGCGGAACCGCCGGCGGGCCGAATCGGACCGGCTGGCGGGCGCGTCGCCACAGTTCCTGCAGGCTGCACCGCGGTGCGGGCATGTCCGTCCAGAACCTGAGCGGATCGACGCCGAGCACGTGCTCGCACACGTGGTAGATGCCGAAGATCGTGCCGAGCGTGTCGGAGCCGATCACCACGATCGTGTCGCCATGCTGCTCGATCACGAAGCACTCGCGCTGCCCCTCCGCGCGCCCGATGTCCACCTGGTATCGGGCGGTGATCGATCGCGCGCTGCCCCGCCCGACCGTGCAGATCACGAAGCCGGCATGCTCATCGCACACCGCGACGGACGCGAGCGGAGCGCGGACGCCGCTGACCTCGTGAAGGTCAGCCTGCAGGGCTTCGGCGGCCTGCAGCACGGCCGGATCCTCGTTGTCGCCGAGATAGATGAACATGACCAGCGTCGCGACGGTTCAGAGCGCCATTGCCGATGAAGCTCGAATCGTAGCGTTCCTGCACGTTGGCGCGAAGTCGCGGATCCGAACGGTCGCATCCGGGGGGTGCATGACAGCTGACGCGGGCCCCTTTGGAATCGTTCGCAGAGTGGCTCGCTGCGCTCGACCCCAGCCACCCGATCCTCTGGAGTAATCTGAATCATGCCCGCGTCAGCCGTCATGCACCCGCATCCGCGTTTGCGGTATGATGCGGCCGTCCTGCGGACAAGGAGGTCCGAACCGTGCGCATTTATCGATACTGGGCCCGGGCGAAGGAAAGCTGCACCCAAGGCGCGCAGACGTTCGACGTCAGCACGTACGGGGGCTCGAACCTCAGCGTCGAGGACGCCCTGCGCCAGGCGGAGGAAAGGGCCCGCGCCGCAAGCCGGGCCATCGAGCATGGCTCGATCGGGGACGAGTACGCCTACTCGGACCGGCCGCTGCGCGAGGAGATCGTCGACGAGATCGGCGGGGAGGCGGTCATTACGCGCAACGCCTACGGCGCGCAGGTGATCAACACGCCCGACGTCCTGTTCGCCGACGTCGATCTGGCTGAGGGTGGGATGGCGTCGCGCCTGATGAACGCGCTCGCCGACCTGCTGCGACGGCCGAGCCCGAAAGCCGACGATCCCTGGTCGCGCATCGGCGACGGCGACGGCCCGAACCTGCCCAACGTGCCCGGCGGCGTGGGGCGACAGATCGTCCTGCGCCTGCAGCGCATCGTGGACGTCGACCGTCGAATGGGATTGCGTCTCTATCGCACGCACGGCGGGTTCCGCGTGCTCGCGACCACGCGCACGTACCAGGCCGATCGTCCTGAAGCCGAGCGGCTGATGACGGACCTGGGTACGGATCCGCTCTACATGCGCCTCTGTCGCGCCCAGGATTGCTTTCGCGCCCGCCTTTCGCCGAAGCCCTGGCGGTGCGGGCTTGAGGTGCCGCCGACTCGATTCCCGCGCGAGAGCGATGCGTCACAACAGCGGTTCGAGGGATGGCTGCGGACTTACGAGCAGGCGACGCGCTCGTATGCCACGTGTGCGTTCATCGGCACCTTCGGACGCGAAGAGGTCCATCCGGCGGTGGCCCCGGTGCTCGAGGCCCACGATCGCCTCGCCTGCGCGGTTGACGCCCCACTTGCGTAGCTCGTGACGTGCCAGTCGCCGGCGCGCCGCGCGGCGTCGGCCCGCGGGTCGAATGACAGGTAGACGCCCAGACGGGCGGGGCGTCGATTTACTGTCTCACCATGTTCATCGTGACGCCGTGGGCCGGTTTGCCGTTCTGGTAGTTCGTCCAGGTGGCCTCGAAACGGTTGTCGTCGATGAAGTTGAACACCACCTCGTGCATGTGCGGCTCGTGAGCGCCGGCCATGCCGGTGCTGTCATGGAACCTGAATTGAATGACGTCGTCGCGCTTCGATCGCGCGGCGCGCATGCGCGGCTGGTTCTGCAGGACGCAGTAGTGGGTCAGCATGAGCGTGTCGCCGTCGAGGTGGTACATCGTGACCATCTCGTGCGGTGTGCCGGGGAACATCGTCTCGACCACGGTGCCGCCGCCCGCGGTCACGTGGTACGCCGCAGTCTGTCCGGCGTGCTCGCCGCCTTCCGTCGATTCGACCCAGCGCCCTTTCAGCGACTTGAATCGATTGAGCTGGGGATGGTCCGGCGCCGGCGGAATCATGTGCTCCGGGCCGCCTGACGCGGCGGTCCCCTCGTCGTGGTGGCGGTGCGTCGAGCAGGCGCAGAGGCAGGCGAGCAGTGCGACGGCAGGCAGGATCGCGGCCGCGCGGCCCGCTGCATTGTGGATCAGCGTGTCCGATATCCGGGTGCGGTACGGAAATGGCATCATCATGTTCTCCAGATGCAGGTATTGGAACAGACCCCAGATTGTCTATCTTCGCGACAGGCGATACAAGCGGCACATTCGGTCGGCCGAGGCCGGGCACGGCGCTGTAGCCTGTTGCTTTTGGCCTGATCGCGGATATCGTTTTAGATTCTCAGATTGTAACTTCTGCGCACGGTGCGGAGAAGTTCGAACGCTCATGCAGCGCAGTCAAGTTCGGCGGGCAGATCGCGGTG
>NYZC01000012.1 GCA_002686995.1 Phycisphaeraceae bacterium | reverse complement strand
CGGCTTCGCCGCCGGAGCGGACCTGGAGGTCCGCGCTCCCGGCAGAAGAGGATTGCTTCACACGCTCTGGAGGTCCGCGCTCCCGGCGTCAGTTCTTCTTCTTGCCGGGCAGGAGCCCGCCCAGGCCCTTTCCACCGAACAGTTCTCCGAACGGGTTCTTCTTCTTCTCACCCTTCTTCCCGTTGAGCAGGTCGCCGATGAGGCTGCCGAGCCCCTTGGTGGCCAGGTCGGCGACGTCGGGGGGTTTCACCGACGGCGCGTCGAGGTTGCCGACGAGTCTGATGGGTAGAAAGCCGTCCGACCCGAGGAACTTCGTGAAGCGCTGCCACTTCGCGCCCCCCTGGTTCACCCGCACCCCGATCTTCCAGTCCAGCGTTCCGTCGAGGGCCGTCGTGCCTGACATGCGGAAGTCCGCGAACTGCGAGACGAGGGTCATTCCCTTCTGGTGCACCTGTCCGTCGTTCACCTGGAACTGGGTCTTCATCGGCTGGAACTGGAGATCGCCGGGGATACCGACGAGTTGCGACACCGTGGAGAGGATGGGACTACCCACGATGCTCCCCGCACCGATGTCGAACTTCCCGAGACCGGTCAAGGTCCGCATGATGTCGGGCTTCTCCTCGCCGACCCCGGCGAGCGAGAGATCGGACCCGAGCCTGGCTTTGACGGTCACACCAAGACCAGCGAAGAGGGGGACCGTCCGCGCGATGGCGGGCCGCATCTCTTCGCGAATCTCCACGTTCGTGGCAACGATGCTGCCGTCCCACTTCGGCTTCTCGCCGCGAGCGTCGAGCGTGCCCTCGAGCTTCACGCTCCCCCCGTTGAGCGTTCCGCGCCCGTCCTTGATGCTGCCTTGCCCCTGAGCGAGCCCCGCATCGACGACCACCTGCCGGAGATCGAATCCACTGGGGAGAACGAGCCGGTCGCAGCTCGCCTTCACGCTCGCCTGCGCACGACGCAGCAGCGGGGTTTCGCCGTCCGGCAAGTCGCACGTCACGCTCACGATGCCCTTGCCCTGCCCCTTCATGTCCGGCGCGAACAACGCGAACCACGTCTGGGTCACACCACCGAGATCCAGCTTGCCGTCGAGCTTCACGCGGCTGGCATCGGGACCGTAGCGTCCCGAACCGTCGACATCGATGCCGCCGCCATCCACGGCGATCGTCGCGAAGTTCCAGACCTCCCCCTCACGCCGTCCCTCGATGGTGCTCATGACCGGAAGGTCACCCGGCTTCTGGCCGACCCGCACCAGCTTCAGCTTCTTGCCGTCGAGCGTGACCACGAACTTCCCGGCCTTGTCGACGTCGCCCGAGAGCGCAAGGGGACCTTTGATCTCCACCTCGCCGCGCTTGAGCGCGACGTAGTTGGCGGTCGCGGACACCTTGCCGAACGGCGTCTTGCCGTACGTCCCATGGCCGGACAACTTGACTCGACCATAGGCCTTGCCATCGTCGCCGAGGCCGAGCATGCCCGGGGCGAGCGCGGCCAATTGGACGCTCCCGGTGAACCCCGGAGCCACCGCCCGCAGATCGTCCGTTCCGACCCCCGTGATGGTGATCGGACGCACGAGCGTCATGGTGAGCTTCGACATGGAGAGGCCCAGCCGCTTGATCGCCATCGCCGTCTCGCCCTTGGTCGCGTCGAGGTCGAGCGCGAGCTGTGGCGAACTCATCTTGCCGTCCGCGAACCACTCGCCCGTGAGCGAGGCGTTCGCGGCGCGGACCTGGGAGGTGACTCGGGTGGACGAGCCGAGATCCACGAACCCCTTGGCGGTCCCGCTTCCGGTGATGCCGATCGGGAGGTCACCCGCGAACGCCGCGATCCGTCCGAGGTCGCCGGACAGGTCGTAGTGGACTCGTCCCTCGGCGCCGGAGCCGGGCAACCGGACCGTACCGTTGGCCTTGGCCACGGTATTGCCGGCGAGGCGCGCGACCGCCTCGGTCAGCGTCAGCTCCTCGCCCTCCATCGAGAGCGTCACGTCCGCCGCCATCTTCCCAGGAGGCGCGCCCGGCAATTCGATGCCGAGGCTACCCAGGATCGCGTCGAGGTCGAGGTCGGTGTGTCCGCGCAGGTCGAACCGGCCCGCGGCGCGCTTGGCCACCAGGTTCATCGACGCCGTCGCGGACGTGAGCGTCAGTGTGGGCAGGTCAAAGTCCTCCAACTCGACCCCGACCGCACCCTTTGCGGTCATCTTCGGATTCCCGAGATCGAGCGGACCACCCTCGAAGGGCCCGTCCGTCGCCACGAGCCCCGTTCCGCTGAACGCGAGATCGATGTTGAACACGTCCCCCGCGCCCTTGATCTGGCCGCCACCGGACAGCCGCCCCCGCAACCCGACCGGCACGCGGTCGCCCAGCAAGGCAGCGATGCGTTCCAGGTTGGCGTCGATCTGCATCGTGACCGTCCCGTCGGCGCGGTTCGTCTCCGGCACCCGCTTCAGACTGCCCTGCGCCGACGCGCTGAGGAACGACGATCGCACCCAGGTCTTCCGCGCAGTGATGACGCCATCACCGAGGTCCAGGTCGTGATCGATCACGACCGACTTCTCACGGATGTCGGGCGCATCGCCCGGCAGGCCAGTCGCGACGAGGTCGTCCAGGTTCGTCGAACCGTCGATCTTGATGAGGCCCTCCGCATCTCGGCGCACCCGCATCTTCGATGTAAGGCGGCCTTCGAGATTGGGAAGACCACCGATGATCTTCGCGAGACGTGCGATGTCGCCGCGCAGATCCAATGATCCGTCGACGGCCCCGTCCCTGCCATAGGCGCCGGAGCTACTCACTCTCGTCCCGGCGACATCGGCGAGGAGGTCCTTCCAGTTGGCGCCTCCGTCACCGGTCAACCGGAGATCGGCCGTGGCCGTCGCGATCGGGAGCTCGCCTTCGATCCCGGTCAGACCCGAGCCCCGACCGCCGCCGAGCTCGAGCATGACCCTCCCTGCCGGACCGTCCTCGGGCGCGCGCACGTCGTTCGAAACGTCGAGGGTCTGGACGCTCCAGCTCGAGCCGTCGTGGAGCTTCGCCGTGAGCCCGGACGCGCCCAACGTGCCCGTCGCCATGAGCTCACCGTTTTCGAAGGTGAGGTCTTGACCGATGGTGAGCGTACCGCCGAGCCCTTCGACCCACTTACGCGCCAGCGGGGCGTACCCGGCGAGGTCGAGCTCCTTGGCGTCCATCCGCGCGACGATCTTCATCGCGTCCGTCGCGCGCAGCTTCCGTCCGTCGAACAGATGCAGGGTCGCGCTCCCCGCGAGGTCCGGGTGGTCGAAGGACACCGTCGCCGCTTCGCCGGACTTCACGTGACCGACGATCTTGCTGATCGCGTCGAGGCGGACGGGCTCGGCGAGGATGTCGTCCTCGTAGATCACCGTCACGTTCTTGATCGTGACGTGGACGTCCAATTCGGGCAGCTCCGTGGCGTCGCTGGAGCGCTCTTCCGGTTCCGGCTCCTTCTTCTTCGCAGCCTCGGCCACGTCGAGGACGCCGTTCTCCCGCTTGATTCGGATGATCACGTCCGCGACCGCGATCTCGGCTTCGATGGATCCGCTGAACGCGAGGTCCCACAGGCCCTGGTCGACGCGGATGGTCTTCACCTCGAGGTTCGGTTTGTCGGCGCCATCGACCTTGACGGTCACGTCCTCGAGCGATGTCCCGGAGAACCAGCCGATGGACAGATTGCCGACCTGCACGTCGCCGTTGACGTTCTCGCCGACCAGGTCGGTGACGTAGCCCTTGCCGAACATGGAAACCAGCGTGGGCGTCGCCGCGAGGAGGCAGAGCAGGAGCACGACGACGATGAGCAGACGCCGGCCCCATTTCCGGCGAGGCCGAGCTTCCCGGGTGCTGGTCGCGTCAGTCGTCTCAGGTGAAGTCGCCATGCTGCCTCCTTCTCCCGGCATCGGGACCCGGTCGGCTCGGACCAATGCGCAAACGAACTACTGCGTGAACGTCGTGTCGCCCTTGTTCTGGAACGGCATGCGCAACCGACCCCAGTGGGTCATGAGCCCCACCTTTCCATCCATGGACCACGACGATCCGGAACCCGACAGGATCCGAAACGCCGCGATCCCGAGACTCGAAGGCTTGAAGGAGATGGGGATTCGGATCTCCGATGTCCGCCCCGACTCGACCTCGATCACGTCGGAGACCTCGCCGGTGATGATCTTCGACCCGCCGAGACTCAGGTCGTAGGCGAGCCCGTCGAGGTTGAACGAGAAGTCGTTGCGGTTGCCGATCTCCAAGACCATCACGGCGGACGCCTCACTGCGAGACAAGCTTCGCCACTCCAACGTGACGAGGTTCACCGACGGCACGGTCGGGACCGGGAACGACCCCTTGGTCTTGACCGGAAGGCGCAAGCGACCGAGCACAGAGGTGTCGACCGACACGCCGATCTCCGCCGCGTAGGACACCGTGCGTCCAGGCTTGATGCTGGACACCGATCGGATGAGATCCAGGAATCCGACGCGCGCCGTGATGGGGAGTGTCCGGGAGCCGTCGGCCGGAATCACGCCCTGGTCGGTGGCGGCGCCAGTCAGGAACGGTTCGCCGCCCGTGGCGACGCTGTAGTCGAGCTTCGCGACCGGCAGGCCCACGGCGTACGGGTTTCTCACCTCCACCTCGAACCGCAGCGTCAGTCCATCGAGGCTGAGGTCCTGGACCTCGACCCCTCGGATGCTCGCGGTGGGTCCCTCCTCACCGAAGAGATCTCCGATCGCTCCGCAACCGGGGAGCAGGAGGAGGGCGACGAGAGGCAGCATGGAGATGATCGGCCGCGACGCGGTCGACTCGGATCGGGGCATGGAGGGGTTCCTTGATGAGGGCGTGGGGGCTCGTTCGGCCCACCCCAGCATAAGGCGTGGAGCCCCCGATCTCACACCCACCGCCGGATTCTCCAGGGGCCGGCGTCACCCGCAAGCGGCGTCATCCGAGCCGTTTGCAGCCAGAAGTGGGTAGGCGGGCCCGCCGACCTGCCGCCATCCGCGACGGCCATCCACGCTCTCCGTCATCACCGGTCACGGGACAAAGGTCCCAACCAGGAGATTCCGTCAAGAGTGGTCTAAGGCCACGCCGATGGTCAGGGTGCCGACATCGAGATTCCGCGGGGTCACTCGTTGCGAGTTTCGATGTACCTGTCATGGCCTGGGGGAGGAAACCGAGGGGTGGTTTCCTCCCCCTCTTGTTCCGTGCCGTCGGTCAGCGCCGGTCGTTCCCCAGCCCCTCTCCCAGCAACTCACGGAACAGCTCCGTGATGGCATCGCCGTCGCGAAAACGCGCGAGCCCGAAGCGAGTGGGATGCCAGACGACGCTCGGACCGTTGGGCGCCTCGGCGAGCGCAAAGAAGAGCCGGCGCAGCGCAGCCTGGTGAGCATCAGTAGCATCGTGCGGCACGAGCAGCGCGATCCGGACCGGGCGCTCGGAGCCGACGGCCGCCGCGGCACAGATGGCGTCGTGATTGCGCGACTTGACCGTGGGGACGTAGCCGGAGCGCTCTCTCAGCATCCCGTCCGGGACCGCATAGACTGTTTCGACGACGAAGAACATCGACGAGTCGTCGGAACGCGGGGCTACCGTCAACGTCGGGCCAGACAGGATCGCGACCAGCGCCATCCACTCGTCGATGCCCAGACCGCTGGGCGGCTTGTCGCGAGGACGAAGCAGTCTCGCGAGGTCCTCGACGCTCCGGGACCGCGACGGGTCCCGGTCGCAAACGACGAGGTGCGTGCTCAATCCGGGGTGAGCGCGCTCGAGGCCGCGCAGCATGCGCCGCCCGCCTGCACGGACTTCCCCCGACGCCGACGGCGGCAAGAGGACCGTCGCGCCGCTCAGATCACGCGCGACGAACGGCACATCGTCCGCCCCCGGGCGCAGCGAGACCGCTTGCAGGTCTTCGCCGGTGACTCCGGCCTCGTTCGGACGCTCGACGGCATACCGCCAGTGGTGTCCCGTGTCATCCGAAGGCCACAGCAACACGCGACCACCGGACGCAAGCTCGAGGTCAGCGCCGTAGAGGCGGTAGCGCCGCGAGGACAGACGCGAACGCCCCAGGTCCATGCAACACCCGGTCAGGGTTCCCGCGATGAGCACCGCCACTGCAAAGACGCATGCGGCCCTCATCGCACCAGTCTCCAGCCGACGGGCCGGGCGTCGTCGGTCTCGTAGCTCCGACCGTGCGGACGCGGCGAGCACTGATGCCACTTGCCACAGTGCGTGCAAACCGGCTGCCAGGTCACGCGTTCAACGTACGGTTTGTGGCCCGTACAGCAACTGGTCAAACCGCCGGCCACGATGGCCGTCATGACCACGACCCTGGCCGCCCACGAGAGTGTGGCCGCAAGTCGTCTGGTGTTCATCGGTCGTCTCCTCTGGTTGGGTGAACGGGGTCAGCGCTTCTCGACCGTCGTGTCGTACCGCGTACCCTTGGGCATCGGCACGGGCACGGGCACGGTCGTGCCGTGACTCCCCGCAGTCTGGCTCATCGAATCAACGGCCACGAACGACGTGAACGGCGAGAGCAGACCGTAGTCGAGTGCGAGCCGGCGGATCTGGGTTCCCGCGGTGTCGCCGTCCACGAGTCCGCACCACCCACGCTCACGCAGATCCTGGATGCGGGCGCGCGCCCAGATCTGGGGCAGCGCCGATCCGCGGCCCGCGGTCGCGAGTCGTACCGGCACCTGAAGCTCGAGGGGCCGCCCGTCCTGGCGGCCGCGGATGCGCACCGTAGTCGCGGCGAGCGCGCCGCGGACCCGTCCCGTCACCACGATCGACCGGCCGGTCACGAGCGGCGGCAGGCGCGACGGCGTCACGTCCGAAACGGTGAGCCCGCCCCAGTCGATGGTGACGTCGGTCAACGCGGGCCTCCGGATGCGGTCGAGGAATTGCGACATCACCTGGCCCGCGCCATCCCCGTTGCCGACGTACGCCGCGGCGCCGCCGCTGATCCGGGCAAGCCGCTCGAGCAGGAAGCGGTTGGGAGCAGAGCCGATGCCGACGGAGAAGATGCGCGCGTTGCCCCGGGTCCGGCCGACCCGCTCCAGCACCTCGCGCTCGTTGCCGATGAACCCGTCCGTGATGAGCACCAGATAACGCTCGTGGTCGGAGTCCTGGTCGTAGCCGAGCGCGGCGTCGAGACCACGGAGCATCATGGTGCCACCGTCAGCGGACAGGCATGACACCTCCGCCCGCGCACGCCTCACGTTTCCGTGGGTCGCGGGCACGAGCCCATCCCCCAGCACCGAGGCCTGGTTCGAGAACCGGATGACCTGAAACGCGTCCTTCGGATCGAGCTGGCCCAGCACGTGGTCGATGGCCGCCTTGGCGTTGCGCATCGGATCGCCCTTCATGCTGCCCGAGCAATCGACGACGAAGATGACATCCAGCGGGCGCGTCCAGTCCGGTTGCCCATTCGGCGGCTGCAACATCAGCGCGAAGTGACCGCCGTTCTGCGAATCGTATGACGATGTGAACAACGCCGCCTTCAGCGCGTTCCCGTCCGTGCGCCAGCGCAGGACGAAGTCGCAGTTGGGGATCGTCCCCCTCGCTGCCAGCTCGATGACGGCGCGGCCTTCGCCGCGATCGGTGCGGCGGATCGAGTGGCTCGGGCACTCCACTTCGCGCAGCGGGAGGCCGGCGTCGATGTCGACGCTCAGGGAGACGTCGTGCCCGCTCCGCTGGTCAGGTGGCAGGTACTTGCCAAGCACTGGTACGGACGTCGGCGCGCCGTCGTCGCTCACCCCGGGGTTGAACCGGGGGCCGACCACCATCGGAAACACCCACTCGTTCCAGACCTCGGCGCGCTTGATCGTGTGCCAGTACGTGATGCTCACATCGAGCTTCTTCCCGGGCTCGATGTTGGCCACGCGTTGCATGAAGACGTTCGGCCGCACCTGGCTGAGAAGGCTGGCGACCTTGCCGCGGCCGCGCGCCGCCTCGTAGATACGCCGGGCTTCCGCCCGTTCGCGGACGACGCCGCGGATACGCCGGTCCCCGATGATCATCAGGAAGTCGGTGATGCCCGCGTCTTGGGGAAGCGGAAAGAGATACTCCGCTTCGATCTTGGAGCTGAACGGGTTTGCAAACTCCTGCTGCACGGTGACCGATGCGACGATGCCATCGATCCGAGCGCGAACGTCGGTGTGCTTGAGCGGAACCGGAACCCGGCCGCCGGGCCTCCGGCAGAGGAGAGCCCCACAACCCGGGCGATCGGTCGGCCGGTCGGGATTCTCGGCGGGCGAGCGGCCACGTGCGTCGGTCGCGAGGATCCACAGCTCCTCCCCTGCCGCCGCGTCCAGGTACTGCGCCGAAGCGTCGTTCCGGGTCGGAGAGCCGTCACGGGGTTGGGGGATGCCTTGGGACCCGCCCGACGAGCTCTCCCTCGCGGCGCTCTGGAGACCGCAGCCCGCGAGGCTCACGACCGCCACCAGCACTCCGGTCACCGTCAACGCCTGAAGTAGTCGGTTCATCTTCCCGTCTCGTATCGGATGTTCGCGGCGATCGCGTCGCCGCCGACCGTCCCTGCCGTGACGAGCCGCACGTCGAAGCGCGGTTCGATCCCGTCCGGAATCTCCACCATGACCGTCGCAACGCGGGTCTCCCGGCGCGGCAATTCCCCGCCCCGGAGCAGGCTGTACTGGGCCAGCACGACGCGCTCGCGCTTCTCGCGTAGCGCCTTGCTGTCGTGGTGCGCCGGCTCGCTGAACGCGGGATGCGCGCCCCCCTCGATGCCGACGACCTTCACGCCCTCCGGGCACACGACCTCTACCTGCCACGCCGCGAGCGGCGAGTCCTTCGGATCGAGGTGCACGGCGACCCAGCCGAACTTCGCCGACTGGCGCCTGCACTCGTCGGCGCCGCCCGGGTCCCCGAAGTCGGCCCACGCCGCTCCTCCGGCGAACACCGCGCAGATCACGACCGCCAGTGCCCTCATCGGCCTCCCTCCAACGCGACGATGGCGTCCATGATCGCTCGCGCATCCGCCGCCTCGACCTGGCCGTCTCCGTCGTGGTCGCCGGTCGCCGGCGCGGGGGCTCCCTGCTGGAGCGTCCAGTCGATGAGATACGCATCACGAACGTCGAGAACCCCGTCGCCCGTCGCATCCCCCGCGACCGGAGTCGCCGGAACCTCGAGCGGCGACTGATGGTCCGGTCCACCGCCGATCACCACCGCGATCACGACGACGGCGGCGGCCGCTGCCACCGCAGCGGCGGCACGGCGGGTCACCAACCTCATTCGGAACCGTCCCACGTGACGGTGGGCTTCGGCACGAAGCGTGTCCGCCTCGGATTCGGGAATCCGAAACGGCGCGTCCGCGAGCTCATGCAGCTCGCGCTCGAGCGCCGGCAACCGCTCTGGGAGCGGGGATTCAGGGTCGTGGGACGTCATGGCTCGCCCCCTTCAGGGTACGGATGGCGCGAACGTTCATTCTTCCACGAGAAAACCCGCGACGGGGTCGTCCCGCAGGCGCCGCAAGGCGTAATGCAGCCGGGACTTGACCGTCCCCCCCGGCACCCCGAGAAGCTCGGCGATCTCGTCGATCTGCAGCCCGTCGACGTAGCGCAACAGGACCACCTCACGGTGTGCCTCCGCCAGGGAACCCAGGACCCGCGCCAGGGCCTCGGCCGCCTCCCTCCCGGCACCGGGCGCCGCCGTCGCTGCCTCGAGCCACGCCACGCTGCCTTCGTCCGTCGGCCTCGATCGACGATTCCGGCACAGATTCCGAACCACCGGATAGAGCAACGACGTCAGCCGCGACGTGAGCCGAAACCCGGGGAATCGCGACAGCAGGTACCGAAACGTCTCCTGCACGACGTCGAGCGCATCGGCCTCGTTCCCCGTCCCCCGCCACGCCCACGCCAGCACGCGCTCCCGGTACCGCACGTACACCACGTCGAACGCCTCCGCATCACCGCGGTTGACGGCCGCGACGAGTTCGTCGTCGCTGCGGGGGTCGTGACCTCTCGTGGACATCCTCCATCATTGGAGCGCGGATGTCCTGGTCCGTCCATGGGGATCAAGCACCAGACCGCGGGAGGGCGGCCTCCAGGTCCGCTCTGGCGGCGAAGCCGGATCCGGTGTCCGACCAACCGGGGAAGGTCACCGAAACCAGAGCGGACCTGGAGGTCCGCGCTCCCATCCAGAGCAGGTGATTCAGCGCGACGCTACCGGACTTGTTCCAGCGCGTTGCGGACCGCCGTTCGCGAGAGGACGACGTCGTGAATCGCTTCGGGTGCGTTCTCCGCGACGACGATCACCGGGTCCTTGGGTTCGCGGACGAGGCCGGCGGCGACACTCCCACCGGGTTGGGTGCTACGGATGAGCAGGACGAGGCCGTAGCGACCGGAGGCGGGGAACCGGAGGCGGCCGGTGCCATCGGGGTCGAGCTTCTGCTCCCGGACCTCACCAGGGAGGCGTTTGCCGGAGGCGTCGACCGGGCGCGCCATGACCCACCAGGCGCGGTCCAGCGGCAGAGGCTCTGGACAGACGACCCGCACCGTCGCGACCACGAAGTCCGCGAGGACGACGGTGCGAGGCCCCTTGACCTCGGCGATCCTGATCGACCGGTACAGCGGATGGCTCACCTGAATGTCCATCGGCATCCCGACAGCCATGACGACCGACGCAACGCCATTCCCGCGGGTCACGGCGGGGCCGGAACGCTCGCTGTCCGCGACCCGCGTTCGAACGTGCGCGCCCCGAATCGGCCGGCCGCTCCCGTCCTGCACCTTGATGGTCACGAGCCGCAGTCGCCCGCGGAGATCGATCAGCTCGAGCCTCGGGTCGATGGCGGTCCCGCCAGACGGCACGACCAGGTCGTCGAGGCGTTCGACCTCCGGCCCGGTCGGACCGAGACGAATCACGACCGCGAGGTGACCCGGCGGTACGCCGTCGAACGAGAACGTCCCGTCGCGGTCGAGCGGCGTTCTCCAGTTCCATGGCGCGCGGGTCCTCGAGGTCCTGTTCATCACGACCATCGACTCGCCATCGATCCCCTCGAGCGCCACATGGAGTTCGCGGGCCGGAACGTCAGGTGCGAGCAGGAGCCGCCCGGACACGGCCCCCGCACCGTCCACGACAAGCCTCACGTCGCGGTCGCCGGGCGAGATGCTCACCGGCGCGCGCAGGCAATGAAACCGGGATCCGGCCGTCAGCCCGATTTCCTCGAGTTCGGTCTCGAACCGGAGCTCGAACCGGCCGCGCCCGTCGCTGCGGCCCTTGCTCGAACCCCACCGCCATCGAGGAGTTCCCTCGCGCGGGATGAGGATCTGGACGTTGGCGCCTTCGACCGGTTGCCCGGCCCGGTCGACCACCACCCCGGCCGCCAGCAAGCGCGCGTCACTCACGACGACATCGCCGACGTCGACGACAGCGTCGCGACCGAATCCCCGCGGCACTGCGAACGCGCCTCGGCTCCTGGGGTCCTTCGCGAACCACACCACGACCCACCGCGACCCCGCGCGGCGAATCCGTTCCGTGAGCAGTACGACGTTGCCCGCGGGGTCGGAAGGGACCGGGGGCTCCGCGTCCAACGGCAGCTCGATCTCGGGGTCATCGACGACGGCCACGCAAAACGACTCGTGACCCCACGGACTCCCGTAGCGGGACATCGGTCGGAAGACGAGCCGGGACCGCAAAGAAGCACCAGTACGAACCTGCGCCATCGGCGGGACACTCCGGCCCTCGGATGGCGGAGGGTCGTCGAGCGACCGAGACCGGTTCGGGCCGGCGGCCGGCGCCATCGCTTCACCCCTGCCGTCTGACCGAGCCGCTGGCTCGGCCTCGCCGAGCTCTTGTCCGACGAAGAACGCCCCCACCGCCAGCGCACCCACGACGACGACCCAAGCGTCGAGTCGGTTCACTTCAGCGCCTCCACCGCACGAGTGATCTCGTTGCGCGACACGTTCACGGCCAGGACCTCCTTGAACGTCGATTCGGAGAACCGGATCTCCGTCCGTGGCTCGAGCGTCATCGGCGTCCCGCCTCCTGGACCCCACAGCAGCAGGTTCAACCGGTAGTGCCCGGCCAAAGGCGCGGTCACGTCCATGGTTTCGCCCAGCGTGACGCGCTGGTTCCGGCCACCCGACCAACTGATCGTGGCCCCGGGTTCCATCCCCTCCAGGAACGCGGTGACGCTGTAACCCGCAGGCAACGGCCCGGCCCCGGCGACGCGTACCCGGCGAACCAGCGGCGCGGCCAGCGCGACGCGCGTCTCCAACTCCTCCAGGCGAACGCGACGGCCGCAACACTCCGAGTGCACTACGAGCGCGGGAAACGTCGAGCCGCGGACTCCCATCACCCGGGCAACTCCGGAGGCGTCGGTGCGGACGATCTCATCTCGTCGCGGGGTCCGCCCGTGGTCGGGAACGACCGCCGCGTCGGCGATGGGCTCTCCCAACGCATCGACGACGGTGACCTCGTAGCTCACGAGGCGGTGTGCGACCTGCACGTCGTGCAGGCGGAGATCGGAGACGGCCTCGTCTTCCTTGATCCGGACGGCGGGGATGCGCTTGACGACCGTTCCGTTGGCGCGGAGCCTGATCTCGACGGTCGCGAGCCCCGGCGGCAAGCCATGCACGAAGAACTGTCCTCGTGCCGCGAGCCGGGCCCGACCCCGCCGCGTCGATCGACCGGGATTCGGCGACGCCGGGACCGGCGGCGCTAGCCCCGTCACGGCAACCACCAATGCCCGCGCATCGATCCCATCGGGCACTACGACGTTGCCCTTCAGCCGCCCGGCCAGCCGCATGACCAGCCGCAGATCGCGCGCTCCTATCCTGGGCGTCACGATCTCCGGCAGGTAGAAGCCCGGACGCGAGACCGCGATGCCGGCGATCCGGTTCAGCACCGCACCGCGCAGCTCGAAGTTCCCGTTGCGATCCGATCGGAAGCGGCGGGTCGCGTACCGCCACTCTCCGGGTGCCGACCGCGGGGCGGTGACGAGTTGGAGATTGGCATTCGACAACGGCCAGCCATCCGACGCGACGACCTGGCCGGCGGCGATCAGCGGCAATGAGCTCACGACGACCGGCCCCACGACGGCAACCCGCCCCGGCCCCGGTGAACGCGGCAAGGACCGCACGCCGCGGTTGGCGGGCCGTTCCTCTTCCCAGACGACGACCCACGAGTCAGCCGTCCCGGGGTAATCGATCTCGACGTCGCCGCGATCGTCAGTCGTCACGACCGGTGCGTCGTCCATTCCTCCGGGCTCCGTGTCGGGACCGGCCGTCACCCCGACCCGAAGCGAACGCGCCGCCAGCGGACGTCCCCCGTCGTCGACGAGGTGCAGCCGCAGCCGCGCTGGACCCCGTGGGTCCTCCTTCCTCTCTTCGGTTGGTGATTCGGGCAACCGGGGCCCGACGAGATCCAGCCCGGGGCCGGGGCCCGCTGAGCGTCCCCCGTCCTTTTGGAGCCACCACCACGCCGCGCCGGCGATCAACGCAGGCACGACCAGCACGAACAGAAGCCGGTGCATCCGTTCCTCCCGGACCGCCGACCCGCATCCGGGTGGGGAGTCCGCACTATGGAAGAGAGCGGTGGCTCTTTTCTTCCCGGAAAACTCTGTGCCGGAAGGACAACCCGTCGGCGACTATCATGGGGTCGTGAGAATCGCACTCCCGATGCCCGCTCCGGCCCTGGCCGTCTTCGCCCTCCTCGCCGGAATCACCGCGGCGCAGGACGTCGATTTCAACCGGGACGTACGGCCAATCCTGTCCGCCAATTGCTTCGCCTGCCACGGCCACGACGCCGAAAAACGCGAGGCCGGCCTGCGCCTGGACCGGGCGTCCAGCGCACGGGCCGAGCGGAAGGGGCGGCGCGCGATCGCGCCCGGCGACCTCACGGCAAGCGAGGGGTGGCGGCGAATCAACGCCACCGACCCCGACCTTCTCATGCCGCCTCCGTCGACGCACAAGACGCTCACCCGCAGTGAGATCGACGTGCTGCGCCGGTGGATCGAGTCGGGGGCCGACTACGCGAAGCCCTGGTCGCTCGTCCCGCCCCGTCGCCGTTCCCCGCCCGCCGTGACCCGCAAGACCTGGCCGCGAACGTTCGTCGATCGCTGGATCCTCTCGCGGCTCGAGGCGGAGGGCCTGCAGCCGTCCACGGATGCGGACCGCCGGACGCTCATTCGACGCATCACACTGGATCTCACGGGACTCCCGCCGACGCCCGCAGACGTGGCGCGGTTCGTCGCCGACCAGGGCGCGGGCGCGTTTGAACGCGTCGTGGACCGGCTGCTCGCGTCGCCGCATTTCGGCGAGCGCATGGCCATGTACTGGCTCGACCTCGTGCGCTACGCGGACACGGTCGGCTATCACGGAGACCAGGAGCATCCGATCTCGCCGTACCGCGACTGGGTCATCGATGCGTTCAACGCGAACATGCCCTTCGACCGATTCACGGTCGAGCAGATCGCGGGTGATCTCCTCCCGAACCCGACGACCGCGCAGAAGGTCGCGACCGGCTACAACCGGCTGCTCCAGACGACGCACGAGGGCGGCGCGCAGGCGAAGGAGTACCTGGCGATCTACTCGGCAGACCGGGTCCGGAATCTCGGGTCGGTGTGGCTGGGCGCGACCGTCGGATGTGCCCAGTGCCACGATCACAAGTACGACCCCTACACCCAGAAGGACTTCTATTCCCTCGCGGCGTTCTTCGCGGACGTCGAGGAGAAAGGCGACTTCGCGGGCTCCCCGAACCGGTCACCCACGACCCGGCCGCCCGAGATGAAGCTACCCGACGGCCGCCGCACGATGATCACGGTCGCCAAGAAGCCGAGGCTGACCCGGGTCCTCCCCCGCGGCGACTGGCTCGACGAGTCAGGCGAGGTCGTCAGGCCAGCGGTGCCACACACTCTCGGCCGCATCGCTTGCGGGGAGCGGCGCGCCACGCGACTCGATCTGGCCCGGTGGCTCGTCTCGAAGGACCATCCGCAGACTGCGCGCGTGCTCGTGAACCGGCTCTGGTACCTGTTCTTCGGCAAGGGGCTCTCGTCCCGCCTCGACGATCTGGGTGCACAAGGCGAGCCGCCCGTCCATCCGGAGCTGCTCGATGCCCTCGCGTTGGAGTTCGTCGACTCGGAGTTCGACGTGAAGGCCATCGTGCGGCTGCTGGTGACGTCGCGAGCGTACGCCCAGTCCTCCCGCGCGACCCCGGCGGCCCGGGCGCGTGACCCGCACAACCGGCTGCTAGCGCGGCAATCGCGGTGGCGGCTGCCGGCCGAGATGATCCGCGACGTCGCCCTCGCGACGAGCGGGTTGCTCGTGACCGAAGTCGGCGGCGGCAGCGTGAAGCCGTACCAGCCCGCGCGGTACTACCGCCACCTCAACTTCCCGACGCGCCGCTACGTCACCCACGAGGACGCCCGTCAGTGGCGCCGTGGCGTATACGTCCATTGGCAGCGGATGTTTCTGCACCCGATGCTCCGCGCGTTCGACGCACCGACCCGGGAGGAGTGCTGCGCCGAGCGCGCGATCTCCAACACTCCCAAGGCCTCGCTGACGCTGCTGAACGATCCGACGTTCGTCGAAGCAGCGCGCGCGCTGGCGGCGCGGCTGATCGACGAGGCGGCCACGGACCAGGACCGGATCGCCCGCGCGTTCGCGCTCGCCGTGTCGCGACCGCCGACGATGCCCGAACGACGTGTCCTGAGCGGGCTGCTCGCACGCCACCTCGCCGCCTACCGCACCGACTCGGCCGCCGCGAAGGAGCTGATCGGCGTCGGCCTCTCCGCGAAACGAACCGACCTGGATGCCGCTGAGCTGGCGGCGTGGACGTCGCTCGCGCGCGTCGTCCTGAACCTCTCCGAGACCTTCACCCGGCTCTGAGCCTCATCGCACATGGACTCCCACGCCTCGGTTCAACGCATGCTGACCCGTCGGTCCTTCCTGGGACGCGCGTCGCTCGGCCTCGGCGCGCTCGCGGCCGCCGGGCTCTCGCGCGATGGCGGTGGCCCGCCGCACCATCCCGCGCGCATTCGCCGCGTGATCTTCCTCTGCATGGCCGGCGGCCCGTCGCAGTTCGAGACGTTCGACTGGAAGCCGCAACTCGAGAAGATGGACGGCCAGCCCATGCCGCCCTCGTTCACCGCAGGTCAACCCATCGCGCAGCTCCAGGGCAAGAAGCTGAAGGTGTTGCGACCGCTGTGCAACTTCGGCCGACACGGCGAATCCGGTCAGATGATCGGCGACTACCTCCCCTGGACTGCGAAGCTCGCCGACGACATCGCCATCATCCGGTCGATGCACACGACGCAGATCAACCACGACCCGGCCCACACCGTGATGAACACCGGCACGGCGATCTCGGGACGTCCATCGATGGGGTCGTGGGTCACCTATGGACTCGGCAGCGAAGCGAACGACCTGCCGGGATTCGTCGTCCTGACGTCGGTGAAGGGGCGCAATCCGCAGCCGATCGCGTCCCGCCAGTGGCACAGCGGATTCCTGCCTTCGCGCTTCCAGGGCGTGGAGATGCAATCCACCGGGGACCCGGTCCACTACCTGTCGAACCCACCCGGAGTCACGCGCCACCGACAACGCGAGGTCGTCGATGCCATCGGCGCGCTCGATCGTCTTCGCAACGCCGGCGTGCAGGACCCCGAAGTCGACACGCGACTGAGCCAGTACGAGCTCGCGTTCCGCATGCAGCGCTCGGCGCCGAAGCTGATGGACTTCCGGGATGAGGATCCGCGCGTGCTCGAAATGTACGGCGCGAAGGGCATGGACGGCTCGTTCGCCGCGAACTGCCTGCTCGCACGCCGACTCGCCGAACGCGGCGTCCGCTTCATCCAGCTCTACCACCGTGGCTGGGACCACCACGGCGACCTCGACAAGTGGATGAAAGTCTGCTGCGGCGCCACCGACCGCGCGACGTGGGCGCTCGTCGCCGACCTGAAGCAACGCGGCCTGCTCGATGACACCCTCGTGGTCTGGGGCGGCGAGTTCGGTCGCACCCCGATGTTCCAGGGCAAGGGCAAGACTCCCGGACGCGACCACCACATCAAGGGCTTCTCCATGTGGCTGGCCGGCGGCG
>NYZC01000011.1 GCA_002686995.1 Phycisphaeraceae bacterium | reverse complement strand
TCCGCGACCTTGGCACCATCCTGCAGCTTCGGATGCCGCTGCACGAGGATCACGTAGGGCTTGTAGACGAAGACGTCGAACGCATCGCCCTCGATGCCCTCGATGGTCAGGTCGTCGACCGGGTTCTTGGCCTTGGTGAAGCGGCGGTTCAGACGATCGCCCATGCGATCCGCCTTCTTGTAGAACGGGTCGGTGCCGCGCACGGCCGCGATCTTCTCGATGCGCTCCACCTCGAGCACGATGCGGGCCCACTCCTTGCCGATCTCGTCCGCGACCTCGAGCCAGCGTCGGCTGCCGAGTTCGCGTTCCTGGAGATCGGTCACCAGAAACTCGAGGTCGTCCTTGACCGAGGGCGGCAGTCCGTCGAGTTCCATCGCGCGCTTCGCGCGAGCGGGGTCGTAGTAGACGAAGCCCAGTCGCTCGCGGGCGTACGGGTGGTCCGTCTTCTTCTTGATGACCTGGCGGTAGGCCTGCTTCCAGTCGCGCTCGAACCCACGCGCCGTGCCGCGCTCGCCCTTCTTCATCAGCCGCGACCACTCCGCGTGCGCGAGGTCGCCGAAGCGGATCAGCTCCGCCTCGCCACCGCCGCGGGCGGCGCGGCGCGCTTTCTCGTACGGGTCCTTCGAAACATCAGCGACGTTCGCATCGCTTCCGTTCCCGCCGTCGCGCAGGTTGGTCTCGTCGCCGTCACCACCGAGCACCACTACGGCGCCGATCGTGACCGAGACCACAGCCACCGCCAACGTCACGATGAGCCCGATCGGACGCCTGGCCACCGCGGAAGTGCGACCGTGCATCGCCGCTGATCGTTTGGGTGGCGCGACGACGGAGGGCGAGGGCGCTGCAGCGGGAATCACGACCGGTTGCGGGACGCTCACCGTCGTCTGACAGGCTCCGCAGGTGAACACGGTGCCGGGCGCGAGGTCGACTTCGAAGCGCGCGCCACAAGACGGGCAGTCACATGCCGTCATGTCCATCCTCCTTCTGAACGCGGCCCATCGTACTCGGTCAGGCCGTGCGGCGGCGCTCCTGCAACCTCCAGGCAATGATCCAGAGCACGATGGCGATGCCGAACAGGACGAGGAGGTCCGTCCCGAGACCGTCGGCTTTCTCCGTGGCGATCGTCGAGGGGTCGTAGTACCCCAGCGGCGTCAGCGTCCTGATCCACGCGCCGCCTCGCCACAGCCCGCCGACGGTATCCGCCATGAAGAACATGATCACCGCCGCCGCGTACAGGATCGACGCATGCGCGCGGTCCCGCCCGATGACCGAGAAGACCAGCACGAGCGAGCCTAGCATCACGGACATCGCGGTCGCATTGAGCGCGACGAGGCCGTAAGCCAGAACGGGCACGTCGTCCGCCCGCCCGGCCACCGCCGCGCCCCCGAGGGTGCCAATCCACGCGGCCAGTCCCACGCACGCGCTCACCGGTACGGCGAACGACACGAGCGTCCCCACGAGCGGGCCCCGTCCCAGCGGGGTGGCGAGCAGCAGGTCGAGACTCTTCGTTCCGCGCTCACCCGCCGGCAACCCCAGCAACGGGATCGCAGGGGCAAGGGCAAGGCACACCAGCGTCATCGGGTGCATGAACGGCCACACGAACGCGCCCGCCGGCGAGAAGAAGTCCGGCAGCTCGGGGAAGTAACGCCGCATGAAGTTGAACACCCCGGCGAACGCCTTCTTCTCCCGCTCGAAGAGGGGATAGACGACGCCCATGATGAGACCGAGACCCAGCGGCGGCAGCAGACACAGCGCACACGTCCACCAATGACGCACCCACAGGAAACGGAAGAGAGCGCGATTCACGACTCCCCCTCCCCGGAGGCCGGATCTTCGGTCTGGACGACGGCCCGGAAGACGTCGTCCAGACTCGCGGCCCGCACCTCGAGATCGACCAATCCGTCGGTATCGAGCTCTGCGAGCATCTCCCCTGGAGATCCGGTGTAGGTGAACGACTCGGTACGTCCGCCCTCGTACCGGAGCGCGACCCGCCGGGGTCGGGTTGCCCGCAGTTGCTGCACCGGTGCGACGAGCCGCAGGCGCGACGACGCGACGAGTCCGACACGATCAGCACATCGGTCGATCTCGTCGAGAACGTGGCTGGACAGGAACACGGTGCGCCCCGCGGCACGGCGTGAACGTACGAGTTCGAGGAACGCATCACGGCCGAGCGGGTCGAGCCCCGTGGTCGGCTCGTCGAGAATGAGCAACCGCGGGTCGTGCTGGAACGCGCAGACGATCCCGAGTTTCTGACGCATCCCCGTCGAGAACGTCCTTACCCGGCGTCGGAGCGCTTCGTCATCGAGGTTCAGCCGCTCCAGGACCTCGTCACGGAGAACGGGCGCCCGGTCGACGAGGCGCTCGAACAGCCGCAGCGTTTGAGACCCCGTGAGCGACGCGAACAGGGCGAGGTCACCCGGCAGATACCCGATGTCCGCGCGGAGCGCTCCGCCTCCCGAGCGCACCTCGGTCCCGAAGATACGGGCATCACCCGAGTCCGGGCGCAGCAGGTCGAGCAGCGTCCTGATGGTGGTCGTCTTGCCAGCCCCGTTCGGCCCGAGGAACCCGAAGACCTCCCCCACCTGGACCTCCAGATCGAGGTCGAGCACGCCGGGAACCGCGCCGAACCGGACCGTCAGGCCTCGGGTCTCGATCGCGGGCGCAGCGGTGTCGGACATTTGGCGACGCTCCGGGCAGGTAGATGCCTATTCGACCGCAGCTCCGTTCGGTTTCGCCTGCAGTTGAGCGTATCCGCGGTAGAGCGCGGGCACGGCTCGAGCCACGAACACCAGGTAGTAGGCCCCGCAGGCGATGTTGAACGAGGTGTAGAGGTACGACTGGCTCGATCCGAGTACGTCAGCGCTCGTTACCGCGCCGCCGGCGCCCGGCCCGAACCCTCCGAGTGCATCCACCTGCGCAATCACTCCTACGTGGACAACGCAGAGGATCGCCCCCGCGACGCCGAGGGCTGGAGCATCCTGAGCGAAGGCCGTCAGCGCAGGGGGCGCGTCGAGGTTCTTCTCCTTCAGCAGGCCCACGGTCGCGCGGAGGATCACGGCGAGCGCCACCGCCGTCCAGATGGGGCCGATGATGCACAACAACACGGCCAGGATGACGACCCGCCGCGCGGGCATGGGCGCGCTCTCCTCGAGGTGACGCTCGCCGTCCGTGAACAACGTGAACAACCACCCCAGGTGCAGAAAGCCGCAGACGGCCACCATGGAATGCCCGATGGACGCCGCCAACCCTTCTGGCTCGAGGTAGATGATCACCGATTGCCCCAGCACGTAGAGGCCGGCACCGATGAGGTACGGGACATGAATCGACGGCACCCGCGGCTCCAGTTCAGAACCCAGCGGGTCGGACCACGTCGGCGTCTCGGATGGCGGTGTGGGTGGAGTCATGCGTCGTGCGGCGCGGCCGATCCGCGATCGTAGCACGTTCGTGTTAGAACCACTCCACGCCGGTTACCGCACGAGAAAGACCACGCATGCGCATTCTCTCCTTGCTCGTCATCGCTCTTCCGCTCATGGCCCAGAACGATCCCGCGCCCCCGGATCGCGGACCAGAACTCATCATCGTCGGCCCCGTGTTGACGTTGGATTCGGCGCGCCCGCGAGCCAGGGGTCTCGTCGTGAGGAACGGGCTCATCGCCGCCGTAACCAGCGCGGACGCGGCGCGTGCCATGGCGGGCCCGGGAACGCGCGTCATCGAAGTTCCGGCAACGGGTGCGGTGCTGCCGGGCATCGTCGATTCCCACGCACATCTCGCCGGTGTCGGACGCGCGCGCCGCACCCTCGACCTCAGAGGCGCTCGAACGCCCGAAGAGGTCGCGGAACGGGTGCGCGGCGCACTGACCGATCTCCCCGAGGGGACCTGGGTCGTCGGCCGCGGCTGGAACCAGGAGCTGTGGCCGAACAAGCGGCTCCCCGACCGCAGCGTGCTCGACGCCGTCGCGAAGAAGCACCCGTGCGCGCTCGAGCGCGTCGACGGACACGCGCAGTGGGTCAACTCCTTGGCACTGGAACTCGCTGGCATCACCGCTGATGCACCGTCGCCTCAGGGCGGCGAGATCATCAAGGACGCCAGCGGGCGGCCGACCGGAGTGCTCGTCGACACCGCCACCGGGATGGTCGAACGGCTACTTCCGTCCGAGGACGACCCGAACGAACTCGAACGCGACCTCCTCGCGGGACAGGACGAGGCGTTCCGACTCGGCATCACCACCTTCGTCGATGCCGGCGTCTCTCCGGCCGGGCTGGTCAAGCTCAACGAGCTCTACGCCGCCGGCAAGATGAGAATGCGCGTGCATGCGATGCTGTCGGTCCGTACCGAGCAGGACCTCAAACGCGTCATCGCCGGGACTCCGATCAAGAGTCTCCACCAGGACCGCGTGGCCGTCCGCGCCATCAAGCTCTACGCGGACGGCGCGCTGGGCTCACGCGGCGCCTGGCTGCTCGAGCCGTACGCCGACCGCGCCGAACACTCCGGGCTGAATGTCCTGACGCCTGCGTTCATCGAACAGGTCGCGAAGGCCGCGCTCGACCGCGGCTACCAGGTCTGCACCCACGCCATCGGTGACCGCGGCGTTCGCGAGACGCTGAACGCCTACGAACGCGCGTTCAAGGCGGCGCAACCGCACCAGGTCGCCAATCACCGCTTCCGAATCGAGCACGCGCAGATCGTCCACCCGCGCGACATCCCCCGATTCGCGAAGCTCGGCGTCTTCCCGTCGATGCAAGGCTGCCACTGCACCTCCGACGGGCCCTGGGTCCCCGATCGCCTCGGGCAGGCCCGCACCCGCGGTGGCGCCTACGTCTGGCGCTCGTTCCTCGAAGCCGGATGCATCATTCCCAACGGCACCGACGCCCCCGTCGAGAGCCTCTCCCCCTGGCGGAACCTCTTCTCCTCCATCACCCGCTTCATGGAGATGGACGATCAACGTCACGAGGCCTTCTATCCGCGTCAGCGCATGAACCGCCTCGAAGCCCTCCTCTCCATGACCTACTGGGGCGCCACCGGAGCGTTCTGCGAAGACCGCCGCGGTCGCATCCGCCCGGGCTACCAGGCCGATCTCGTCATCCTCAACCGCGACCCCATGACCTGCAGCGTCTGGCACCTCGGCCGCGCCGCGCCGCTGTTCACCATCGTCGCCGGCGAGATCGTCTACGAGAAGAAGTAGGCCTCCGCGCCAGTCCGCGCTTCCACCACCGACGGCTCAGTAGACCACGTCACTCGCGGGGATCTCCGTCGGCTCCGGATCGGGAGCCGACGCCTGGGCGAGGAGGCGAAGGGTCCGGGTGAGGCGGGCGCCGTACCAGAGGGCGAGCGCGAGGAAGCAGCCTTTCACCAGGGGGGAGAAGGCGTCGCTGATGAATCGCATCGGATCCATGACCGCGACGTTCATGCTGAAGCCGCGGCCATCGAAGGCGAGGAAGTAGTAGTAGCTGAGGACGACGCCCATGGCGACCGCGACGTTGCCCATGCGGAGCCAGCGGTGACCGGATCGGACGAGGATCGGGAGGAGCTCGTCGTTCTCGGTGTCGCTGCGACGCTTCGCCACCGCGAAGGACGCCGCCGCGAGAAGGTGGCACATCACGACGGGCGCGAGCGGCGGGATCATCATGAGCGGGATGACCGCCAGCGAGATCACGCCGAGGCGCATCTGTACACCGATCAGCGAGGCGGTCACGAGGGACCCCGCCATGGCGACCCAGAAGAAGTGGTTCTCCGGAATGCCGAGCGTGAGGTGGCTGCCGACCCACGCGATGACGAGCAGCGGATGCAGGAGGTACAGGATCAGGAGGGTGGCTCCGCCCGGAAGCGTCGCGCGATGTAGAGGGCTGCGACGGCAACCAGGACCCCTACAGGATAGAGCATGATGGGCTCCTCGACCTCCGCGCGCTCCCCGTCGTTCGCGATCTTCGCCCAAGACACCAGCACGCCGTTGTGAACGGCATGGGCCACGACCGAGGGCCAGATGGACCGGGTCTGGACGGCGAGCACTCCGAGCAGCAAACCGAGCGTCGCTTGCGGGAAGAACCGGTGGATGCTCAGGTGGAAAACCCCGAAGAGCACCGCGCTGATGATGATCGCGCCACGGTCCTTCGCCGCGCTGCGGAACCCCTGCAGCACCAGTCCTCTGAAGAGCAGCTCCTCCGCGATGCCGGGAACGACCGCCGCCACCAAGATCAGTACCACCAGCGACTCTGCAAAGAGGTCCGGCAAGGGGCCCAGGGCGCTCGCGTCCGGCTCGCCGAGCACCAGCCGTTGCAGCGCCGCCACGCCCAGGGTCAGTCCGACGCCGCCTGCGCCCAGCAAGACCCCCGCTGCCCACCCCATCGGCGGAGGCGGGTTGAGCTGAAGTCCGGACCGCAACCGCACCATGGACAAGCGCGGCAACGCGAGCGCGACCGCCGCGAGCCCGAGCAACGGAACCGTGATCGTCCACGCGACCCCGGCCCCGTGAACGAATCCGCCCGCGTGCACCATCCACACCAGCCCGAGCAGGACGCCCAGGATCGCGACCTGCGGGGCCGGCCGCTCGGGACGAGGGACGCCCGGCGGGGGACGCAGACCGAACAGCTGATTCCCCTCCCGGAACAGCACCTCCTCGCGGCTGAACAGGCTCGCCGTCCACAGGAGCGCCACGAGGGCGAACATCAGGAGGCTCCCCATCGTCAGCATGATCTCGGTCGGCGGGAACTCACCGACGAGCAGCCCCTTCATCAACAACGCCATGTTCGCGACGGGGATCAGCGCGAGCCCTTCGTCTATCTGCATGTCTGGGAGCAAGCCGACCATGGCGAGCGGCATCACGACCAGGAGCGCCGGCGTCAGATAGGCCTGGCCCTCCTTGTACGTCCGGGCGAACGTGCTCAGAGCGAGGCAGATCGCGCTGAACAGACCGGCCATGATCAACAGTCCGCAGAGGATCACGACGAGCGCCGCGCCCGAGATCGAAAACGACGCCGACCCGCCCGCCTTCGCAACGATGTTGGAGAAACCGGCGAACGTCACCGCCATGCTGCCGAGGTTCATCAGCGCCGCGAGCACCGCGACGGTGAGCACGGTCAAGTACTTGCCGATGACGAGCTCCAGGCGCGACGCCGGCGAGAGCAGCAGCGTCTCCAGCGTGCCGCGCTCCTTCTCCCCCGCGGCGACGTCCAGCGCCGGGTAGAACGAGCCCGTCATCGCCATCATGATCACCATCATGGCGAGCATGCCGCCGAACATGTGCCCGCCCTTCTGCTCCGGCGTCGCCTGATCGCCCTCGCCGCGATCGATGATCAGCGGCAGCCGGTCGCGGCGGAACTTGCGGACCGCCCCTTCGAACGCGGACAGCACGGTCCGGGCTTCGTCGTCAGCGGAGCGGTGGAGCGGGACGATCTTCACCTCCAGGCCCGCTTCGAGCCGCCGCTCGAGATCGCCCGGAAGATCGACCGCGAGCATGAGGTCGCCGTTCTTCACCGCCGCAGCCGGATCGTCCACCGACGTGAACGCGAACTGCTTCACCTCGAGGACATACGACGCCAGGCTCTTCTCCGGTGGGAGCTGCCCGTCGCGGATCAGCGCCTGGCCGGCGACGGTGACCATCACCGGGTACGTGCGATCGCGCAGTTTCTCGACCCGGCTGAGGGTCAGCTGCGAAAACCCGAGCATGAGTGCGGGGTAGAGCAGCACCGGCAGGACCAGCATCGTGAACAGGGTCCGGCGGTCGCGCAGGACGTCGCGCAGCTCGCGGCGGAGCACCACGCTGACCACCTTGCGCCTCAGGATATGACCCCCAATCCGGCATCCGCGCCAGCTCCGCCCTCCAGGGGGACGAGTTGAAAGAAGATGTCCTCGACGGAATCGCCGCCGCCCCGTGCGACCACCTCGTCCTTCGTTCCGGACAGCAACAACTTGCCCTCATGGATGATGGCGACGTCATCGCAGAGACGGTCCACCTCGCTCATGATGTGCGTCGACAGCAGCACGGTCTTCCCACGGTCCCGCTCGCTCGCGACGAAGAGCACGACTTCGCGAGCCACGAGGACGTCGAGGTTTGCCGTCGGCTCGTCGAGAATGATGACGGGCGGGTCGTGCACGATCGTGCGTGCGATGCTCACCTTCTGGCGTTGTCCGGCGGAGAGCTTGCCGCATGCCTGGTCGAGGAACTCGCCCATCTTCAACAACGCCGCGAGCTCGTCGATCCGGTCCTTCACCTGGACGCGGTCGAGCCCGAAGAGCTCGCCGAAGAAGCCGATGATCTCACGCGCGGTCGAGCGCTCGTAGAGCGCCGTCGCGCCCGATAGGAAGCCGATCGACGCGCGCACGCGCTCCGGGTCGTTGACGACGTCGTACCCGTTCAGCATCACCTTTCCCGACGTGGGTCGCAGGACGGTCGACAGGATGCGCAGCGTCGTGGTCTTGCCGGCGCCGTTGGGACCCAGAAGGCCGAAGATGCGGCCGGGCCCGCACGAGAACGAGACGTGATCGACCGCCCGGATCAGCCCGCGCTTCTTGTCCTCGAACGACTTCTCCAGGTCCTCAACCCGGATGGAACCCTGCATGGCGGGTCAGGCCTCGTATTCGGCCAGGATGACCGTGATGTTGTCGCGGCCGCCGGCCTCGTTGGCCATGTCGACCAGCGTCCTGACCGTCGTCTTCAGATCGTCGTGCTTCGCGAGGACCTCGCTGATCCCATCGTCGTCGATCATGTCGGTGAGCCCGTCCGAGCAGAGCAGGAAACGATCTCCCGGAGTCGCGGGGTAGGCTCGGATCTCGGGCTTGACCTTCTCCGCGGTCCCGACCGCGCGCGTGATGATGTTGCGCTGCGCCGATTCACGGGCTTCCTCCTCGGTGATGACGCCCTGCTTGAGCTGACTGTTCACGAAGGAGTGGTCCTCGGTGAGCAGCGACATCCCGGACTTGCCGTGCCGGTAGCAGCGGCTGTCCCCAATGTGCGCGAGGATGACCTGCCGGTCGAGTCCGAGCAGGCACACGAGGGTGGTTCCCATCTCGCGATAGCGCTCGTCATCCTGGCCCTTCTGGAAGACCTCGCTGTTGACCTCGCGAATCCACTCGTCCAGGAGGTTGATGACCATGGCGCTCTGCTCGGCGCGGTCCAGCCGGCTCACGCTCGTGGGCAGATCCTGCTCGATGTGACGCGCCAGGCCCTTGACGGCCATCTCGGACGCGACCTCGCCATAGAGCCGACCGCCCATGCCGTCGGCGAGGATCGAGTACTCGCGTTCCGCGGAGAGGTGGTAGCGATCCTCGTTGTCACTGCGCTTCCGACCGACGTCGGTCAAGCCAACGAAACGTAGCATGGTCTCCCCTTCTTCGGCCCGCGGGCGCGCGCGCCGTGCGGACTCCATCCTATGCCACGGTCGGTGGGGCCTCCAGGGGTCACACCTCGGCGACGGCCTCGTCGGATTCCGGGCCCGGCGTGCTCGCCGGCACGGGGGCCGCGTTCCGGGCTCGGGTCCTCCGGGCGAACATCACGACGCTCTTGGCGGCAAACCGCAACCCCACCCCGCAGTACACCAGCCAGTTCACGAAGAACGGATACCGCTGCACGAGGTGCTTGCGGTGGAACAGCACCATCGACTTGTGGAAGTGCCAGTTCATCCGGTGCGGCGCCGTGTTGGCCGACGCCCCCTTGTGATGGACGATCCGCTGATCGCCGAGGTACATGACCTTCCAATCGTTCATCTTGAACCGGTAGCACCAGTCCAGATCCTCACCGAACATGAAGAACTTCTCGTCGAGGACCCCGACCTCGTCCAGCGCCGCGCGCCGCAGCAGCATGAACGCGCCGACGACCGAATCGACTTCGTACCGCTCCGCAGGATCGCGATAGGTCTGGCGGTAGCGCCCGAAGAACCGGTTCCTCGGAAACACCTTGTCCAGACCGAGAACCCGGCCGATCGCCGTGGCCGGGGTCGGGAAGCCGCGACGGCACGCTTCGTCGAGCCGACCATCCGGACGTTCGACGCGCGGTCCCGCGACGGCGACGTCGGGATGCTCGTCGAGGAACGCAATCATCGGCTCGAGGGTCCGCGGCGGAATGCGCGTGTCCGGGTTCAGGAGCAGCAGATACCGTCCCGTCGCCTCACGGATGGCGCGGTTGTTGGCCCGGGCGAAGCCGACGTTCTCCGCGTTACGCAGCAGAGAGACCTCGGGAAACTCACGCTCCACCAGCTCCGGTGAGCCGTCGATCGAATCGTTGTCGACGACGTACACCTCGACTTTCAGCGCGCCGAACGCGCCGCGGAGGCTCGCCAGGCACTCGCGAAGGAGGTCCGCAACGTTGAAGCTGGCCACGACGATGGAGAGGTCAGGCCCAGAGTGGTCGGTGCTGGAGAGGACGGAGCTAGAGTTGTCGGTGAACGTCGTCATCCCAGATCCGCCCGGAGCTTCCTTCTCCGCATCGTCTCCCAAAAACCCGCGAGTATCCGGGGGTAGGCCCTCAGCACGCCCGGCTCCGTGATCGCCAGCCAGGCCAGCAGCCCACACTCCGTCGGTACATACAGTGCCATCCGGAGGAACAGACTCAAAGGAGACTCGTTCTTGAGAATCGTGAACCAGCGGTTTCGCAGGCTCAGAACCCGCAACCGCCGCGGAATCGCCTTCCGCTCACCCTCCCGCCATCCGCGCTGGTGCTCAGCTACGGCGGCCGGCTCGTACACGATCCGGTATCCGGCCCGCCGCAGCCGCCACCCCAGGTCCACGTCCTCCTTGTAGGCGAAGTAGCGGCTATCGAGGATCTCCCCCGCGCCGTCCCGGGCGTCGTGAAGCGCGGCGGGGTCGAACAGCGCGCAGGCCATGCAAGCGGCATCAACGTCCGCCCGCTCCAGAAACTGCCCGGACGCCGGCTGCCCCATGCCCCGGTCCCGCGCTCGGCGGATGAGGCCGAGCCGGATGCCGGCCGAGTCCAGGAGCGTCGCACCCGGCCGGACGAGGCGGAACGCCACGGCCCCGGCCCCGGACTCACCATCGAGGGTCCGGACCGCGGTCGCCACGGCATCGGCCTCGACGCGGGCGTCGGGGTTCAGCGTCAGGATGAGGTCTCCCGTCGAGACGGCCAGACCCTCGTTGACCGCTTGCGCGAAACCCGGGTTCGCGGCGCGGCGTAGCCGCACGGCCGGCTCGATCGGGAGCGGGGGCGCGGGGCCTTGCGCCCCGTTCTCGACGAGCACCAGCTGCAGGTGCGCCGACGGCCAGGCCGCGGCCAGCGCCTCGAGGCATTGGTGGACGCGCGGATCGTCGCCCAGGGTGACGACGATCGCGGAGAGATCCCTCATGCAGATCCTGTCGCAGCGAGAAGGAACGGGCCTTTTCTATACGCCAGAATCACGGATTCGGATAGTAGACCCATGCTTCGGGCTGTGCGGCACCGGTTGCGTCCCCGCCCCCGGCATGGAGGACTGCCCCGGCAGGAGCACCGGCGCCACGTTGTCACTGATCCACAGTCCATACCCAGCGCCCGCGGGTCCGGTGATCGCGACGTTGGCCGTGCTCCCGAGCACGAAGGGCTCGGACGTGAGATTCCCGGCGCCGCCGTTGCCTCCACTTTGAGCCCGAAG
The DNA here is from genome assembly GCA_002686995.1 of Phycisphaeraceae bacterium. GTDB lineage: Bacteria > Planctomycetota > Phycisphaerae > Phycisphaerales > Phycisphaeraceae > NYZC01. The sequence goes on along the minus strand of NYZC01000011.1, from coordinate 3,948 downwards.
GGACCCAACGAGAAGCAGCAGGGCGCACGCTCCGCCTACGGTGATTCGGTGCATGCTAGTCCCAAAGGTGAGGTGCCCGACCGGATGTTCGACCGGTGGAACGGATTCAGATGCCAGATCTGATGCGAGCCTGATCTGACGAGAGTCGATCCGGTGTGGCGAAGGCCTCCACGGGCATCAGGATTGCCACCCCAACGGCTGGCGCCGAAACCATGGCGCCTGGGACGAGCAGTCAGATCGAGGGACAGGATTCCCAGGAATCAGGGAGGAGGTCAGAGCCAGCCCTGCTCCCGGTACCACGCAGCGGTCTTGCCAGCCCCTTCGGCGAGCGACGTCCCGGCAACGTCGGGCACCAGCGCGCGCGCGGTGTCGCTCGTGCAGACCCATCCGTCCGCGAGGACCTCCGGGAGCTTGGCCAACGTCAGGAAGGGCGGCCGACGACGCAACCCCTGGGCCATGGTCCCTCCGGCCGCGAGGAGACGCACGAGGAGGCGCGGGACACGCGGCCGACGCGGGACTCGGCCCACGGCTTCGCCGATCACTCCGACCAGCTCACGATAGGTGTAGCTCCGTGGCTCGGCGACGAAATAGGTCTGCCCCGTCGTGTCGTCGTGGAGTCCCAGGTCGAGCAGCGCGTCCGCGAGGTCCGGCCCGTACACGATCGAGTAGTGCTGGTCGCGAAACCCGACGACCGGGACGAGGCCCTTGAGACACATCCGAAAGAGCGTGAGGACGTCACGTTCTCCCGGCCCGTAGACGATGGGCGGACGCACGATGGTCCACGGCAGATCGCCGGCTCCCTCGCGGAGCGCCTGCTCGCCCTCGAGCTTCGACCGGCCATAGGGCGTCACCGGCTCGCATGGGTCGATTTCGCGGCGCGGCCGGTCGGGTGTGCCGGGCCCCGCGGCAGCGATACTGGACACCAGCACGAACCGCCGCAGGTCCGGCGCCGCTCGCCGGCATGCAACGATCAGCCGCTCCACCCCCCGAGCGTTGACCTCCCGGAAGGCCTTCAGGGTCTTGGCCCGGGTGAGACCACCCAGATGGATGACGGCGTCCACCCCCTGAACGGCGGCCTCCAGAGCATCCGGATCGCGCAGGTCGGCGTACCGGAGCCCCTCTGGCTCGACCCCCAGCCCCCGGATGTCGGAACCCCGGCGGACGAGGGGAATCGGCTCCTGGCCGTGTTCCCGAACGCTCTGCACGACATGGCGGCCGATGAAGCCGCTGGCACCCGTCACGAGGATCTTCAAGAGTTCAGGCCGACGATCTGGCTCTTCTCCGTATGCCACAAGGTGTTAAGAATCTCCGCGCAGCGCGCCAAGGTGTCGTTGCCTCTCTGCTGGAGCGGCTGCTAAAGTGACGCCGCTCATGGGCTTCGGTGCGTGAGTGGTTGCTTCTGGAGGACGCCGTGAGGCCGGTAACCTCTTCGAGGCGAGGGAAGGAAAGCTGTGGACCTGTTCGACAAGTGCCAAAGCTTCCATCGAGCCCGGGAGTTGATGGAAGCGGGGATGTATCCCTATTTCCGCGCGATCGGGGATCATGACTGCACATCGGCCACCGTTGGCGGTCGCCGGGTCGTCATGGTGGGCTCGAACAACTATCTGGGGCTCACTCACGATGCCCGGGTGGTGGAAGCAGCCAAGGAAGCAACCAGCCGTTTCGGGACGTCCTGCACCGGCTCCCGGTTCCTGAACGGCACGCTGGAGCTCCACGAGGAGCTCGAGGAGCGGCTGGCCCGGTTCATGAACATGGAGGCGTCCTGCGTCTTCTCCACGGGGTTCATGGTCAACCTGGGGGTCCTCTCGGCCCTCGTGGGCAAGAGCGATGTCATCCTCTGCGACCGTGAGAACCACGCGTCCATCATCGATGGATGCCGGCTCGCGTTCGGGCAGACCCGCAAATTCCGCCACGACGACATGGACGACCTGGAGCGGTTGCTCCGCGACTGCCCGGACAGCGCGGGCAAGCTCATCGTCGTCGACGGCGTGTTCTCGATGAACGGCACGATCACGGACCTCCCCTCGGTCGTGAGACTGGCCCGCAAGTACGGCGCCCGCGTCATGGTCGACGATGCCCATGGCATTGGGATGATCGGTCCCAGCGGTCGCGGCACCCTCGACCACTTCGGCATGCTCGGCGATCCGGACAGCGGCGTCGATCTCGTCATGGGCACGTTCTCCAAGTCGCTCGCGAGCATCGGCGGCTTCATCGCCGGCAGCGCGAACGTCGTCAACTTCATCAAACACCACGCCCGCGCACTCATCTTCTCCGCGAGCCCGACGCCCGCTAACACCGCAGCCGCCATGGCCGCCCTCCAGATCATCGAGGAGGAGCCGTGGCGGGTGGAGACGCTCAACCGGATCGTCACTCACGTGCGGTGCACGCTCAACGACATGGGCTACGACACGATGGGGTCCGAAACCGCCATCGTGCCCGTTCTGATCGGCAGTGACGAGGACACGTTCGCGTTCTGGAAGATGCTCGACGACCGCGGCATCTTCGCGAACCCCGTCGTCGCGCCGGGAACCCCCGCCGGCAAGGGCCTGATTCGCACGTCCTACATGGCGTCCCACACGGACGACGAGATCGCCCGCGTACTCGCGGTTTTCTCAGAGCTCCGGGCCGTGCGAGAGGCGCCGGCGCTCGCGCTGGCCGGCGGCGCCTGATTCCACGGAGGACCATGGACGATGGCGGACGACGTCGTCGTCGAGCTCGTACGCACCCGGTCTGACCGCCGGACGTTTCGGCTCCTCCCGCATCGTCTCTACGCCGATGACCCGCACTGGGTCGCGCCGCTGAACCTCGACGTCAAGGCGTTCCTCTCCGGGCGACACCCGTACTACGAGAACGGCGAAATCGCGTTCTACCTCGCCCGGCGCGGCGGCGAGGTCGTGGGTCGCATCGCGGCGATCGAGAACCGCACCCACAACGAGCAGAAGAACGAACGCGGAGCGTTCTTCGGCTTCTTCGAGACGATCGACGACCGCGACGTGTCCCGCGCGCTCTTCGACCAGGTCGCCGCGTGGGCGCGAGAGCGGGACCTCGACTCGCTCCGGGGTCCAACCAGCCCGTCGCTGAACTACGAGTCCGGTCTCCTCGTCACCGGGGAGCCCGGCCCTCCAGTGCTGATGATGCCCCACAACCCGCTCTGGTACGCGGACCACGTCGAGGCCCACGGGTTCCGGAAGGAGATGGACCTCGACGCGTTCTGGCTCGATCGCGAGATCATCGACCTGGACCGCTGGGACCGGCTGTCCGGGCGCATCCTCGCCCGCAATCAGGTCACGACCCGACTCCTCGACATGTCCCGGTTCGAAGACGAGGTGCGCCTCGTCATGGACATCTTCAACGACGCCTGGTCGGAGAACTGGGGGTTCGTCCCGCTCTCGCAGCGCGAATTCGACGCCCTCGCGAAGGAGCTCAAGCAGGGCGTCCACCCGGGTCTCGGCAGCTTCCTGGTCCGCGAAGGTCGCGAGATCGGATTCTGGATCGGCCTGCCGGACTACAACCGTATCCTCATCGAGCTGAAGGGCCGCCTCCTCCCCTTCGGTTGGCTCAAGCTCCTGCGCGCGAAACGCCGGCTCGACGCGATGCGGGTCCTGCTCATGGGGGTCCGCAAGGAGCACCAACACCTCGGGCTCGACTCCGGCCTCTACGCCAACATCGTCAAGCAGGGCTTCGAGCACGACATCCACGGAGCCGAGTGCTCCTGGATCCTCGAAACCAACAAGCCGATGGCCAACACCCTGACCCGCGTCGGCGCCCGGAAGTACCGAAGTTACCGCATCTTCCGCCGCGTACTCTGATCTCGGTGAAGCACGCTGCTCTGACGGGAGCGCGGACCTCCAGGCCGCATGAAGCAATCTGCTCTGGATGGGAGCGCGGACCTCCAGGTCCGCTCTGACGGCGCCGCCGGATCCGGACCCGGAGCGGACCTGGAGGTCC
>NYZC01000010.1 GCA_002686995.1 Phycisphaeraceae bacterium | reverse complement strand
GTAGATCCTCATCGAATCCGTGAATGTTCAATCCGTCCATCACGATCGCGCTGCTCAACTGCTTCCCGGGTCGCCGCGTCCAGGTGAGGCCGTCCGGGGAGTCGTATAGGAACAATCCGCTCGCCAATGGATTCTCGTGCTCTTTCGGCCCGCCCGGAAAGACGACGCTGCGCTCGCCGGGTTGCTTGAGGTGCCGCTCCATGCCCAGCGCGACATACCGGCGCTCGGGTCCTTCGTCCAGGGGATTCTTGAATACATTCTCCATCGGCGCGCCGCCGGCGGGATAAGGCATCGCGATCAGGTTGTTGGCCTTCGATCCCTGCCATGGCACCAGGCCAAGCTCCGGCTTCTGCCAATGCCGGCAGTCGGACGAGACGGCGTAAGCCACACGGTGTTCCCACCTCAGTTCCGGGTGCGCCTGCCTGAAGCCGGGGTCATGGGCCAGGTAGTAGAGCTTGAAGACCTTCTCATCCGGATCGTAAAAAGACGACCCGGGCAGAAACCACATGTGGGTGCCGACCTCCCACGGCCGATCGCGCTGGAGCACGGGCTCGTCAAGGCGCTGCGGGCGGTTGAGCACGCGGTGCACGCCCTGCATGCGGTCGACATACAGGTCGTCGATGAGGAGATAGGTGACCGGCGGATAGAAGCCGGTTTCGGCGTGCTGCTCGTGCCAGTCGGTGGTGTGCTGAGTCGGTGTATTCATTCGGCGAAAGTATAAACGTCACCGTTGATACAGTGTTTGCCATAAGAGCGTCACCCGCGCTCCGCGGACATCGAGACGATTCATGAAAGGCCACGAAGAGCTACGAAAAGCCACGAAAAGCCACAATAAAGATGGTCGCGAATCGGGTCCGCCGAGCGTTGTTGCCCCACCCTGACCCCGGAAGGAAGACCTTCGTGACCCCTTCGCCGTGATGGTATACACTGTCCGCCCATGCCCGTTCTCGCCGACAGCTTCAGTCACTACGGACCCGTGGTGGTACTGCTGGCCATGGCCATCCTGTTCGGCGTCGGCAACCTCATCGCGACGACGCTGCTCGGTCCGCGCCGCGAAGGACCGGTCAAGGGCACGACCTACGAGTCGGGGATGAACCCGATCGGCGACACGCGCCGCCGGTTCAACGTGCGTTTCTACGTCGTGGCGATGACGTTTCTCCTGTTCGACGTGGAGATCGTGTTCCTCTACCCGTGGGCCATGGTCTTCCGCAGCCTCGGCGCCGACAGCGACCTCGCCCCGCTCTTCCTCGGTCGCGTGCTGTTCTTTATCCTCACGAGCGTCATCGCCTTCGCCTACGCTTGGCGCAAAGGCGTGTTCCGGTACGACTGAGCCCGGGGTGCGATGAGGGGTGCGGCCGAGGCGGTCAGGGTTCAGGGTTCAGGGTTCAGGGTTCAGAAGTCGCATCCTGCATCGGGCCTAACCCGCATCAGGCCGAAGGCCATGCATCCGATCGCGCGCAAAGCCCTCGCCGCGCAGCGGCGAGTCTCCTCCTGAACCCTGAACCCCGAACCCTGAACCCTCCCGGCGACACTTGACACGCGCCAGTCACGCCTCGACACTCGCGCCATGTTTGACGACACCAACTCGAAAGCGATGTACGACCGTGCTTGCACGTCCCTCGCGATGGGCGTTGCGACGGGATTCCGCCGCGCCGTCACGCCCGTCCCGCTCTACTACGAGCGAGCGGACGGCCCCTACTACTACGACGTCGACGGTCACGAGCTGCTCGATTACACGCTCGCATGGGGTCCGCTGATCCTCGGCTCGAACCACCCTGCGCTGAACCGCGCCGTCACCGAGCAGGTCGCCCGCAGCTACACGCTAGGCGCCCAGCACGCGGGCGAGTTCGAGCTTGCCGAGCTGATGGTCGAGGTCCTGCCCGGCGTCGACCAGGTCATCCTGTCGAACACGGGCAGCGAAGCCGTCCAGGCCGCGCTGCGCATTGCCCGCGCCTTCACCGGCCGCAACAGGTTCGTCAAGTTCGAGGGCCACTACCACGGCTGGTTCAACAACGTCCTGGTGAGCTGTCACCCCGACGAGAACGAGATGGGTCGCCCCGCGGCAAGCTGCGGCGGCCAGCCCGGGCACGAGTTCGAGGACACCCTCGTCGTCCCGTGGAACGACCTGCCCGCTCTGGAGAAGGCGTTCGCCGACCATCCCGACCGGATCGCATGCGTGCTCGCGGAGCCGATTCTCGCCAACTGCGGATCCTGCATGCCGGTCGACGGCTTTCTCGAAGGTATCATCGAGCTGTGTCAAGAGCACGGCGCCCTCTCGATCTTCGACGAGGTCATCACCGGTTTCCGCCTCGCGCTCGGCGGCGCGCGGGAGTACTTCGGCCTCACGCCCGACCTTTCGACCTATGCCAAGGCGCTCGCGGGCGGGTTCTCGATGTCCGCCGTCGGCGGACGGCGCGAACTGTTCGACGTGCTGCGCGACGGACGGACGATCCATGCCGGCACCTACAACGGCAACTCCATCGGCGTGGCCGCCGCTACGGCCACGATCTCGACGTTGCGCGAGCCGGGACTGTACGACCGGATGCACCGGCACGGCCACACGATTCGTGAAACGATCGAGAAGGCCGCGACCGACCGCGGACACAGGATCGTCACGAGCGGCGCCGGCACCGTCTTCTCCGTGCACTGGGGTGTCGACGCGGCGCCGAGCAACTACGCCGAAACGCTCCGCGCCGACCACGAGACCTACCGGAAATTCCGCGCGGCGATGCTGGAGCGCGGCATCCAGCTGCTCCCCGACGCCCGCTGGTACGTCGGGGCGGTGCATGGCGACGCGGAGCTCGAAAAGACGGTGGCGGCCGTTCAGGAATCCATGAAGGAAATCTGACAACACAGGCGCGCACCTCGCTCCCTGCTCCCCGATCCGCTCCGTGCGCGCACCGCGTGTCAAGCTCAGACGAGGTACCGACCCATGACGCTCGAAGGCAAGTCCGCACTCATCACCGGCGCCAGCGCCGGAATCGGCGAATCGACCGCACTGCTCTACGCGCGTCACGGCGCGAAGGTCGCCGTCAACGGAGCGAGCGAGCGCGGCCAGGCCGTCGCGGACGCCATCCGCAACGACGGCGGCGAGGCCATCTTCATCCGGGGCCGCGTCGAGGATGCCGACGAGGCGAAGGCGATGGTCGATCGGACGGTCGAGCAGTTCGGCCGTCTGGACATCCTGTTCAACAACGCGGGCATCGTCGTCGGCGGTCGCGCCGAGACGACGGAAATCGAGGACTTCGACCGAATGATGGCGGTCAACGTCCGCGGCGTCTTCCTGGTGTCGAAGTTCGCCGTGCAGCAGATGCTCGAGCAAGGCGGCGGCGTGATCATCCACAACGCCTCGGTCGCCGCGGTCAAGGGCCTAAAGGACCGGTTCGGTTACAGCACGTCCAAGGGCGCCGTCATGGCGATGACCAAGGCCATGGCGATGGACTACATCCGCGAGAACATCCGCGTCAACTGCATCAACCCGGGCACGACGCTCACGCCTTCGCTCGAAGGGCGCATCCAGTCCTTCGACGACCCCGAAGCCGCGCGCAAGATGTTCATCGAGCGCCAACCCATGGGCCGTCTCGGCAAGCCGGAGGAGATCGCCGCCGCGGCGCTTTACCTCGCATCGGATGAAGCCGGGTTCGTGACGGGGCAGACGATCAACGTGGACGGCGGGCTGACCGTGTAAACAGCATCTCGTCCCATGAACCCCGTGACCAATAAACCGAGCGTCCCGGTGACGGGACGCCCATCTCGCCGCGGTCCTGGACCGCACGTTCTTCCTAGATCGCCTACGTGTATCGACCCGCATCTGTTCACAACAACCGGCGCAGTTTGAAAAACGACGCAAAGTCGTGATTTTCGCCTTGATCCGTGGTCTGCACGGTATATAGAATTTCTTATTAACCGGTGACGTGCTCCGTTTCGCGGGCTGAAAAACGCGGTTTCTCCGCGCTCAGACGCGTTCAGGCCGGGCGCCGGTCCGCCAGGGTGTGCAGGAAAGAATTTGTTCGGTGGAGGTAGCGCGGAGCGCGCTGGTCGATCCATACAGGGGACGGCATTGCGCGATATCACGCAGCGATCGCATGCGAGCTGCCGAACGTATTAACGGCAGAAGAGAGAACGCGATGGCCTACGCAGAACTCACCGACGTGCGATGTCATTACCGAGTGCAGGGAAGCGGCGCGCCGTTGCTGCTCGTTGCGGGCCTCGGTCGCACGATCGATTCGTGGAACGGGATCACCCCGACCCTCTCGGAGCACTACAGCGTCATCTCGGTCGACAACCGCGACATCGGCCGATCGATTCCGCGCCGATACGCGCGAGGCACTCGCGACTACAGCAGCGACCTCATCGAGCTGCTTGATCATCTTCAGGTCGACCGCGTGCACGTGATGGGTGTGTCGCTCGGCGGCATCATCGCCCAGCAGTTCGTCATCGACTTCCCCGACCGCGTCGATCGACTCGTGCTCATGTCCTGCGCGCAGCATTTCACACCGTACCTGCGCGAGATGCTCAAGCTCATGGGCCAGACGCTGCGCCGGTTCCCGCGCCCGGCGTTCTTCCGCATGATGGAGGTGCTCACCGCCGGACCGCCCTACCTCGATGCCGAGCCCAACCGGATCGACGAGAACGTTCGCCATGCGATGGCCAACCGCGTCCCCGCGCGCACGTTCGGGCGACAGTTGCGCGCCCTGTCCGACAGCTACATGGATCCGCGGGAATATCGCATCCAGGCGCCCGCCCTGGTGATTTGCGGTGAGTTCGACCCGCTGATCCCCCACTGCTACGGCCGGCGGATGGCCGACATGATCGACGACAGCGCGTTTGTCCTGCTCGAGGACGCCGGGCACAACCCGCTGACCGAGTGCCCGCAGCGCGTGCTCCCGATGATCATCTCCTTTCTCGAAGACGACGGCCCCGCCGCGGATCCGACGCAGCGGGACCGCGAAAGCGTGACGAGCGAACCGGTTTCCACACGAAGGCATTGAATCATGGTGCTCTGGAGGAACAAGACGGCGAAGACGGAAGCAGACCGGCCCGACACGGTGCCTGGCGCGATCGCGCGCTCGAACGGGATCCGGCACGAACCGCACGTCCTGCGATACCCCGGGACGTCGCTCGGCCAGCTTCTCGATCAGTCCGCCGACCGGTTCGGCGACGTGCCGGCCATCGTCTACGCCGAGAGCCAGTGGAGCTACCGGGAGCTGCGCACTGCCGTAAACCGACTTGCCGGCGGACTCGCGTCGCTCGGAATCCGCCGCGGTGACCGCGTGCTCATGACGCTTCCGAACTGCCCCGAGTTCATCACCGCCTTCTTCGCCGTCTCGAAGCTCGCGGCGGTCGTGGTCAACGCCGGACCCCTGGTCGGCGTCGACGATCTCAAGCGCATCTTCGAGATGACGCGCCCGAAGCTCGTCATCGCCCTCGACCTCCAGGCCGAAATCCTGAGTGACGTGCACGGCTGCGACGAAGACGACGATCGGCTCGAATGGCTGTGGATTTCGCTCAAGCGCTACCAGACCGTGTGGAAGAAGCTCGGCTACCAGGCCAAGCTCGCCCAGAGCCGCCCGCGCAACGGACTGACGAGCCACGGGCGCCGCCTGAGCGAACTGATGGACGCGTCGCCGCCCCGGCCGCCGACCGTCGCGCCGGCACCCGCGTCGACCGCGGTGCTGCAGCCCACCGGCGGCACGACGGGCGTGCTCAAGGTCGCCCAGCTCACGCACGCCAACCTGATGGCGAACGCGATGCAGCTGACGAACCACCAGCGACCGCGCGCCGGCCAGGAGCGCATGCTCGGCATTCTGCCGATGTTCCACGTCTACGGGCTCTCGACCTGCCTCGTGACGGCCGTGTTCAACGCGGCCACGATGATCCCGATCACGCGGTTCCGGATTTCCGTGCTGCTGGACGCCATCGTCCGCCACCAACCCACGATTCTTCCGCTCGCGCCGGCGATCATCGAGCCGATCTGCCAGGCGCTCGAGGACCGGGCGCGCCAGGAAGTGCTCGACGTGGTGAACGACGCCACCGTCACCAGCGGCGCCGCGCCGCTCGGCGTGGAGACCAGTCACCGTTTCGAGCGGCTCACTGGCGTCCGCATCGTCCAGGGCTACGGTCTCACCGAAGCGTCGCCGGTCACGCACGCCAACCCGGTGGACGCGCCGCGCCCCGGATCGATCGGCAAGCCGCTGGCCGACACGGACGTCCGTCTCGTCGACCTTGCCGACCCGGACCAGCCGGCCGAGCCCGGCGCGCCGGGCCACATGCTCATCACGGGCCCCCAGATCATGGACGGCTATTTCGAGAATCCGGAGGAGACAGGGTGCGTGCTGAGCGTCGATGACCAGGGAAGGCCTTGGCTGGCGACCGGCGACATCGCGCGCATCGACGAGGACGGCTACACGTTCATCGTCGACCGCCTCAAGGACATGATCAACTGCGGTGGCCTCAAGGTTTACCCGCGCAAGGTCGAGGTCGTGCTCAATCGCGAGCCGCGCATCCGCGACTGCGCCGTCGTCGGCCGCGAAGACGCCGTGAAGTCGCAAGCCGTGGCGGCCATCATCGTGCTCGAGCAACCGATCGGGGACATCGACACGCTGATCGCCGAGTTGCGGCACTACTGCCGCCTGCACCTGGCGCCCTACGAGGTGCCGACGCACTTCGAATTCGTCGACGAGCTGCCGCGCACGGCGCTCGGCAAGCTCCAGAAGTTCCGCCTGCAGCCGGGCGCGCCGCGTGACGGTGCCACGCCGCAAGAGAACGCGGCGCCGCAGGCGGCGGAAGATACGTCTGATCCTCAATGAGCACCCCGCCGCCCGACACCGATCGGCGCGGCCGAGAAGCGGAGTGAACGCCTGATGGTCGCATGGAGCACTGACAACGGAAGCATCGCCGTCATCGCCGGCGCGCGGACGCCCTTCAGCCGTGCCGGCAGCGAACTGCGCGACGCCAGCATGGTCGATCTCGCACGGCGCGTGATGCAGGAGACGATCTACCGGGCCGGCGTGAACCCGCGCGATCTCGACCAGGTCGTGCTCGGTAACGTCGTGATGCCTGCCGACGCCGCGAACCCCGCGCGTGTCGCCGCGATGCAGGCGGGTGTCACGACCTCGGTGCCTGCGATGACGGTGCAGCGCAACTGCGCTTCGGGTCTCGAATCGATCGCCCAGGCCGCGTCGGACGTTCACAATGGGCGGGCCGCCGTCGTGCTTGCCGCCGGCGCCGAGTCCATGAGCAACGTGCCCCTGCTGTTCCCGATCGAGACGCTCGGGCCAGTGCAGTCGATGATGAAGGCGCGCACCGCGGGCCAGAAGCTCGCCGCGCTCGCCTCGTTCCGGCCGCGGCACTTCAAACCGGTCGCGGCGCTCGAGCAGGGACTGACCGACCCGCTGTGCGGGATGATCATGGGGCGCACCGCCGAGGTGCTGGCCCACGAGTTCGCCATCAGCCGCGCCGACCAGGACGGTTTCGCATTGCGGTCGCACCAGCGATCCGCCGACGCCGCGGCCTCGGGACGGTTCGACGACCAGATCATCCCGGTCTACGCGGGCCGAAAGCACAAGCCGGTGACCGCGGACAACGGCGTCCGCGGCGAGCAGTCCTCCGAGGCGCTCGCGAAGCTCAGGCCGCTGTTCGATCGTCGTGACGGCACCGTCACCGTCGGCAACGCCTGCCAGATCACCGACGGCGCCGCGGCCGTCATCGTCATGAACGGGCAACGTGCCCGGGCGGAAGGCCACGAGGTCATGGGGTACGTGCGGGCCTACACGACCGAGGCGCTCGATCCGTCCCGCATGGGCCTCGGTCCGGTGTTCGCGATCAGTCGGCTCCTGCACACGACCGGCTTCGAGCTGGACGAGATCGGCCTCTTTGAAATCAACGAAGCGTTCGCCGCACAGGTGCTTGCCTGCGTCGAGGCGCTGGCCAGCGACCGGTTCTGCCGGGACGAGCTCGGGCGCAGCAGCGCCGTGGGCCGTATCGATCCCGATTGCCTCAACGTCAACGGCGGCGCCATCGCGATGGGTCACCCGGTTGGCGCCAGCGGCACTCGGATCGCGCTGAACCTGCTTACGGAGATGCGGCGGCGCCACGTCCGCCTCGGCATCGCGAGCCTGTGCGCCGCCGGCGGACAGGGCAGCGCGCTGCTCCTGGAAAGAAGGTAAATGATGAACGAGCTCACGCACCTGCAGATCGAACAAGACGCCGACGGCATCATGATCGTGCGCTTCGACGACCCGGAGCGCTCGACCAATACGCTCGGATCGACGACGTTCAACGACCTGGAGGCGGTTCTCGACCAGCTCGAAGGGCGGGACGGCGCGATCAACGGCGTCATCTTCGCGTCCGGCAAACCCGGGAACTTCATCGCCGGCGTGGATCTCTTCGAGATCAGCAAGCTCGACCGAGGCGACCTCGAACCGTTCCTCGAGCGCGGCCAGAAGGCTTTCGAGCGCATCGCGCGCCTGCCGATCACGACCGTCGCGGCGATCAACGGCACGTGCCTCGGCGGCGGATGCGAGCTGGCCCTCGCGTGCGACTGGCGGGTCGCGTCCGACCACGGGCGCATCAGCATCGGTCTGCCCGAGATATCGCTGGGCATCCTTCCGGCCTGGGGCGGCACGACGCGGCTGACGCTGCAGCACGGCCTCATGCGGTCGCTGCCCGGACTGCTGACCGGCCGGGTGATGCCGCCCCGCCGCGCCATGAAGGCGGGGCTGATCGACGAGGTCGTGCGCCCCGAAGCGCTGCTGACCGCCGCACGCCGACTGCTGCGCAAGTCGCCGCCGCGTCGACAGCCGTCACGACTTGACCGGATCGTCATGACGCTTCCGCCCCTTCGACGTCTTGTCTGCCGCTCGGCCGAGCGGCAGGCGCACGAGAAGACCTTCGGCAACTACCCTGCCGCCGGTGAGCTCATCCGTGCGGCGGAGACGGCGTGCCGCGTGGGCCACCAGGCGGGCCTCGACGCCGAGCGCGCCGCCGTGACGCGCCTCGTCGACACCGAGGCATGCCGGAACCTGATGCGGCTGTTCTTTCTGCGACAGGACGCGAAGCGCTCGTCGTGGGCGACGCTGGACACGAAACCGGCCGACGTCGAGACGGCGGCGGTCATCGGCGGCGGCGTCATGGGGGCCGGGATCGTGCACGCGCTCGCGCGAGCCGGGCTGGCGGTGCGCCTCTTCGACGTCAACGAGGCCGCCTTGTCCGCGGCGCTCAATCGCGTACGCAAGCAGCTCGATCAGGATGTCCGCTCCAAGAAGATGTCGCCGCTCGAGTCACGGCAGGCGATGCACCGGATCTGTCCCGCAACGATCAACGGTCTCGAATCGACCGCGTCCGGACTGCGGCACGTCGATCTCGTCATCGAGGCGGTCAGCGAGAACATCGAGCTGAAGCGACGCATCTTCGGGCTGCTTGACGCCGGTCCCGGCGCCGCGACTCCCGGCGCGGTGCTCGCGTCGAACACGAGCTCTTTCCGTATCGGCGACCTGGCGACGGCGGCCACGCATCGGGGCCGCGTCGTCGGCATGCACTTTTTCAATCCCGTCGCGAAGATGCCGCTGGTCGAGATCGTGCGCGGCCCGGAAAGCGACGACGCCAGCCTGGCCACCGCCCTGCAGCTCGCGCAGAAGCTCGGCAAGACCGCGATCACCGTCGGTGACGGACCGGGCTTCCTCGTCAATCGCGTCCTGATTCCATACCTCGCCGAGGCGCTGGTCATGGCGACCGAGGGACCGGTCGAGCGCATCGCGACGATCGACCGGACCATGAAGCAGTGGGGCATGCCGATGGGACCGTTCGAGCTGATCGACCAGATCGGCCTCGACGTGTCGATGTACGTCCTGCGCTCGCTCAAGGAAGCCGTCGGGTCGCACATCCACGTGCCCGAGGGCGTCTCCGTACTGGCCGACGCCATCGAGCAGGGCGCCACCGGGCGCAAGGGAGGACGCGGGTTCTACGTCTACCCGACCCGAAAGCGCCGCAAGCCGCGCCCGAACGAGCAGCTCATCAACGCCCTGATCCGAACCGCCGATCATCAATCGTCGGCGACCGTCGACGACGACACGGTGGACCGGCTCATGATGCCCATGATCAACGAAGCGGCGCGCTCGCTCGTCGAAGGCATCGTCGACCACAGCGACACGATCGATCTCGCGACCGTGCTGGGCCTGGGCCTGGCGCCGTTCCGCGGCGGCCTCGCGCATTACGCCGACACGATCGGACTCGACCAGGTGGTCGCCAGGATGACCGAGCTGTCCCGTCGTCACGACGACCCGGTGGGTCGCTTCCAGCCGATCGGAGCGCTGCGCCGCGCCGCCGACGCGCACCTGCCGATGCAGTCGCTGGTGACCGGCGGCGACGCCGCGACGACGGCGGACCAGACCTCAAGATCGAAAACCATTACCGCCAACCACTGACGATTCACGAGTAACGATTAACGATTAACCATTAACTACTAACTATTAACCCTTTCCCAGCACGGGGTGCAACATGGTACAGCTCGCCAAACGCGACCAGGAACAGTTCGAAAAGGCCAAGGACCTGATGGAGACCGGACAGAACGACGATCTCGGTTTCGTCCGTTCGCTCTGCTTCGGTCAGCTTCGGCTGGACAGGGTCATGCCCTACCCCGGCCACGACCCCGAGCAGTACACGCGCACCGAGAACATGCTGAGTCGGCTCCAGCCGTTCCTGGACGAGCACGTCGACGCGGACGCGATCGACGCCGAGGAGCGCATCGCGGATCACGTCATCCGGGGCCTCGGCGATCTCGGCGTGCTCGGCATGACCGTACCCGAGCGTTTCGGCGGGGGCGGCTTCACCCACACGTCCTACTGCAAGGTGCTCGAGCACGTCGCGCGCACCTGCTCCTCCACGGCGGTGCTGATCGGCGCTCACCAGTCGATCGGTCTCAAGGCGCTCGTCCTCAACGGCACCGAGGCGCAGCAGCAGCGATTCCTTCCGGACCTCGCCGCCGGGCGCAAGCTCGCAGCCTTCGCGCTGACCGAGCCCAACGCGGGATCCGACGCGGCGAACGTCCAGACCGTGGCTCACCGCAGCGCCGACGGTCGCCACTGGGTGCTCAACGGCGACAAGAAGTACATCACCAACGGCGCGATCGCCGGCATGATGACCGTGATGGCGCGGACGCCCGTCGAGAAGAACGGCAAGATCAAGGACAAGGTGACGGCGTTTCTCGTCACGCCCGACACGCCGGGCTTCGAGGTCGTCTCCCCCAATAGCAGCAAGTGCGGCATCCGCGGCACCTGGCAGGCGACGCTGAAGTTCACGGACATGGCGGTTCCCGACGACCAGATCCTCGGCGAGCTCGGTCGCGGCCTGCGCGTGGCGCTGACCGTGCTCAGCTACGGTCGCTGCACGCTGAGCGCCGGCTGCGTCGGCGGCGCCAAGGCCGCGCTGGAGATGGCCGTCGAGCACGTCCGGACGCGCCGACAGTTCGACCGGAGCCTCAGCGAGTTCCACCTCGTCAAGCAGAAGGTCGCGCGGATGGCGGAGCTGACCTACGCCATGGACGCCGTGACCTACCTGACGGCAGGGCTCGTCGACCGCAAGGAGAAGGACATCATGCTGGAGACGGCGATCTGCAAGCTGTTCTGCAGCGAGATCGGCTGGCGGGTGATCGACGACGCCGTGCAGCTACATGGCGGACTCGGATACATGCGCGAAAACGGCCTGGAGCGCATGCTTCGCGACGCCCGAATCAACCGCATCGTCGAGGGTGCGACCGACGTCATGATCTCGTTCGTGGCGCTGATGGGCCTCAAGGGCGTCGGCGAGGAGCTCGAGCAGATGATGAAGGCCGCCCGCCACCCGTTCGAGAACTTCTCGAGCCTGCGCTCGTTCGCGTCGCGCAAGTTCCGGGCCGTGGTCATCGGCCCGTCGCGCACGTCGCTGCACCCGAAACTCGCAGTGCACGGCGAGGCGCTGGCCCGCCTGACGCGGAGCCTCGCGCGGGGCATCACGCGCGTCCTGGCGAAGCACCGGGAGCACATCCTCGATCGCCAGATCGTCCAGGAGCGGATTGCCTGGTCGCTGATCGAGATGTACGCGATGGCCGCGGTGATGAGCAAGATTCAGGCGATGCTCGATCGCGCCACCGGCGACGGAAGCCGCCTCCAGATCGAGCGCGACCTCAGCGTCGGCACGTCCTACTGCCGCCGCGCGACGATGCGCATCCGACGTCACCTGCACGACCTGCACCACAATGACGACCGCCAGCGGCTGAGCGTCGCGGACGCGGTGCTGGACGCGGACTGAATCGAGGATCGCCGAATCCGGAGTTCCGCTATTCGTCTCGAAGCTCGAATCGAAGCGTAAGCATCGCGTCGAGATTCGTCACGTCGAACACGAACGGGATCAAGTAGGTATCCGCCTGCAGGTGCATCGCGGATGCCACGGATCCGACCGGCTCCGGCGGCAGGATGTCGTAGACGACGACCGTGCGCTCGGTCTGGTCGACCAGGTCGAGCGGCTCACCGAGGATGATCGTGTCGAACGTTCCGAAGCGCTGCATGCCCCACCAGTCCAACTTTCGCTTCGCCCCGATGATCGATTCGAGGGGCGGTCTCCCGAACGTCGTGTGACGTGTCAGAAGCACCGTGATCCGGGGATCGAGATCGTCGACCGTACGGACGGCGGTCCGCCCCGGAACGTGTTGCTGGAAGCTGGGCACGGCCTGCGCAGGCGCCGGATTCCAAGGTGCGCAGAGCGCAGCGACAACGAGTCCGCACCAGGCGGACGCGCAGATCGCACCACCCCTCATGGCTCGATTTCTCCCTTGAAACGAAACGTTGTTCAGCTCAGATCGTCCTTCTCTCTGGACGTACAGGAAGAATAGGAGCGCAAGGCCGGACGATCAATCCAGATGGCAGGAAAATCAGGGGCGGATCAGCTGACGCACGTGGCCGTCCGATAATCGCGGCGTCACGCCACGGCCTCGACGATGCGATCAAGGATCGGGCGCACTTCGTCGTCCGTATAGACCACCGTGCTGATATGCATCGCGCCGCGGCCGGGACCGACGTCGATACCGTACCGGTACTTCATGCCCTGGTGGAGGAAGGGAAAGAAGTTTGACCGGACGTCGACGATCTCGCCCACGATCTCGCACATCACGCGCGTGAAACGCATGGCGCACGCGACGTCGCCGCCGCGCAGCGCCGCATCCATCTTCCGGACTTCCGGACCGATCAGGTTCATCCATGAACCGATCGCGCCGTTGGAGCCGGACATCACCGCGTGGGCCGTGATCTCGTCGAAACCCGAGAACAGGACGTACTCGTCGCCGAGGTACAGGCGCATCAGCGCGAAGAACGTGAAGTTGGAGTCAGTGAGCTTGATGCCTGCAAAGTTCGGCAGGTTCCGCATCAGTTCGGCGTACTCGCGCGCCGGCGGTCGCGCGATGTTGTTGAAACCGGTGTGGTACGGGATGAACGGCAGCTTCGTCGCCCCGCCGATCAGATCGTAGTGACGGAACGTCAGCGTTGCGTCGACCGGATAGTAGATCGGCGGCACCGCGCTGATCGCATCCGCGCCGCACGACTCGGCGTGGCGGGCAAGCTCCATCGCGTCGTAGGTCGAGGTCGCGCCGATGTGCGCGAGCACGGGCAAGCGGCCGTCGTTCGTCCTGCAGACGCGCTCGCACACCGCCTTGCGGGTCTCCATGGACAGTGACGGCCCCTGCCCCGTCGATCCGAGCAGGTAGAGCCCGCCCATTTCCTGTTCGACGAACAGTTCGACGAGCCGATCCATGGCGTCCAGGTCGGGCGTGCCCGCCTCATCGACCGCGGTCAGGACTGCGGGCCAGATGCCGCCGGTAATTCGATTCTGCGTCACGTTCCGGGCTCCGATTTCGGGTTCGGGGCGGGCCATCATAGACGTAATCGATCCGGAGGTACCGAATTGGATGCGAAATTGGCTAGCGATTCCGGCGGTCACGCCTGACCGTCCCCCTTCGGATGCCGGCAACGGGCAGAAGCGAAGTGGTACGGGATTCGCAAGCGTATATCGCACGAAATCCAACCTGATGCGAGAACTGCGATGTCGTTGAATCCGAACCGCGTCCCACCACCGACTGGTCGTCGAATCGGGCAGCAGGCAGGCGTTGTGGCGCTGCTGACGCTCCTGGGGCACGCCCCGCTGACGTTCGGCTTCGGCCTGAACGCCGCGCCCGGCCCGGCGCCGGCCGACCTGGGCGCCCAGCCAAACAACTTCTGGTCCTGGGACAAGGGCGGCCCGTTCGATCCGATCACCTATGCGTTCGACGCGAGCTTCGATGCTGCGTTTCCGGATCCGCTGCAGAAGGAGCAGATCCACCTCGCGTTCGACGAATGGACGGACGCATCGGGCGATGCGTCACGCCGGTCCGCGGCGGCCAGCTATCACTGGAATCGCCGGAATACGGGGAGCACGGATTTCTGGGACCTGCGCACGCTCGCCACCCATGAGATCGGTCACGTCCTGGGCGCCGGCCATCCCGATGCGCTATGGTTCAACACCAATCCGAATACTGGCAGCGCGTACAACCTGAACTACCAGCTCGGTGCCGGCGGGCAGGCGGTCGCCGGGCCGCCGATCGGCGGCGAGCTCATGAACGAGGGCAACGGCCCTCGTTGTTCTACACAAGTCGGTGTTCCGATTCGGCCCCCGGGCCGAATATCTCCCAGCAGCGAGCGATGTCGTGGAGACGTTGAAGCCCGAGCCATACGGTTTGCGGTCCCGGCTCGCCTTTCCGTTTCCGATTCACGTACCCGCCCAACTGAGCCACCATCCTCACCATTTCCTTCAAGCTTGGTGGCTTGGCGGGGGGCGGTTCGCGACGAATGACCTGGCAGATGGATTGCCATTCCGCGGGGTCGAAGATCGCGTCGCAGCTGATGTCCGGGAACTCACGCCCCAATCGGCAGACGAGCAAGGTTCGCCACGTCACGATCAGATAGATGGCCAGGCAGGGCAGCAATCGGTCAACGTGTTCGAATAACCGTTCTTCCACCCGACAGCCGGATTTGAGTGTTCGAAAGAATACTTCGATCATCCATCTCACGCAGTAATACTCAATCACTTGACGGACTTGCTCGACGTCGTCAATCGGCAGGCTCGTCAACAACATCCATTCAACGGGAGGTTCATTCGCAGGAGGGTTGATCTCTCGGACCAGCACGACGTTCACGGAGATTGGAGGCAACTTGCGATCGGGTCTCCAGGGGGGACGCAACTTGACGCTGGCTGCACGCACTTCAACCTCTGCATGACGTGATTTGCGGGGTTGTCGACGGCGGTGATCCTCACAATTGGTCTTTGCCTCGCGTCCACGAACACTGATGCACTGGGTGAACAACACATCACTGGCCAGAGCTTGCTTACGGAGATGACGCGTGGTGGTGTCAGTTCGCTCGCCATGTTCCGACTCATTCTGATCGACGTCGTCCAAGGCACGGTCATAACCGGATCGCACGATCCAGTCGGCATGACGCGGCTCGGTCTGGGCCTCCACCAGAAGTTCATAGATGTCCGCTTCACTGTCCGCCACGGACACAAAATGCGTATCGGGAGCGAGTTTCGCCTCTTCATGGCTCTGCCGCATCATTTCGATCCAGCGTTGGCTTTCTTTCTCCTCGATCGGTGTGTGCTTCCGTCGCAAACGCTCAGCCTCTCGAGGCTTCGAAATCGGCGCCTTATCGTCACGTGTCCATACCTTCGCACGCACCGTCCCCAATGGCGTGCCGTCGGGCGTAAAAGCGTGCAGGGGATGCAAGAACAGTCCACGCCGTGCCCCGCCATCCAAGGGGCCGGCGCCCCCCATTTGTTGGTGCGGTCGGGTCAGATCAATCTCTGTCGTATCCTGCGCAAGAATGACGGTCGATTGCTCGGCCATGCGCCGGCGCGTCGCCTCCATGTGGGGCTGCATGACGTTGTCGAAATTGACCTTGTCGTTATCGAAAAATCGGTAGGTTGCGGCCATCTCAGCATATCCCTCGCAAGCCAGTGGAATGCTCGCCGTAGGATGTCCACCACACCGCGAGAGGACTTCGACGACGCGGTGGTTCAACCGCGCGTCCTTCAGGTCCACACCTTTCATCTCATCGATTGCCCATGGTAATGCCATCGCAGTCACTCCATTGACTGGGTTCGCGTACCGACGCGGAAACGGCAACAGCGATGGGCGAGAACAATTCGTCAGGACGTGCTGAGTTGATATCGGCCCTGATCGGTCGATAACACGAATATCGTCGCGATGTGGCAATGAGGACGGTTGGACGCTGACAAGGCCCACGCGATCGGCGTGCACCAATTCGTCAGGAGGGCCCAGCCAGCCAGCCACCGCCTCATCGCGCAGGTCAAGCCGCAGATACGTCGGCAGGTTATCGTCATGACCTGATCAGCTCCGAGACGGCCAAAGCCCCCCCCTCCTGAGACAAAGATGTGTAGAACAACGAGGGCAACGGCCCGGGCCTCCCGAACGCCAAGCCGGCGCCTGGCTTCCGCTACGGCGAGTACAACCGCAAGGTCTCGAAGGATGAGCTGGAGCTGATCGACTACGCGTACGGCAGGTCGATCTACTTCCAGTTCATCGGCGACGCCGTCACCGCCGCCGACATCGTCCTCTCGAACTTCCAGAGCGACATCTGCAACCTGACGCTTGGCTCCGGGCCGGTGACCGCCGGTGAGTTGCGCGATTCCGGCGACGCGTCGCAGGGCGGGCGCATTCTGGGCGGGCAGATTTTCCTGAGAGACATCTGCACCGACGTGACCGGCAGCCCCCAATTGGGATTCACCGCGCTCAGTCGGTACTGGCAGATCACCAACGAGAGCGGTGACGACGTGGTTTCCATTCTGGTCGACACCTTCGGCACGGATAACCTGAACCCGACCAGCCAGACCAGCATCGGACCGCGCCGCATGACCGACTACGACAACTTTCTCGACGCCAGCGTCACCGACGGCCTGGAGCGTATCCTTCACCAGTGGACCGACCCGATCAGCGGCTCCATCTCAGACGGCGAGAGCACGAAGATCTCGCTCCGGCAGGACGTCTGGGACTGGACCGTCTCGAACCCGCGCGCGATCACAGCCGGCGGTCAATTCGTGCCCGTGGCCCTGGCGAACACGATTCCCTTCATGACGCCGCAGATACAGGGTGCCGCGCGGAGCAGCGGTGCGGATGATGCGCACGGCCTCGCTCCCGCGGACGCACCGGTGTACACCACCAAGAGCATCCTCCTTTCGAACGACACGACCGAGCCCATGGCGATCGACCAGGTCCTTCTCGCGCCGGTCGGCGACATCAATCCCCAGGTGATCGACGACGCCCTGCTGAACCAGCTCGACCAGCTCGGTCGATTCGAAAGGGTCCAGGCAGGCGGCGCGCTGTGGCAGACGGTCCTGGCGCCATCCACCGAGTTCTACCTGCTCCTCGAGGGTGATGTCGCCAACCTGCCCGGCGAAGTGCTCACCCTCGGCAATTTCATCGAGGACAGCCACCCCGGCTGGATGGACCAGCCGCTCGTCGCTGCCGTGTTCGCGAGCAACAGCGAGACGAGCGCGATCTCGTACGCCCTGCTCAACAGCAGCGTGTACGTGCCGGAGCCCGGAACCGCCCTGATGCTCGTCGCAGCGCTCACCGGTGGCTGCTCACGCCGACGACGGTGACGCGCGCACCATCGCGTCGAACCACTGCGCGAACCCGCCAAAGCGAAATCCGGCGCGCCGGGCCTTGCCGGCGTCCAGCGTCCAGTCGTCTCCGGTGTAGCAGAACGGTGAGCGATCTCGCTTATCGCCTTCTTCGAGCATTCGCGGTGATCGTCGGCAGACGCGACTGATCCGCTGCACGATCTCGGCGGCACTGCGCGGCCGCGCCGACGCTCCGTTCCATGCACCGGTCTTTCCCTGCAGCCCCAGCCACGCGACGAAGCGGCCGGCCTCGGCCGCGCTGACGAAGCTGAGGCGGCCGCAGGAACGCGGCACGACGATGGGCTCGTCTCGCCTGACCCGGTCGACATGAAACTGAAACCGTCCCGTCGGATCATCCGGACCGAGCACGATCGACAGCCGCGCCGCCGCCACCGGAAAAGTCGCGCGCTGCACGAGCGCAGCCTCGGCGCGTCTCTTCCCCTCCGCGTAGTCGAACGGCGCCTCGCGACCGTCATCGAGCCGGATCGCCGCCGGATCGAAATCTTCTTCCTTCAGTCGCGGCCCCTGCGGCGCGTAAACCGAACCGCTCGAGGTGAAGACGTAGTGACCGATGCGACCATGAAAGACACGGCAGGCGTCCTCGATCTCCTTCGGCTCGAACGCAATCTGGTCGAACACGATGTCGAATCGCCGGCTCGAGAACGCGTCCGCCATGATGGCGCAGTCGGTTCGATCGAATACGACGCGCTCGACGTCGGCGCCGAAGGGATCCACCGTCCTTCCGCGCGTCGCCAGCGTGACCCGGCACCGCTCCTCGAGCAGGCAGCGCACGAGGTCCCTGCCGAAGAATTTCGTGCCACCCATGACCAGGGCGTTCATGTGCAAAGCGTAGCGGAAGTGGCCCCTCCGCAACCGATCGTTATGATCTCGACATGAAAGTCGCCGTCATCGGTGGAACGCGTCACGTCGGGCATGCCGTGGTCGCGGCCCTGCTCGAGCAGAATCACGAAGTCGACGTCTACAACCGCGGGAAGACACCCGCCGTGCTGCCGGACGGCGTCGGGCGCGTGACGGTCGATCGCAAGGCCCCGGGCCAGTTGGAGCAGGCCCTCCGCGAGCGCCGGCCCGACGCCGTAATCGACATGATCGCGTTCGACGTGCCCGACGTGGAGCAGGTCTACTCTGCCCTTCCCGACCTGCGCCATTACGTCTTCTGCAGCAGCACCGTGCTGTACGGTCGCATCGGCAGCGCAACCCCGTCCGAAACGGATCCCGTCGCGCCGGACAGCGAATACGGTCACGGCAAGACCCGCTGCGACCAGTGGCTCGTCGAGAAGGCGCGGGACAGCGGATTCGCCATGACGAGCCTTCGCCTGGCGCACCCCTACGGTCCGCGCGACGACCTGCTGTACGCGACCGGACGCGAATCACTGTTTCTCGACCGCATGCGTCACGACCGCCCGATCATCATCTCAGGCGACGGGGAATCGCGCATTCACCCCGTCTACGTCGAGGACGCCGGTCGCGCGTTCGCGCATGCGCTGGGCCGCGACGACTGCATGGGCCGCATCTTCAACCTTTCCGGACCGCAAATACTGACGCTCAACGAGTACTTCGAGTCCATCGCCCGGATGGTGGGTCGTCCCCTCGTCGCGCGTCACGTGCCCGTCGATTTCTTCGAGGAGCACGCCCCGCTATGGGCCGACTGGAAGCGCAAGTTCGACTTCGGCGCCATTTGGGTAAAGTATGAAAGCGCCTTCGATATTTCGGCCCTCGAGGCGACGGGATTCCGCTGCCTGACCGATCACGATCGGGGCGTCGGCGAGACACTGAAGTGGCTAGACGAGCACGAGCTGATCGATGCGTCGAGCGACGACGACGGGGAGGATCGGATCCTCGTCTCGCTCTAATTGCATGCCGTGACACCTTTCCCGGCCCGACACGGCCCGGCCCGGTCATGCACCGTTCATTCAGCGGTCTTGCGCACCGCCCCCCAGCAGCGTCCTTCCCTGGTCCAGCAGAAGGCGCCGCTGCTCGTCATCGAGGCCGCGCCAGCTGAGCAGCCGCTTGCGAAGATGGCCGATGAAGGCGTGGCAGCATCGCTGCCATGAGTGATGATCGCCGCTGCGGCGCCGCATGACCGCGCTCGCGACGTGATCGCCGGTCCGCGCGTCGCGCTGCACCCGCACCACGACCTCCTGCCGTATGCCCAGGTCGAACGGCTTATGCCAGGTCGTCGCGGAAACGACCGGCACGGCGCCGCCCTGACCATCGTCACGGACCGAACAGACGGGCGGGCCGCAGAAGAACGATCCGGCCGAGCCTTCGCCGTACTGGTCGAACCAGTCGGCCAGGAAGGCGATGACGGCAACCCGGTCGCGGCGGTTGAAAAGGAACGGCAGATCGACCTCGATCGCATCGCCTTCCGCCGTCTCGACACGGCGGGTCATCGTCTCCGCCGGCGCGGCCAGCCGCGCGGCGATGCGCGCCGGAATCAGGCTCGACGCGAGGACGACGATCATGATCAGGATCGTCACCCGGACCGCCGACATGGTGGAGTAGTTCATCGCGAGCCCGGCCGCCAGATCGAGTCCGCGCAGCCCCGCGCCGACGGACTGGGCGAGCAGGTAACCCCCGACCGCCCCGATCACGGCAAAGACCAGCGCCTCGGCGAAAAACAGCCACTGCACGTGATGGGGGGCCAGGCCGACGGCATTGAAGACATAAAGCTCGTCCCTGCGCTCGTAGACGCTACCGTGCATGGTGTTGAACACAGTCAGCGCGGCGATCAGGATCGGCAGGATGAGGTTGACCAGCCCGTGCATCGACATGGCGCGGAGGCGGCCGCCGTACCAGGCTTCGCCGTCGAGTCCGAAGTACGCAAACTGACCCGCGCGCTCCAGGTGATCGTCGATGAATGCCCGCGCCTCGGCGTAATCCGCGTCGGGCAGCGCGACGGCGACCGAGGCGATCCGCGTGCGCATCGGCATGGCCTCGATGGGCGTGATGATCACGTGGCGTGCCGGCAGGCGGGCCAGATCTTCGGGCGCCTCGGATATTTTCTCGGCCGACGCGGGCCTGAGCGCCGGAAGATCCGACGTCGAGGCCCGCCGAATGTCGACCGGCAGCAACGATTCACCGTCGAGATCGACGAGATCATCAAGGCGATCTTCGTTGAATACGCCGAGCACCTGGTACGGCCGTCCTTCGATCTCGACCCGGGCCGCGCCCGTCGCGATATCTTCGTCCGACAGCCTCAGCGCGTCGGCCAGCCCGCGCGGCAGGTAGCACACGGGCTCGTCGGCGTTGTCGATCCAGCGCTTGCTCATCTCGAAGATCTCTCGTATCGGCAGCAGCTCGGACTCGAGGGGGCTGAGTCCGAGTACGGCGTGCGCCGTCGCGGTGGCGGTGTCGCCACCGGTCCGACGGACCAGCGCCAATGCCGCCAGGGACGGAGCCTCGCCGTACTGCAAGGAGAAATGGCCGCCCCATGCTCGAGGAACGACGAGTCGCTCGTGCCCGTAGAGTTCCTGCAAGGCGTGGAATGACTGCGTCATGTCGTTCAATCCGGCATCGCGGATCAGCAGTCCCGTATACGGCGCGTCGCCGATGCCGAAGCGGGTATCCACGACGTCGTTGCGCACGGACGTGAAGCCGATCATGACAAAGGTGACCAGGACGAGCGTGATTGCGGTCAGCCCGGTGCGAACAGGTCGCTTGCGCAGGTGATTGAGGCCCAGGGTGAACGCCGTGGCCGCTGCCTCGACGCGGGAGACGTCGATCGCCTCGGCGCGCCGCTGGATGCGGCGACACGCCTCGACCACGTTGCCGGAGAATCGAAACGTGACGAACGCGCCGATCATCAGGGCCAGGGCCAGCGTCATGAAGCCGAGCAGGATCACAAGGGGGCTGCGCACCACCTCGTAGGCTGGATGCAGATACCGCAGCGCAACGAACACGACGACGAAGATCGAGACCTGACCCGCGATCTGGTAGCGGATGTCCGCGTGCCCGATCAGCAGCTTCTCCATGAAGATCACGAAGGGAATGGTCAGAAAGAGGTAGAAGACGATGCCGCGTATCGCGTCGACGGCGTTCCGGCGCGTGACCGGATGCACATGTGCGCTGTACGCCAGTGAACGCAGCGCGGTGCGCTTCGCCTCCACCAGTCGCCCCGTCTGCGAAAGGTGATGGGCGCGATCGGCCAGGTCCACGGCGCGGCCGTTGAATTCGACGAGCATTCGGTCGGCCAGGCCGTTCGAATCCTGTTCGCGCACCCGTCGCGCATTGACCTGCGCCATGCTCAGCGCCGCGTCCAGCTCGACGTTGATCAATCCCGGCGTCTCGGCGGCAACATATCCCGGACCCGAGATCTCGGGCGCGTCGGGGGCGATGCGCGAGCCGTCGGCGGGCCCCGACGCGTTGAGGGCAAAGGCGCGGACCTGCTGCAGTCCGGGACTCGTCCGCGTGCCCTTCTTGAACGTGAAGGCGAGATTCGACTCGAGCGGCACGTAGAGTACGAGCCCGGGCTCGTCACTGCGCTGCTCGACGTTGTTGGCATCGGGCGGCGTGAGCGTCCGGCTGTCGACGAATCCGAACCCGGGAAAGCTTCCGAGGGTGCTCGGATCGGGAACGGGGAACATCTGGATCGCGGTCGCACGGAACACCACGACGGTCACCGGCGATCGCGCCAGGTCGGAGACGGCCCGTCCCTTGACCTGAAAGGGCATGCCCCAGGCGCTCATCGGCGTGTTCAGCTTCCAGGTGACGGCGCCGTCACGGGGTCGCACCACGGCGGCGTCCAGATGAAGCTCAGGCGCACGCGCCCCGGAGATGGTCTCGCCCCAGATGGCCGGGAGGTTGAATCGCCCCTCTCGATCCGTCCGGTGCATCAGCAGTGCGTGCACGCCCGGCGGAAACTGTCGTTCGGGTTCGCCCAGGCTGAAGAACTTCACCAGGGCGCCCCGCATGCGATGACTGGGAACAAGGCTGTCGCCCAACTGGCTGACGACGCGGCCCGGCACGTCCTGGATGGCATTCGAGAATCTCGTGGGCAAAAGCCGGCCCCCACCCAGAGCCATCCGGTGCGCTGCCGATGCGACCAGGCGGGAGACGATCGTCAGGTTCGCCAGGTTGCGCCGCGCCTCGTCGTCATCGCCGAGCACCTGGTCGAACGTGTCGCGCGGCGTGCCCAGGCGCCGCCGGTCGTCATCGTGCGTGTACAGCGTGAACGCGGTGTAACCGGCATGCAGCATTGCGCTGGCGTCGAGGTAGAGCGAACCGGGCCGACGGGTCGCGACGAACCTGGGCAGGTCGAAGACGTCGCGGTGCGGGACCAGGTTCAGGAATCGCCGGCGGCCGTCGGGCGCGCGCTCATAGGAGAGATCGATGGCCGCCGCGGTCAGACCGCGTGCGGCCCGGTCGAACTGGGCCGCGATCTCGCCGTCGGCGGGCCGGCAGGCGGCCGCGCGATCCGCGCGACCGCACACCATCGCCAGGCGCCCGGAGCCGAAGGTCAGGTCCAGCCCCAGCAATGCGATCTCGCCGGGCGCCAACCGTCGAGCGATCGCCAGATCCGCCACCGTTCGCGTGCGCTCGAACTCCAGGTCGCCGAGCCGATCGCGGAATTCGGCCGCAACACGATCACGTACGCTCACGTCGGCGATCAGCGATCGATAGCGGTCCTTCAGCAACCATGGAGCGACGGATTGCGCGGCGATCACCGCACGCTGCCGCTGCTTGTGACGTGTGAACGACTCGAAGGTGTCGGCGCCCTCGCTCGCTCTGGAGACCGGTCTGCCCGCCCGCGCCCAGCTCAACCGGGCATGCAGCACCTGATCCGTCACCTCGAGCAGCGCGTCGTCGAGCACGTCCGCCAACCGATCTTCGAATTCGTCACGACATCCGGAATCGCGCGAGAACCAGTAGGCATCCTCCGTTGTCGCATCCTGCGCGGACCAATAGGCGTCGTCCGACGCCACGCTGGCGGCGTCCCTTGCGCGTTCAAGGTCGAGACTGACGCGCGCCAGCCGTTCGCGATGCCGCTCCAGGCGATCGGCGCGCCGACCCCGCGGCCCCAGGGCATCGGTGAACCGGCGGATGCCGTACAGACCCTGGCAATGGCCGGGCGTGAAGACCAGGACGATCGAGCGACGCAGCCCCTTCTGCTTTGACAGGTATCCGGCGATGTTGAGCAGCGCCGCGGCACCGGCGGACTGATTCGCGCCCACAGCGAGATCGGGAGCGTAGCAGTGCGCGTCGTAATAGGCCGTCAGCACGATGGTTTCGTCGGAACCCGCGTCCGGCTCGATGATCCCGACCACGTTGTGGACGATCTGCTCGACCCAGTCGACGCGCGCCTCCACCGTGACCGTACGTCCGGCCAGTGCGTCGATCGAACCGCGCACCAGGAATCGCGGCACGTCGAGGCTCGTGCGAAGGTGGCTCGGCCATCTCGGATCGACCTCGACGTCGTCGCGCTCGAAGTAGAGCACGACCGCAGCCCCCATGGCCGCCACGGCATCCCACGATTCGCCCTCGGGCAGAAGGACGATCTGACCTTCAGGATCGACGCCCTCGAAATCGCGAGCCCGTCCCCGCTCGGCGCGCAGCACCCGGCTCCGGATGCCGCCGGGCGGGGTCGTGACCGTTCGGAACCGATTGGGAAGCATCGGGTGGATTTCAATCCCGCTGATCGGTGAGCCGGCGTCGTCAAGCAGGCGAGCGCGGCGCGTCACCGGCACCACGACCTTCACCGGCTGCTCGATCGTCTCGCAACCGTGCTCGGCCAGCTTCCCTCGGATGGTTCGACGCGCCTGCTCCAGGCCGGCGCCGCCCGTGAACCGGCCACCGAAACGCGAAAACCCCTCGAGATCGGCACGGATCGACGATTCCGAGATCTCGCGATGGATCGTCGCATCGTCGGGGGAAGCGACGCCTGTGGCCGGCACCACGCACGGCCACGGCGGCGCGACGCGCCCGAAACCCACCAGTGCCGCGATGCACGACGCGGCGAGCAGGAAGGTCAGGATGGCGTTGGCGAGCAATCGTCTCATGAGTCGGCGATTCAATCAGTCAGTTGGTTCCCGCCGACCGCAATGGCATGGCCACAAGAAGCCATAAGAAGCCACAAGAAGTCGCAACAAACTCCGAATCGGTGTTTCATTCGGTGACTCGTGCCATGATTCGATCAGGAGGCAACACTGATTTTCGGCGCCCGGGTCGATTCGACGGTTTCAGGATCGATCCTTCACAGCTACTCGAGAATCGTCAGCAAGTCGATTCCTTCTGAATGATCCGGTTCGGCAATCTTCGCCGGCTACGGAAACACCGCGTGGATCTCGGTCCGCCCGGTCGCGAGACACGCGATCGCGACGAAGTCCCACACGATCACGCCCGTCAATCCGCCGATGAACACGCCGGCGAACATCGGCACCATCTGCTCGCGGACCAGTCGCGGGCCGCCGAGCTTGAGCGCCACCCACTTGATCAGACAGGCCACGAGGATGGAGCCCCAGCAGGCGTGAATGAATCGAGTGTTCGCCAGGACGAAGCCGATCGGATGGAGCCAGAACCCGACGAACCGCGCCCTGGCCGCGGTCAGCAGCCCCGTCACGGCGGCGCCGCTTCCCACCGCGGCGATCGGCGCAACAGGATATTCCGCGCTGACGCTCGCCCCATCGACCGAGGACGCCAGAACAGCCTTGTCCGCGCGGGCCACCGACTGGCGCAACGACGTGAAGTATCGATCCTGATCGAGGATGCCTTCGCCGCCCACGCTGTGGGCCCATCCAAGCAGCACGTAACCGCCCAGCAGCAGGCCGCCGAGGATACCCACGACGAGCGCGGTGTTGACGCCGCGCAAGTTGATCCTGCGTTCGCTTGCGAACTGGAGCATCTCGACCTGGGTCGGCGCGAACATGAGGAACCCCGCGACCGCCATGAACCCGCCGGCGCAGTAGGCGAGCACCATGGTCTCGCTCCCGAACACCCACAGTCCGCCGAGCAGATAGAAGATCAGGAACGGAAACTGAGGCGTGAACGCGTTCGTCGGCGCGCCGCATTCAGTGCGGATGCGCGACGCGGAGAGACCGCATACCACGAGGAATCCGAAGAACAGCAGCGCCGCGCCGCTGCCCAGGCCGGTCATCGCTCCCCAGACGGCGAAGAACACGAAGGAGGCGCCGATCAGCAGCGCGGCCGTCCGGTAGCGCATCGCCTCCCCGCTGTCGTCCGCACCGCCGGGCAGACCCAGAACCCGGCGAGCTACCGCGACAAGATGCTTTCGCGAAATCCAGATCACGACCAGCGCCAGCATCAGAAATGCGCCGAGGTGCTGCTCTTCGGCGAAGGGGAAGTTGTCGATCGGCCCGCGGACGTTGCGCCAGCCGTAGACTTCACCCAGCCCGTACAGGCAGCGCGTCAGCGCCGTGAACAAAAGGATGCTGAACAGAAGCTCAAGGTCGACGAAGAACGCGATCGCCACGTACATGAGCACGACGTGAAAGGGCGCGATCTTGAAGATGCTCTTCAACCCCGGGGTGTCGAAGTATTCCTTCAGGATGACGTAGACCGTCGGGTCGGGCAGCCCGGGCACGTACTGCGCCAACCCCTGCATGAGACAGTAGATCAGCCCGATCGCGAAGCCGATCCGCAGCGCCATCGATCCGAGCAACGGCCGGATCAGCCGGCCCGCTTCGTCGCGGTGATCGAGGATCAGGCGCGGCAGGACGAGCATCGGAAACGTGAATCGTTCATGCTCGGCCCACTGGCGACGAAAGATCACGCCGAGACCGAGCAGGCAGAAGAACATGGCCAGCACGATGGAAAGCCAATACGCCATCGGTCTGAACCACTGGCGATGCGGTACAGCGCCCTTCAGCAGGTACCAGAAGCCCGCCGGTGACAGGAGGCGATCCGGGCGCACGAGCAGGTTGTCCCGTTCATTTTCCGGCAACCGGGCCAGGTCGGCGGCCGCGATCTCACTGCTGCCTTGGTGCAGCCGGTGCAGTGCCGCATTACTGAAGCACACGACGTCGGTGACGGCCGCCGACCCGGCGCCGTGCAGCGTGAAGACGAGATCGGCATGTTCGCGCACGTCGCGAGGCATGATCACGTAAGGCTGCCCCTTCCGGACGAATCGACCCGGGGTGGAAAGGCCGACCTGCGTATCGCGCGACATCGATTCGACGAGGACCGATTCACCACCGTCGCTGATCAGCTCGATCGTGAAGCGCGACCGGCTGGACATGTCGGTGAGGCGGACCAGCGCCGTGACGTAGTAGGGCGAGCCCGGCACCAGCGCATGCCGGCCTTCGTGATGACGATCGACGCGCAATCGCAGTGTCGCCGGCGAATTCGCGCCGCTCTTCTCATTGACCAGCGACAGCGCCGTCGTCGCGCCGACCGGTGACGCGTCCGTCCGGATCGGCAGCACCTTGCCGACGGTGTCGATCTGCAGGTGCCCGACCCCTTCCGCGAAACGTCGGTCCGCGACGAGATGCGGGCCGTGGGGCCAGAGCTTTTCGGAGTAGCTGTCGACGAGCGGCAGGTTATCCTGCTGATCGGGGATCGCCACCATGAACGCCAGGAGCCGGTGCCACAGGCCGCCGCCCATCAGGGGTGCCGAGACCACGAGCATGGCGTAGATGACGACCAGTTCGCCCGGGGCCAGGCGCAGTCGCGGTCGCAGCCACGCCACGATGCCGCCGATGCAGAGCACGCCGATGAAGATGCCGACGGCGCCCACAGGCGGGTTGTTGCCGACAAGCGTGCCGCCGATCATCACTTCTCGAAAGTGAACCCAGATCGCCAGGACCACCATCGCGGCGATCCCGATCATGACCGCGCGGTAGCTGAGCGTGCGGGCTTTGCGCGGCGCGTCGTTCATGTTGGTGTCACGCGGGGGTCGGTGGGCAAGGGTCGGGGGTCGCCGCGCAGCGGTGACTCACTGACTCCCGAACACTGAGCACTGAACAGCGAACACCCGAACACACCTCACCGGTGATCCTCCGTGCTCAGCCTGCCCAGGCTCGTCTGTGGCGGCGGCTTCCATGGTTTCGCGTCCGAGGGTAGCGCGATCGGCGGACGCGAGCTGATGATGCCGCTCGCTTCCATGTGGTCCTTCGAAAGATCCACCCCGGGGCCCAGGTAAACCGGGTTGCCCATCGCAGCGCGCCTTTCCAGCCAGGCCGACTCGGCCATTGCCAGGCCGTCGGGATCCCGATCCATCGCATCCGCCGCGATGCGCATCAGCCGCGAGATGCCTGACCCGTACCACGCGTGACTGAAGTCGTAGAACGCGAAGCGTCGCATCTTGGTCATCTGGCGTAGAAAAGCATGCTCGACGAAATGCTTCGCGTAGGCGGCGTACACCGGGTCGCCAGTGAGGTCATAGGCCAGGCACACCAGGCCGGCGGCTGAGCGGTACGTGCCGAAGACGCGGCCGGCATCCATCCAGTACCAGTCGTCATTCGTCTCGTCCACTGCCCAGAACCTGGTCCCCGGCAACTGATCGCGTCGCGCCTGGTCGCGGTGGATGTAACGGTCCACCATCTCGTGCCAGATGATGCTGTCGGCCTCGGCGATGATGTGCGCGCGGATGGACTGGCTGTCGAACAGCCGCTGCCCGATTTCGAACAGCGGATAGACCTCGCGCGGATGGACCTTGCACTGGTGCGGACCGCCGGGATCGACGACGGCCTCGTCGCCCACGTCGCCGCGCGTGTAGACCGAACTCGGATATTCGCCCGGAACTTGCAACGCACGAAGAAACCAATTGAGTGATCGCCGCGCGAGCGAGCCGT
>NYZC01000009.1 GCA_002686995.1 Phycisphaeraceae bacterium | reverse complement strand
GGAAAGCCATTTGGCGCGGATGGTACGAGATCAGCATCATGGTTCGAGGCGCTGAACTGTTCGACACCGGGGGGCAAAAATGTGGGTAAGGGTGAGGGCGTCAGCCCGCGGGTCGAATGCCAATGGGGTTCTGATGACGGCCACCGCGCCTCGAACGGGCTTGGTGCCAATAAAAAAACACCCGGCAGACCCTTGGGTGCTGCCGGGTTTCTCCCCTCATCCGCAGTTCATATCGGTGAACCGAAACGGTCGTTCCAGCCGGTACGACCGGCGGCGTCGAGACTTCGGCGTCCGGGCCCGAACAGTCGCTATAATCGTCACGAATTCTCACCCGACGGACTGAGAGGTACGCATGGCTACGGTGGATCTGAAAGACGTCGTCAAGATTTATCCCGGCAACGTCAAGGCCGTGGACAACTTCAATCTCGACATCGCGGACGCCGAATTCATCGTTTTCGTCGGCCCATCGGGCTGCGGCAAGTCGACCACGCTCCGCATGATCGCCGGCCTCGAGGAGATCACGGAAGGGACGATCCGGATCGGGGACCGCGTGGTCAACGACGTGCCGCCCAAGGACCGCGACGTCGCGATGGTGTTCCAGAACTACGCGCTCTACCCGCACATGACGGTCTACAAGAACATGGCGTTCGGCCTCAAGCTGCGGAAGGTGCCGCGCCGGGAGATCGACGAGAAGGTGCGGCAGGCGGCGAAGGTGCTCGGCATCGAGGAGCTGCTCGACCGCAAGCCCAAGGCGCTGTCCGGCGGACAGCGGCAGCGCGTCGCGGTGGGCCGCGCGATCGTCCGCGACCCGAAGTGCTTCCTGTTCGACGAGCCGTTGTCGAACCTCGACGCCAAGCTGCGCGTCGAGATGCGCGCGGAGCTCAAGCAGCTGCACATGCGCCTGAAGACGACGACCGTGTACGTGACGCACGACCAGGAAGAGGCGATGACGCTGGGCGACCGCGTCGTCGTCATGAAGGACGGCCTGATCCAGCAGTGCCAGACGCCGCTCGAGATCTACCGCGAGCCGGCGAACCGCTTCGTGGCCGGCTTCGTCGGCACGCCGCCGATGAACTTCTTCGAGGGTACGGTGACCTTGGACGGCGGGGCGCTGTGGTTCGACGAGGGCACGGCGCGCGTCCGCCTGCTCGACCGGATGAAGGACCAGCTGGCCGGCTCGGTCGGCGGCACGCTGGTGATGGGCGTGCGGCCCGAAGCGATGAGCGACGAGCCGACCGGTCGGTTCGCGAGCAACGACAACGTGGTGGAGATGACCGTCAACGTCGTCGAGCCGCTGGGCGACAAGATGGACCTGTACGTGTCGACGGCCGCACACTCGCACATCGTGGCGCGCATCGACGCGCACCGCGGCGTCGAGCCGAACACGCAGCAGCGCTTCTATATCGACATGGAGCGCGTCCACCTGTTCGAGCAGGGCGAGACGGGGCGAAACCTGACGCTGTCGGCCGAATCGGTCGCGGCGACATAATCACGAAACGCCGCAGCGCGGGCTGAGGTCCGCAACCCATCGTGATGCCAGGTTCGGACAATGCGACACCCCCCCAACCCCCACTTGCAGAGGGGGGGCTTGCACGCCTTCAACAAGAACCGGCAACTCCCTCCTGTCATCTGTGTGGAGCCGAGCTTGATCCCGTCGACGGCGGCGGAGATCTGCTGACCGTCAGCTCCGACTGCCGCCCGGGGCCGCGCGGCCTGCGGCTCGCGTTCTGCCGGTCGTGTGGCACGCTGCAGAAGCCGGTCGACGACGATTGGCGCCGCGACGTCGCGGCGATTTACGACGGGTACGACATCTATCACCAGAGCGGGGGCGTGGAGCAGGCGGTCTTCGCGACGGGCGATGCTCCGGCGGCGCGCAGCGAGCGCCTGATCGATTGTCTCGCCGCCCGATTCCCGCTCGCGTCTCGCGGGCGCATGCTCGACGTCGGGTGCGGCAACGGCGCGCTGCTGCGCGCGTTCGCGCGGCGTTACCGTTCGTGGACGCTTTGCGGGACCGAGCTGGACGACCGGCACCGCGACGAGGTGCTGGCGATCGACGGCGTCGAAACGATGCACTGCGGCCCGCCGGCGCAGTTGGCGGGCCGCTTCGATCTCGTGACGATGGTCCACGTGCTCGAGCACGTGATCGATCCCGTGCCCTTTCTCCGTTCGCTGGCGCCCAGGCTCGACGGCGGGCTGCTGGTCGAGGTGCCCGATCACGCTCGCAATCCGTTCGATCTCCTGATCGCCGATCACTGCACGCATTTCACGGCGCGGTCGCTGGTGGAGACCGCGCGACGCGCGGGGTACCTGGCGACGTCGGTGGCCACGGACTGGATCGCGAAGGAGCTGAGCCTCGTGGTGTCGGTCGCCTCGGCGGAAGGCGTGGTCGAGCAAACGCAGGAAGAGGCCGGGACGCCCGAGGTGGTCGCACGTCAGTTGCGGTGGCTGAGTTCGCTCGCCGCGTGGGCGACCGACCAGGTGGAGCGGACCGACGCGGGGCTCTTCGGCACGTCGATCGCCGCGACCTGGTTGGCGGCTACGCTCGACGACCGAGTCGGCTTCTACGTGGACGAGGATCCCTCGCGTGCGGGACGCCCGTTCCGCGGACGCCCGGTGCTGCACCCGCGCGACGTCCCTGAAGGCGCGACCGTGCTGGTCATCCAGCCGCCCGACCTCGCCGGACCCATCGCGGCGCGCCTGAACTACACGCCCCCTCCGAAATAACCAATAACCATTGGCTTGACGACGAATAACTCAATGCCGCGCCACGCCACTGAGCGCAGAAAACGAAAAAAAGGCCGGTCGACCCCACCACAGGAAGACCGGCCCAGCCATAAACCCAGTCGGTTGCGGATCGGCGCGTCAGCGATCGATTCGCTGCGTGGCAGTCGCACAGGCGCGGTTCGTGGTGCCGCGCGCCTGACGGAACAGGCCGATCCCAACGAGCCCCAGGGCCAGTGGAGCCAAGGGCCCCCGATAAATCACGCCGTACTCAGGCGAAACGGCGGCATACAGAACGAATAACCCCCCCGCCAATCCAAAGAGATAAGTCGCGAACGTTTTCATGACGGCCTCCTCTGTCCTGCCCGGTGCATGAAGCAGAAGATCTGAACGCGTCACGGGCAAGCGAAACCGAAAGAAAACTTGCGACATGCCGGGACGATGCGAAAGCGGCGATATTATCGGTGCCCCGCGCTCCGGGTCCCATAAGTCAGAGCAGGACCACCCCGGATCCGGTTCGGCGCGGTCCTTGACCGCCGATCGATGACGCTACAATGACCCGGTGAAGCAATACGACGCGATCTACACGGGGGCTGAGAAACAGGCGAGCGACAAACCTGCCGACCAGGGGCTGACGGAGGCGGCCCGTGCTTCGCTGCGCCGATCGGTCACGAGCCTGCTCGTCCAGCAGCAGCCCCAGGGGTTCTGGTGCGGCGAGCTCGAGGGCGACTCGATCCTGCAGAGCGAGTACATCCTGCTGAAATGGATCGTGGAGCGCGAGGACGACCAGCGGCTGCCCAAGGTCGCCAACACGCTGCGGCGACAGCAGCGGGGCGAGGACGGGGCCTGGATCCAGTACCCCGGGGCGAAGCCGCACCTGAGCGCCACGGTCAAGGCCTATTTCGCCCTCAAGCTGACGGGCGACTCTCCCGACGCGCCCCACATGCGCAAGGCCCGTGACCTCGTGCTCGAGCTGGGCGGCGCCGAGAAGTGCGATACCTACACGAAGTTCTACCTGGCCGCGCTCGGTCAGATGCACTACGGCAACCTCCCGGCCATTCCGGCCGAGATGGTGCTGCTGCCCAAGTGGTTCTACTTCCACCTCGACAAGGTCTCTGCGTGGTCGCGCACGATGATCATGCCCCTGTCGATCATCTCGCACTACCGGCCGGTCCGGCAGCTTCCCGAGCCCAAGAGCATCATGGAGCTGTACCGCGATCATGACTACCTGCACCGGCCGGTCGTCGACTTCGACAGCCGGCTGCTGAGCTGGACGAACCTGTTTCTCGGAATCGACAAGCTGCTGAAGGTGTACCAGCGCAGCGCCATCAACCCGCTGCGCAGCAACGCCCTGCGGCGGATCGAGCGCTGGATTCTCAAGCACACGCGCTTCTCGGACGGGCTCGGCGCGATCTTTCCGCCGATGGTCTACATCATCATCGCGCTGCGCTGCCTGGGCTACGGCATCGACAGCAAGCACGTCGCCCGCGCCGAGCGCGAGCTGGATCGGCTGATGATCGACGAGGACAACGCGATCCGCTTCCAGCCCTGCTTCAGCCCCGTCTGGGACACGGGCATCGCCGCCTACGCGCTGACGGACGCCGGGCTCGACCATCGCGACGCGGCCGTCGCGCGGGCCAGCGAGTGGCTCATCGCGAAGGAGTGCCGCCAGGTCGGTGACTGGAAGGCGAACGTGCCCGCCGCCATCGAGCCGAGCGGCTGGTACTTCGAGTTCAACAACGCCTACTACCCCGACGTCGACGACACCGCGATGGTCGTCATGGCGCTCAAGCGCGCCGGGCTCCGCGCGGCCAACGCGGCGGTCGAGCGCGGCGCGAACTGGATGCTGGCGATGCAGAACGAGGACGGCGGCTGGGCGGCGTTCGACCGCACGATCCACCGACCCATCCTCGAGTTCATCCCCTTCGCAGACCACAACGCGATCCAGGATCCCTCCTGCCCCGACATCACCGGGCGGACGCTCGAGTGCCTCGGCCATGTCGGCATGCGCCCGGGCGAGCCGGCGATCGAGCGGGCGATCGAGTTCCTCAAGCACAAGCAGGAACCCGAGGGTTGCTGGTTCGGTCGCTGGGGCGTCAACTACCTCTACGGCACCTGGCAGGTGCTCTGCGGTCTGCGCACGGTCGGCGTCGACATGTCCGAGGCGTGGTGCGTCCACGCCGTGCAGTGGCTGCAGAGCGTGCAGGGCGACGACGGCAGCTTCGGCGAGTCGGCCGACACCTACGAAGATCCGTCACTCAAGGGACAGGGCCCGGCCACCGCGAGCCAGACCGCGTGGGGCACGATGGGCCTGATGGCGGGTCTCGGCCCGAGCGATCCTTCGGTCCATGCGGGCATCCGCTGGCTCTGCGCGCAGCAGCTTGAATCGGGCACCTGGGACGAGCCGTGGTTCACCGGCACCGGCTTCCCGCGCGTCTTCTATCTGCGCTATCACCTCTACCGGCTGTACTTCCCGATCATGTGCCTGGGCAGGTACGTGCACGGGCTGGATGGGTGAGTTTCGTCTCGCCGGCGCTGACGGGGGGCCGAGGGTTCGAGCGTGCCGATGGACGTGCAGTGGCACATCGCGTTCTGTAACGTCACGTACACCGAATACGCGCGTACGACCTACCGGGATTACTACGCGTCACCGGCCCACATGCTGGAAGTGCAATTGGCGGCGAAGGCCATCGCCGAAGCGCGGTTCGGGGTCGGGTGCTTCATCAGCCCTCATGTGGACGGACCGGCGGCCGCGTTCGCGTCGTATCTCGGGATGCCCGTCGTGGAACCGAGGGTCGACGAGCTGTCTTACGTCGACACGCAGGCGCCGGTTCTGAGGGCGCCCGCGGACGTGCGGCGCCTGCGGTGGCGCGATCCGCGGACGGCGGGCCTGATGGCGAAGCGATGGGAATGCTGGCAGTACTATCGATCGCGCGGGCACGACGTCCGACTCGGCGGTCATGGCGGCTCGATCCTGACGACAGCGCACGAACTGAGCGCGGGCGACATCCTGCTGTGGCTCGTCGAGCAGCCGGACGAGGCCGGGTCGGTGCTCGACGCCGTGACGGACGCCGACCTGGCGCTGCGCGACCTCGACGAGTCATTGTGTGGGCCCACGGATGCGGCTTACACCGGCGACGATTTCGCCGGGCTGATTTCGCCGGCCATGTTCCGCCGGTTCGCGATCCCCCGGTACGAGCGCATCTACGGCGCGCGGCGCGACCGGTTCATGCACAGCGAGCTGCTCCGCGCCGAGCACTTGCGCTGCGCCAGGGACATGCTGCAGATCACCTGTTTTCACGGCGCCGGATGCGAGCACCTGACGCCGGCCGAGATGCACGAGATCATGGGGCACGCGTTCTGGGTGCAGGTCACGCCGCAGCAGCTACTCGAGATGTCACCGGCGGCCATCGTCGAGATCGTGAAGCGGCATGCGCATTCGGGGGCAGGCTACCTCCAGCTCTACCCCGGGCGCGGCACGCCCGACCAGAACCTCCAGGCCGCCATCGCCGCGGCCGATCGCGAGTGCGCCGGCGGGCGCGTCGTCGAGTACCTGTGAAGACCCCATCGAGGCAGGAAGATTGGATTAAGCTATTAGTCATTAGCCGATCGTTATTGGTCATTTCGGACGCGGGTCGAAAGCTGGGTCCGAATTGCCAAACAACGATTGGCTTAATGATTAATGACTAATAGCCCAACGCGGCCAAGCCGCAACGTTCAGGAACCACGGATCCGCCACAGGCGGACGGATGGACACGGATGAATGCTGGCGAACCGCGCGGCGTCAGCCCG
>NYZC01000008.1 GCA_002686995.1 Phycisphaeraceae bacterium | reverse complement strand
CTTCCCGGTTCATGAATAACACATCGAGCCCCCATCAAAATTCGGTAACTTATTGTTTTGCGCGCCCTTACACCGGCTTACACCGGCGGTTCGCCGCACCAGGCGTGACGGCGGACACGCCCCGCACGAATCAAAAACTCCCCCTCACCTTCTGCACGACTTCCGGCACGATGCGTGACGCCGCTTCGATTTCCTCGTCGGTGGTGAAGCGGCTGAGCGAGAAGCGGACGGAGCCGTGCGCGAGCGGTTCGGGGATGCCCAGCGCGAGCAGGACCGGCGAGGGCTCCAGCGACCCGCTCGAGCATGCGGCGCCGGCCGACGCACAGATCCCTCGTTCGCTGAGCGCAAGCAGGATCGCTTCGGCCTCGAGTCGGGGAAACCCGATGTTCGTCGTGTTCCAGATCCGGTCGGCCTGCCGCGCGTGGACGACCGCGTCGGTCACGGCCGCGCCGATCGCCTGTTCGAACGCGTCGCGCTGACGCCGCCCGCGCTCGACCCCTTCCGGCGCGGCCAGGAACGATGCGGCGTGGTCGGCGGCCACGCCGGCGCCGACGATGCCCGCGACGTTCTCGGTGCCGCCGCGCATCTCGCGCTCTTGCGTCCCGCCGGCGTTCTGCACGTAGAGGCGCAGGCCGCGCCGCACGTAGAGCGCGCCGACGCCCTTCGGACCGTGGAACTTGTGCGCCGAGCAGGTGAGCATGTCGACGCCGGCGTGTCCGACGTCGACCGGCATCTTGCCCACGGCCTGCGTCGCGTCCGTGTGCAGCAGCACGCGGCCGCCCTTCTCGCGGTGGCGGCGGCATGATTCGGCCAGCTGCGCCATCGGCTGGATCACCCCGGTCTCGTTGTTGGCCGACTGGATCGACACGAGGCCGCGCTCGTCCGTCTCCAGCGCGTCGAGCGCGTCGCTCAGCGCGTCGGGCGTGACGCGTCCGTCCGCGTCGAGGGGAAGGTGGCGCGCGGTGGCGCCGCGCTCGGCGAGCAGTTCGCACGGCTCGCGCACCGCCGAGTGCTCAATCCGCGTCGTAATCAGCACGTCGCGGCCGGCGCTCCCGAGCGCGCCGCGCAGCGCGAGGTTGTTCGACTCGGTGCCGCCGGAGGTGAACAGCACCTGGCGCGGGCGCGCGCCGATGAGCCGCGCCACCGACGCCCGCGCCAGCTCGACCCGCTGGCGCGCCATCTGGCCGAAGCGATGCACGCTCGAGGGATTGGCCCACAGCGATTCGTGGACCTCCGCCATCGCGGCGCGAACCTCCGGCGGCGGACGGGTCGTGGCGTTGTTGTCGAGGTAGATCCACTCCACGCACCCGATTCTATCCCGTTGCCACCTGGCCTGATCAGGTCTACGATGATCGTTGCTCCGGATGGTTCGCAGGTGATCTTCGTCGAGAGTGACGCCATGGACGATTTTCATTACGTCGACGGCCAGCTTCACTGCGAGCAGGTCAACCTCGACGAGCTGGCACAGCGCGTCGGCACGCCCGCGTACGTCTATTCCAAACGCACGCTGCTCGGGCACTACGACCGCCTCGCCGCGGCGTTCGCGCCGCTCGACCCGCTGATCTGCTACTCGATCAAGAGCTGCGGCAACGTCCACATCTGCCGCCTGCTCGCCGAGCGCGGCGCCGGCATGGACGTCGTCAGCGGCGGCGAGCTCTATCGCGCCCGGCAGGCGGGGGCGGGGATGAACCACGTCGTCTACGCGGGAGTCGGCAAGACGGACGAGGAGGTGCGGGCCGCCCTGGAAGCGGGGATCGGCTGGTTCAACATCGAGTCCGAGGCCGAGTTCGAGAACACCGCGGCGATCGCCCGCGGGATGGGCGTGAAGACGGCGGCGGCACTGCGGGTCAACCCCGACGTCGCCGACCCGCGGACGCATGCGAAGACGACGACGGGAAAGAAGGAGACGAAGTTCGGCGTCGACATCGAGCGCGCACGGCGGTTCTTCTCGAAGTACGGCGCCGATCCACACGTGCGCCTGAACGCGATCCACCTGCACATCGGTTCGCCGATCTACAGCCCCCAGCCGTACGCCGAGGCGATCGAGCGCGCACTGGATCTCATCAAGCGCCTGCGCGGCGACGGCTTCGAGGTGACGGCCCTCGATATCGGTGGCGGCTTCGCGGCCGATTACGAGACCGGGCAGTCGCCCCTGGCCGAGCAGTACGCGGAGCAGATCGTGCCGTTGCTGCGGCCGTTTCACGAAGCGGGGGGGCGGGTCATCCTCGAGCCCGGTCGCACGATCGCGGCCAACGCGGGCGTGCTGCTGACGCGGGTGCAGTACATCAAGTCCGGGGGCAGCCGCAAGTTCGTGATCGTCGACAGCGGGATGAACCACCTCATCCGCGTCGCGATGTACGACTCGTTCCACTTCATCTGGCCGACGAACGTGGCGCCGGCGCACGAGCCGCCGGCGCGCCGCGACGACCTGGACCTGGTCGGGCTCGAGGCGTGCGATGTGGTCGGTCCGATCTGCGAGACCGGCGACTGTTTCGCGAAGCAGCGCAAGCTGCCGCCCGTGGCGCGCGGCGACCTGCTGTGCGTGTATTCCGCCGGCGCGTACGGGATGGTGATGGCGAGTAACTACAATGCGATGCCGCGCCCGCCGGAGGTGATGGTCGACGGCGACCGCACGTACCTGATCCGGCAGCGCGAGACCCTCGAGCAGATGGTCGAAGCCGAGCGAACCTGCGAGCCGGTGTAGAGAGCGCCGCGCCCTGGCAAGGGTGGGTCGCAAAGCTCGGCATCGCATGTAGTCCACGGAGTCCGCACAAGCCCGATGGCGAAGCAGCGCATCATTTCCGGCGCCAGCGAGGGACCCGTCGAGGACCAGTTCAACCAGTCGCTGCGCCCGACGAAGCTCGAGGACTACGTCGGCCAGCCGCGCCTCATCGAGAAGCTCGAGATCACGCTCAGCGCGGTGAAGCAGCGCGGCGATCCGATGGAGCACGTGCTGCTGCACGGGCCGCCGGGCCTGGGCAAGACGACGCTCGCCCACATCATCGCCAACGAGATGGGCACCCACCTCACCGTCACCTCCGGCCCTGCCCTGACGCGCCCGACCGACCTCGTCGGCACGCTCACGAAGCTGCAGAACGGGGACGTCCTGTTCATCGACGAGATCCACCGGCTGTCGCCCGTCGTCGAGGAGTACCTCTACCCGGCGATGGAGGATTTCAAGATCGACGTCACGCTCGACCGGGGCCTGCACGCGAAGACGATCACGATGCCGCTGCAGCCCTTCTGCCTGATCGGCGCGACGACGCGCGCGGGCCTGCTGTCCGGCCCGATGCGCTCGCGCTTCGGCATCACCCACAATCTCGAGTTCTACGACGAGCCGGACCTTGTGCGCATTCTGAACCGAAGCTGCCGGCTGATGGGCATCGATCTGGACGACGGCGCGCCGGGGCACGCGGCGATCGCCGAGATCAGCCGGCGCTGCCGCGGGACGCCGCGCATCGCGAACCGGCTGCTGCGCCGCGTCCGCGACTACGCGCAGGTGAAGGCCGGCGGCGTCCTGACGCGTCAGGTCGTCGACGAGGCGCTGCACCTCGAGGGCGTCGACGAGATGGGACTGGACGAGATGGACCGCAAGTACCTGCGCGTGCTCGGCGACGTGTACCGCGGCGGACCGGCGGGCCTCGAAGCCATTGCGGCCACCATCGGCGAGGACGCGGGCACGCTCGAGGATGTCGTGGAACCGTGCCTGCTTCGAATGGGCCTCCTGGCCCGCACGCGCCGCGGCCGCCAGCTCACGCCGGGCTCGATCGAGTACCTCGGCCTGAACATCGAACCGGCGGACAGCGGGTTGTTCGAGTAGGCGGGGAGCGGGGAGCTACTCCGCCCCCGGCCAGCCGTTGACGACGAACTTCCCGTCGCGGCTGATGACTTCGCCGTCGACGGTGATCGTGCCGCCGCCGCCTTCGGTTTCGCTGCGCAGGTCGCAGACCATGTCCCAGTGCAGGCCGGACTCGTTCGTGTTGCCCGTCTCGGGGTAGCCCGCGCCGACGGCCGCGTGGAAGGTGCCGCCGATCTTCTCGTCGAACAGGGTGTTTTTGGAGTACTGCGTGATGCTGTAGTTCGTGCCGATGGCGATCTCGCCGAGGTTGCGCGCGCCTTCGTCCTGATCGAGCATCGCCAGCAGGAAATCCTGGTTCTTGCTCGCCCTCGCGTTCGTCACCCGGCCCTTCTCGAACGTCAGCTCGATGTCGTCCACTTCGCGGCCGTTGTGGACCGCCGGAAAGGAGTAACGCACCACGCCGTTGACGCCGCCGTCGTCGGCGTCGAGGTTAGGGCCGGTGAAGACCTCGCCGTCCGGGAAATTCTCGTGGCCGCAGCAGTTGATCCAGGTCATGCCGTCGACGTTGACCATGAGGTCGGTGCCCGACGGCGTCTGGAAGCGAACCTGCTTCTTCCCCTGGAGGTAGTCCACGACCTTCTGCTGTCGCTGCTCGATCTCCTGCCACTTCGCGACCGAGTCGGGCAGGTCGAGGTAGCCGGCGCGGTAGACGAACTGCCGGTACTGGCGCAGGCTCATCTCCGCGTCCTGGGCCGACGCCTCCGTCGGGTAGACCGTGCCGGACCAGCGCAGCTCCTTCTTCTCCGCGCGCTCCATGAAGATCTTGAACACGGGTTTGCGGGCGGCGGAAGCCATGCCCTGTCGCGTCGGGTCGACCATCGACAGGCTTTTCGTGTTCGTTTCGGCCCAGAGTCCGATCGACACGTCGATCGTCTGCACCTCGTGCATGAGCAGGGGGCTGACATACTGAAGCTGCGCGTCGTCGGCGACCTCGAAGAAGATGTCCTGCAGCGT
This sequence comes from Phycisphaeraceae bacterium, assembly GCA_002686995.1. Taxonomy (GTDB): domain Bacteria; phylum Planctomycetota; class Phycisphaerae; order Phycisphaerales; family Phycisphaeraceae; genus NYZC01. The sequence goes on along the minus strand of NYZC01000008.1, from coordinate 6,788 downwards.
CGCGGGCGTGAGCTTGATATACGGGTGGGCGCCGATGCGGAGCGCCTGCTCGTAGATCGCCTCGAGCAGGGGCAGGGCGACGGGGTCACCGCTGACGCGCACCAGGTCGCCCTTCTTCACGCGGGTCGAGTAGGCGACGAGCACCCGGGCCAGTTTTTCCAGTGCAGGATCGGTCAACCTTCGCACTCCAGGTGGGGAATCCACGCTCACTCCGAGTGTCAAGGGTCGCGTGTCGGGTGTCAAGGTGGGCGCTTCGGGATTCGATGAGGGCGCGGCCGAAGGGGCCGGTGCAGCGCAATCGTCCCCTCTGCGCCCTGCCCGCGGATCGATGTGGGATGCGCGCCGCCGTGACCCTGCGGACCCTTCGACTCCCATCCGTGTTCATCCGTGTTCATCCGCAGTTCCTCCACGCGCGCCCGGACACGGAATATTATCCTTGACACCCGGCCGCCTGCACTCGAAACTTGCAGCGTCTTCCGGGACCAGCCCATGAACGGCCAGCCGACGCCGGAGCACACCTCCGGCCCGGGTTCGTCCGATCAGGCAGGCGAATCCGGGCCCCCGCAGAACCCCGCGTCGCCGAACCAGGCGGCGCCGAACGCGGATCCCGCGGACGGCGCGCTGGTGGGCGTCAACCTCGAGCCCGCCCTGCTGCGGGCCTGCGACGGACGGCTCTCCGAACTCACATGGTTTCGAACCGGGTGGCAGCGCGGCGGCGCGCTGACGGGGTACGCCTCGTACCAGGCCGACGACGGCGCGGCGACGCCCGTGGTCGTCAAGCTGCCGGTGCCCCCGGTCGAGCGCGGCTGGCTCGTCCGTCTCGGCGCGTATGAAGACGTGGTGCCGGCGGTGCTCGCCCATGGCGACGCGCTGAACGGCTACGACATGGCATGGGTCGTGATGGAGCGGCTCGCCCACGGGCCGCTGGGCCCGGCGTGGCAGGGCGCGGAGTTCGACCTGCTCGTCGAGGCGGTCGGGCGGTTCTACGCGGCGGCGGCGAACTTCCCCGTGACCGATCCGCGACCGCAGCGCGACTGGGTGGAGGTGCTGCAGCATTGCCGCCGGCACGTATCGGCCACCGCGTCGGAGCACCAGTCGCGATGGAACCGCGCCCTGCGGCAGGCGCAGAAGAAGATGCCGAAGTGGCTGGACGCGTGGCACGCCCGCGCGACCGATCAGTGGTGCCACGGCGACCTGCACCTGGGCAACGCGATGGCGCGGCAGCCCGCGCCGCAGGGGCCGGCGCTGCTGTTCGATTTTGCGCTGACGCATCCCGGACACTGGCTGGAGGACGCGATCTACTTCGAGCATCTCTACTGGTCCCAGCGCGCCCGGCTGGGCGATCGCCGTCTCTGTCGGCAGATCGCGCACGAGCGGCGCCGGCTGGGACTTGGGGTCGAGAAGGACTGGTCGGAGCTGGCCCGCGTGCGGCGGGCGCTGGTGGCGATCAGCGTGCCGCTGGCGGTGGAGGCGGGTGACAGACCGTCGGATGCGGCGCTGGAGGTGCTGGAGCGCGAGGTGGGATAGGGTCAGGGGTCGAGGGGCGGAGGGCGGCATGAGGCACCCATGCCATTCGACCCGCGGGCTGACGCCGCGCGGTTCGCCAGCGCGCGATACGCAGGCGAACTCCCGCGTAAGCCGGGGGGTGGATCAGGCGCAATGCCCCCGACCCTCGACGTATTTCTTCGGCACGCGCGACAGCCGGCACAGCACCTCGTAGCAGCTCGACCCTGCCATGCGCGCCAGCGCTTCCACCGAGTTGGGCGCTTCCGGATCATTACTGATCAGCTCGACCGGATCGCCGCATCGCACCGGTCCCTTCGCAGCGCTCAGGTCGACGACGACCTGGTCCATGTTGACCCTGCCCAGCACCGGCGCCTCGAAGCGCGCGTCGCCTTCGCCGATGCGCACCACCGCCTGGTTGCTCAGCGCCAGCGCATACCCGTCTCCGTACCCGGCCGGCACCACGCCGAGCAGCGTGTCCTGATCGAGCCGGTGCGTGCGGTTGTAGCCGACCGACGCGCCGCGCGGCCAGCATTCGACGTGGGCCAATGCGCTGACCCAGCGCATGATGGGCCGCACGGTCGGCGCGTCCGTGACGCGCGGCGGCCCCTCCATCAGCGGCGGCCCGTAGCCGTACAGGCCGAGCCCGACGCGCACCATCGACCGGTGGTACCGGGCGTTGCGATGCACCGCGAAGGTGTTGGCGGCGTGGACGATCAGGTCGTCGGGCAGCACGTTCGCGGCGTCGTCCAGCGCCTGCTCGAAGCGCGTCATCTGTGAGTCGGTGAACGCGACGTCGTCTTCGGCGGCGGCGAAATGGGTGTAGATGCCTGCGACGTCGATGTGCCTCGTCGCCCGCACCGCCTCCGCGACATCGCGCACGCGCTCGGCGTTCAGGCCCATGCGCGACATGCCAGTATCGATGTGCAGGTGCAGCGGGACGCTCGCACCGAGGTCGGCCCCGATGGCCTCCACGTCGTCGAGGTGCGCCGCGTCGTGCAGCGTGAGGTGCAGCCGCCCGTCCCGCAGCGCCGGGGCGAGCGCGCCGTCCGGATCAATCCGGCGCACCGGCATCATCACGAGGATCGGAACGAGGATCGGACTGGGGACGGCGCCGACCAGCGGCGCGGCCTGCTCGGGCGAGTACACCGCGAGCATGTCCGCGCCGGCGGCGGCCAGGCGCCGAGCGATCGGCAGCGCGCCCATGCCGTACGCGTCGGCCTTGACGACCCCGCATACGCGGATCGCGGGGCCGACGAGACGGCGGACGGCGGCGACGTTCGCTTCGAGACGGGAGAGGTCGATTTCAAGCCAGGAGGCGGTCACTTCCGAAGTGTCAAGGGTGACGCATGCACGGTCAACCACGATCAACCCCGGAACGGCTCGAACGCCATGCGAACCTCCTCGCTTGTCCGGATAACGTTCTGTCTCTACAATAGTTGCTTGAAATACCCTCCCTTCCCGCGATCATCATCTTCGACGATTTCCTCCCCCCTGACCGTGATTCATGAGCGAGATTTTTGACACTTCAGTGACCTTCGACCAGATGGGGCTGCGCGACAGCGTCCTCAAGGGCCTCAGGAAGTCGGGTTTCGAGCATCCGACCGACATCCAGGCGAAGCTGATTCCCCTGGCTCTCGAAGGCAAGGACGTCATCGGGCAGGCCAAGACCGGCACCGGCAAGACCGCCGCGTTCGGCCTTCCGATCCTTCACCTGGCCGACAAGTCCGTGCCCATGCAGGCGCTCATCCTGGTGCCCACGCGCGAGCTCGCGGCCCAGGTCGCGGCCGAGCTGGAGGCGCTCGGCGAGTTCACGCCGATCCGCACCGCCTGCATCATCGGCGGCGAATCGATGAGCCACCAGATCCGCTCGGTCGGTCACGGCGGGCACATCCTGGTCGGCACGCCGGGTCGCGTCATGGACATGCACCAGCGGAAGCTGATCCACTTCAAGAACGTGCGGTTCGCCGTCCTCGACGAGGTCGACCGCATGCTCGACATCGGCTTCCGCGACGACATCCGCAAGATCCTCTCGATGATCAAGAACGAGCATCAGAGCATCCTGGTGTCGGCCACGATCGACGCCGAGATCGAGCGGCTCGTCCGGCGGTGCGCCCGGCCCGACGTCGAGTGGATCCGCACCGCCGCCGGCGCGCTGACCGTGTCGATGGTCGACCAGAAGTACCTCTCCGTGGAAGCCTGGGACAAGCCGCCGCTGCTCTGCCACCTGCTGCGCCACGAGAAACCCGACACGACGATCGTCTTCTGCCGCACCAAGGCGACGGTGCACCGTCTTTCGCAATACCTGCGCAGGCATCACGTCTCGGCCCGAGAGATCCACGGCGACATGCACCAGAGCAAGCGCAACAAGGTCATGCAGGCGCTGCGCGACGGGAAGCTGAACGTGCTGATCGCGTCGGATCTTGCCGCCCGCGGCCTCGACATTGCCCACATCTCCCACGTGATCAACTACGACCTGCCGGACGACATCGAGCTCTACGTCCACCGCATCGGCCGTACCGCGCGAGTCGGCCGGCGCGGCGTCGCTTGGTCGTTCGTCGTGCCGGACCAGGGGCAGCAGCTCACGGAAATCGAAAAGCTGACCGGCGTGCTGATCGAGAAGATGGAATACCCGGACTTCAAGCCGGGCCCCATTCCCGAGGACGTCCGCGTCGAGCGCGAGCGGCAGGAGGCGCGCCGCAGCGACCCGACGCGCACGATGGCGGGCCGGGCCCAGCCGGCCGACCTCTCCGAGACCAGCAAGAAGGAGCTGGAGAAGATGTTTCCGGGCGGGGTGATTCCGAAGTCGGCGCCCGAGGCACGGCTCGGGTCGAAGTTCCGCTCGAAGCGGCGACGGTAGCCCAGATCGCCGGACTTCGGCTGGCGAATCCGGTCTCATTGCACGGCCCTTCTTCTGGGGGCTCGCTGCGCTCGACCCCAGCCACGCGCGTCGCGTCCGTCGCCGGACTTCATTAAATGGAGTCACCAGGTCCCGGGCGCGTGCCTCTGAAGTCCGGCGACTTCAGCTACCACCTGATCCCCAGAATCGCTATCCTGTTCGCCCCATGGCCAAAATTCGCGAAATCAAGGGCCGCATCAAGGCGATCGGCAACATCGAGCGAATCACCAAGACGATGCAGATGATCGCCACCGCGCGGTTCCAGGCATCGCTCAGGGCGGCGACCGAGTCCCGCGCCTACACCGACAAGATCGGTGAGCTCGTCGCGGACCTTGCCGCCTCCTGCGCCTCGGACGACGAGACCACGCTGGCCCACCCCCTGCTGCGGGCCGCCGGCGCCGGCCGACGCCTGCTGCTGGTGCTGACCTCCAACCGCGGCCTGTGCGGCGGCTACAACGCCAACATCCTGCGAACGGCCGGTCAGTACCTCAGGGAGCACGCCGAAGCCGGCGTCGACGTCGAGGTGGTCGGCAAGAAGGGCACCGCGTACTTCCGCTTCACCGGCACCGAGGTCGCGGCCGCCCATACGGAGTTCAGCGACCCGCCGTCCTACGAAGAGGTGGAGCAGCTTGCCGAGCGATACATGAAGGGGTTCGTCGGCGGTATCTACGCCGCCGTGGACGTCGCTTACATGACCTTCCAGTCCGTGGCGCGGCAGTCGCCCGGCGTCCAGCCGATCCTGCCCCTGGCCGATCCGCTCGCCGACAGCGACGCGTCCGCGCCGACGGCCGTGGTCGACTACGACTACTCGCCCGATCCGGACGAGCTGCTCAACGAGCTTCTGCCCGTAACGGTCAAGACGCGCGTCTTCCAGTGCTTCAACGAGGCGACGGTCGGCGAGCACATCGCGCGCATGGTGGCGATGAAGAACGCGACCGACAGCGCGTCGAAGATGGGCAAGGAGCTCAACCGCTCCTTCAACCGCGCCCGCCAGGCGGCGATCACCACCGAGCTGTCCGAAATCATCGGCGGCGCGGCGGCGCTGGGGTAGGCGAACGCACCCGGGACTTTCATCCCCGGCCGCGGATCCTGACGATACGCAGTATGTGCTGCGCGCCTCGCACGCCATCTATCTTGCCGTGATTGCCCTGCTCGGGACGGCCCTGATCATGGTGCATTCGGCCCGAATGCAGGTCGGCTCCGGGCCGGGGTTCGACCTGGTCGCCGCGGCTCAGGACCGTTACGTGATTCACGCGCTGGTCGCGCTGCTCGCGCTGGTCGTCGCGAGCCGGATCGACGTGCGCCAGTTCGACCGGTGCCGCGGGTGGTCCAACCCGCTGTGGTGGCTGTTCGTCCTCGCGGTGGGGCTGGTCGTCCTGGCGATGGTGCCGGGCGTCGGGCGCTCCGTGCACGGAGCGCGGCGCTGGCTCACGGTCGGGCCCGCCTCGTGGGGGGTTTCGTTTCAGCCCAGCGAGGTGGTCAAGTGGATCATGGTCGTCGCCATCGCATGGTGGTGCGCCCGGCGCCGCGACGAGATGCGCCGGTTCTGGAAGGGGTCGGTGCCGGCGCTGCTCCTGGCGAGCGGAGCGGCCGCGCTCATCGCCGTCGAGGACCTGGGCACGGGCCTGCTGGTCGCGATGGTCGCCTGGACGCTCGTTCTCGCCGGCGGGGCCCGCCTGTGGCACCTGGCGTGCCTCGTTCCGCCCGCCGCCGCCGCCGTGGCGCTCGGCGTCATCGCGTTTCCTTACCGGATGAACCGCCTGATCGCCTTCGCGAACCCGTGGCAGGACCCCGCCGGCATCGGCTACCACCCGATCCAGTCGATGCGGGCCATTGCGGACGGGGGCCTGCTGGGACGCGGGCTCGGAAACGGGGTCGCCAAGCTGGGCTACCTGCCCGAGGACACCACCGACTTCCTGTTCGCCGTGATCTGCGAGGAGATGGGCGTCTTCGGCGCGGCGCTGGTGGTGGGCCTGCTCCTGGTGCTGATCTGGGCGGGTTACGCCGTGATTCGCTCGGCGGCCGACCCGTTCAGCCGCCTTTTCGCGCTTGGCGTCGTCCTGACCGTGGGCTACCAGGCCCTGATCAACATCGCGGTGGTCACGGTCGTGGTGCCCACGAAGGGCATCGCGCTGCCGCTGATCAGTGCGGGCGGCACGGGCTGGATCATGACGGCGGCGGCGCTCGGTCTGCTGGCGGCGCTGGACCGGGCGCGGCGCCTGGAAACGGAACCGCAGGTCGGCTGCGTCGCGAAAGACGGAGTCTGACGCAATCCTGTTCGGCGCTCGGGTTGCAGTGTAGAAATCGGGGTCGTTCCCAAGGTCAGCCCCCAGTGATTGCTGTTTGTGTTGTTCCGTATCTCCGGACGCTTGCCGAGCCGGGCCGT
>NYZC01000007.1 GCA_002686995.1 Phycisphaeraceae bacterium | reverse complement strand
GAAGGTCGAAAGTCGAAGGTCGAAAGTCGAAGGTCGAAAGTCGAAGGTCGAAAGTCGAAAGTCGAAAGTCGAAGGTCGAAGGTCGAAGGTCGAAGGTCGGTGGTCGGTGGTTCAGTTCTCGTTAAGCGTCTGGTAGGTCTGTCGCGCCACGATCAGCTCTTCGTCGGTCGTCACGACCCAGATCGGGACCGGGCCGGCGTCGATGCGCGTCGGCTCGGCGCCGCGCGTCGACGCGTTGCGCTCCGGGTCGATCCGGATGCCGGCGAAGTCCAGGTCGGCGCAGATCGCCGCGCGGATCCGCTTGCCGTTCTGGCCGATGCCGCCGGTGAAGACGAGGGCGTCGGCACCGTTGAGGACCGCGAGGTACGCGCCGATGTAGTGCCGGCACGATTCGACGAACGCGTCGACGGCCAGCCGCGCCCGCTCGTTGCCCGCGTCGGCGGCCTCCTCGACCTCGCGCATGTCCGGGCTGACCCCGGAGAGCCCGAGCAGCCCGCCTTCCTTGCCGAGCTTCTGCCAGATCGTGTCGAGATCGATGCCCGCATCGAGCAGCATCATCAGGATGAAGACGTCGAAATCGCCGACGCGGGACGAGTGAAACGTACCGCTCTGAGCCGTCATGCCGAAGCTGTTGCCGACGCTGGCGCCGTCCTTCAGCGCGCTGATCGAGCAGGATCCGCCGAGGTGGCAACTGATGATGCACGAGGCGTCGGGCTGCACCTGCGCCATGCAGGTCGAGATGTAGCGATGGCTCGCGCCATGAAACCCGTATCGCCGCACGCCCAGCTTCTCGACCCATTCGTACGGGACGCCGTAGAGCTGGCGCGCCAGCGGGATCGACTGGTGGTAGCCGGTCTCGAACGCCGCGACCTGCGGGACTTCGGGAAGCTGTCCCTTGAACGCGCGCATCGCGGCGATGTACGGCGGGTTGTGCTGGGGGGCGACGGCGGACATCGCTTCCATCACCTCGATGACCTGCTCGTCGATCTGCACGGCGCCGCTCAGGTGCCCGCCGTGGACGGCTTTGAATCCGATCGCCTCGACCTGCTCGATGCGGTCGATGATCGCAAGCTCGATCAGGTGCTCGAGATGCAGCTCGATCGCCGCGGCGTGATCGGCGAGGTCGCTGGTGCCGTCGCGCTGCCGGTCGCTCGCGGCGACGTGCCACGCGCTGGCGCCGAGCCCGATACGGTCCGCCGCGCCTTGCGCGAGGACCTGCTCGCGGCCGTCGGCCATGTCGAAGAGCTTGTACTTGAAGCTCGTCGAACCCAGGTTGGCGACGAGGATGATCACGGGATCAGAAGTTCTCGACGAGGGCGTCGTGCGGTCGCGGGATCACGTGGGCGGAGATGAGCTCGCCGACCCGGCCGGCAGCGTCCGCGCCGGCGTCGACGGCGGCCTTCACCGATCCCACGTCGCCGGACACCATCACCGTGACGTACGCCCCGCCGATGGGCACCGACTTGACGAGCTCGACGTTGGCGGCCTTGAGCATCGCGTCGGTTGCTTCGACGACGCCCGTGTGGCCGCGGGTTTCGATCATGCCTAGTGCGCTCATGATGTGACTCCTTTGGAAGCCGATGGAAGCCGATGGAAGCCGATCGTGCTTCGGATTCGGTGGTTACTTGGCCGGGGCCTTGCCGTTTCGCTTGGGCAGGATGGCGTCCAGCTCGTCGTGCGGGCGCGGAATGACGTGCACGCCGACGAGCTCGCCGACCTTGCTCGCAGCCGACGCGCCCGCTTCGATCGCCGCTTTCACGGCTGCGACGTCGCCGCCGACGAAGCTCGTCACGAGGCCGCCGCCGACCTTGTCCCAGCCGAGCATCTGCACGTTCGCGGCCTTGAGCATGGCGTCGCTCGCTTCGATCAGTGAGACGAGGCCCTTCGTTTCGATCAATCCCAGTGCCTGGTTGGCCATGATGAGACTCCGGTGCGGGGGTCAGAGCGGGCTGCGCCCGCGGGTGTTCGGTGCGGCCTTCGGCCGCGAGCATTCAAAGCGGCCTGCGGCCGCCGGCGCCAATCGGTTCTCCGGTCCGGCTGACGGATCAGCGGGTCAACTCCATGCGCGTCGCCGAGCCGAGGTCGCACGCGTTGCCTTCGTCGGTGTCGATGTGCACCTCGAGCTTCACGCGCGGGTGCTCGCGCACCTTGACACGGTCGAAGATCATTCCGCAGGGGCCCTCGATGCGCAGCTTCATGTAGTCGCCGTCGCTCACGCCGTAGTGCCCGAGATCGTCGGGTCCCATGTGCACGTGGCGCTCGGCGCGAATGACACCCTGCCTGAGGTCCAGCACGCCGTGCGGACCGACGAGCACGCAGCCGGGCGTGTTCTCGTGGTTGCCGCTGATCCGAAGCGGCAATTGGATGCCCATGTACACGCCGTCGGTGTAGGACAGTTCGACCTGGGTGTAATCGCGGACGGGACCGAGGATGCGGACCCCGGGAATGAGACGACTGCGGGGGCCGACAAGGTTGACCGTCTGCTCCGAGGCGAACTCGCCCTGCTGGTAGAGGTCCTTCAGCTTGCTGAGCCGCGCGCCGGGGCCGAACAGCGTCTCGAGATCGCTCTGGCACACGTGGGCGTGCCGCGCCGAGACGTTGACCAGCAGCGGGTTCGGGCCGCCGTTGTGCCGCTCGGGTCGAATCTGCCTCGATTCCTGCGGCGCCTGCCGGTCGGACAGCATCTGCCGGACGAGCCTTTCAACCTGGCTGCGATCAATCGTTTGGGTGACCATGTACCCTGCTGTTCCCTGCTGTTCCCTGCCGCGACGACGTTCGACGTTTTCACTTTCGGCCAGAAGCATACCAAATCTGCCACATGTAGTCAAATTCACGCCATAAAATTTCATAATTTTTCAAAATTATTCATAATATTTCAATTGGGGTGGGGGGCCGCGAGGATGGCGACCCTGATTTTTCACCGTTGCCGGCGGTCTAAGCCGAATCCAGTGCTATATTTGGGGTAGCGCCGCACGCTACCGAGCCCACGGAAAGCGACGGACGGGGGGACCGCAGCGGCGCTGCCCACGTTCACGATAGATGCGGCCAACCGGGGGATTCCACGCTCCGTTACAGTCCCTTCCGGGCGCGCGGGGCGACGTGAGAGCGGGTCGAATGGCACGAATGCCGAACTTCACGGATCTCGCGCGGCGCCGGCGACCCGGACCGCGGATCGAGGCGCTCGAACCGCGTCTGCTCCTCAACGGCGCGGCGGTCGGGATCACGTTCCGCGATGACGGCGACCCGATGCCCGGCGGCGGCCCACCCGTCGCGGCGCTGCAGCGATACGTCTTCGAAATCGATCCGACGCCCGGCGGCGCGGATCCCATCAACGCGGTCGAGGTTCGTGTCGAGAGCGCCACCGCCGCGATTCACCAGGTGTTCACCAGGTCGGGTTCGCCGCTGTTCGGCTTCGAGTACGCCGATACGCCCTCGCCCGATTCGCTGGCTGCGGCCGTGCGAGCGCTCGACAGTCATCTGCTCGATGGCCGATTCGCGATCGACCTGCTTGCCCCCGGCGATTCGCGTGAGGACATCGCGGGCGTGACGATCGATTCACCGGGGCAGGACGCGTTCGCGGGGCCGTTCGGTCCGGCCGAGGCGCAGATCGACCTGCTCGTCGGTGACCAGCAGGACAGCGGGTTCGGCGTCGGCGCCCACGTGCGGATGGCGATGGCGGGTCCCGGCGCCGTCGAGCCGTTCGACCTGTATGCCCTCGTGCTGCCTGACGTGCTGGTCGACACGGTGCAGGTCACGGTGACCGTCGCATCGGCGACCGCGGGCGAAGTGACGGAGCAGTTCATCGTCGGCGGCGGCGGGCCGACGGTGACGGTCAATCCGCGTACCACGACCGATCGCACGCCGTCGCTGAGCGGCTCGATCGACGATCCCGACGCGACCGTCAGCGTTGCCGTGGCGGGCAGCGTGTACGTCGCCGAGAACCTCGGCTCGACCTGGCGGCTTGCCGACAACGTGATCAGCCCGGCGCTGCCGTTGGGCACGTACGACGTCGTGGTGACGGCGACGAATCAGCAGGGGGCGTCGGGCATCGACCCGTCGACCAACGAACTCGTGATCCGGCCTCCCGTCCCGAATCCCGTGCCGGTGGTGACGGTCGACCCGCTGCTCACGAACGACCCGTCGCCGGAGCTGGGCGGCACCGTCAACGATGCGACCGCACTGGTCACGGTCGTCGTCGACGGCCAGTCACACACGGCCGTCAACGCCGGCGCGCGCTGGCGGCTCGGCGACGACGTGCTCGCGCCTCTGGACGACGGAACCTGGAACGTGTCGGTGTCGGCGACGAATGCCAACGGCACGGGTTTCGACGGGACAACCGACGAGCTGATGATCGACACGGTCGCGCCGGCAGTGACCGTCGATGACGTGATCACCGGCGACGACACGCCAGCGCTCGGAGGCGGCATCGATGATCCCGACGCCGCGGTGCGGGTCGAGGTCGACGGCCAGGCGCACGACGCCACCAACCTGGGCTCCACCTGGACCCTGGCGGACGATGTCCTCGCCGCGCTGGCGCCGGGCACCTACGACGTGACGGTGATCGCGACTGATGCGTTGGGCAACGAGGGGGTCGATACTTCGATCGACGAGCTGACCGTCGACACGTCGGTGCCGATCGTCACGGTCACGCCGCTCACGACCGGCGATCGGACGCCTCGAATCGTCGGAACGGTCAACGATGCCGCTGCGACCGTTCGTGTCGAGATCGACGGGCGCGTCATCGAGGCCCGGAACGTCGGCGACGGCACCTGGAGTGTCGAGCGGGACCAGGTCGATCCGCCGTTGGACGACGGGACCTACGACGTGGTCGTGACGGCGACCAGCGCCACGGACCGCGAGGGGGGCGATGCGACGACCGACGAACTGACCGTCGACGGGACCCCGCCCGAGGCGACCTTCGATGCATTCGCGACGGCCGACGCGACACCGGCCCTGCAGGGCACCATCGACGATCCGCTCGCGACCGTGCGCGTGCGCCTCCTCGACCAGACCCTGGACGCGACCAACCACGGCGACGGCACCTGGAGCATCGGTGACGACGTGGCGGCAGCGATTCCGGACGGGCGTCACGACGTTGAGATCAGCGCGACCGATCCGGTCGGCAACTTTGCGACCTTGCTGATTCCGCTGGCGCTGGTCGTGGACACCGTGGCGCCGGTGATCACGACGGCGCCGCAACGCACCAGTGACCCGTCACCCGACCTGGCCGGCACGGTCGACGATCCGACGGCGCTCGTGACCGTGACGATCGACGGCGTGACCTACGACGCGACGCTGCCCGGCGACGGCACCTGGCGCCTTGGGGGCGATGCGATCGCAGGCCCGTTGCTCGATGGGGCGTACGACGTCATCGCGACGGCGACGGATCCTGTCGGTAACGCAGGCATCGACGTGGCAGGCGGAGCGCTCGTGATCGACACCTCGGCGCCGAGTGCGGCGCTGACCGTGCCGAACGACGCGGACGGCGACAAGAGCGAGACGGTTCGTGCCGCCGTGGCGGCGTTCGAAGTCACGTTCAGCGAGACCGTTGACGACGCGACCGTCAACGGCGCGAGCGTTCAGGTGCGGCGCGACGGCCTCGCGCTCGTCCTCGGCGCGGACTACGACCTGGACCTGTCGGCGAATCCTGTCCTGTCGATCGAATCGATCGGCGCCCCGTTCGGCGCCGGCACCTACGAGATCGTGATCGGCGACGACATTGCCGACCTGGCAGGGAACACGATCGAGGATCCGACGTACACCGTGCTGATCGGCCTGTCGGTGGCGCTGCCGGCGAAGCAGAAGCTCACGGTCGAGGAGGACGGCGCGTCGATCGCGACGATCCAGCTCACGCACGCGGACGGCACCGTGACGTTCGCCGGCGACGATCTCGTGCTGGCGCAGGTGCGCAACCGGATGGTCGTGCGCGGCCGGAACGTCGCGATCGCCCGGATCGAGATCGACGGCACCGATCCGCGACGGTCGAAGCTCTTGATCCGCAGCCGCGCGGGCCTGGACGTCGGTACGATCACCGGCGGCGGCATGAAGTCGATCGATCTCAAGCACAGCCGCCTGGTCGGCAACACGATCGACCTCGATGGCCCGCTCGGGTCGTTGAAGGTGGCCTCGATCAGCGACGGCGCTCACGTTCGGCTTGGCGGCACCGGCCACGACCGCCTGACGTTGACCGTGGCCGGGCACGTCGGCGATCCCGGGTCGCCCGCCGGTGCGGATGGCGTCGACCTGGTGTTTCCCGGCACGGTGAAGAAGGCGGCAGTGAAGTCATGGACGGGCGGACAGTGGACGGTCGGCGCCGTCGGCTCGGTCCGGACGTCGGCGGGGGGCTTCACGCCGTCAGTCGACATCGCCGGCGGGTTCAAGGGCTTCGACGTGCGCGGCGGTGACTTTCGTCCCGCTGAGTTCCGCAGCGGGACCGCCGACGGCGACGGTGACGGCGATGCGTTCAACGACGGTGACGGAGACGGCGGCAAGATCGCCGCGCGGGCCGGTCGCGACGGCGTCGGCGGCGCCGTGGACGTCGCGGGCCTGGTCAGCCTCGACGGCGATCTGAAGAGTCTCGAAGGCAGGACGATCCGTGCCGAGCTGGATGCATCGGGCGAGGTGAAGCGGATCGCGACGAAGGATCGGGACGGCGGGGGCACGCTCGACGGCACGTTCACCGCGGCGCGGTTCGGCAGGATCGACGCGCAGGGCCGGACGGTGATCGACGTCATCGCCACGGCGACGAGCCTGCAGCTCGGACGCAAGGCGGCCATCGACGCGCTGCGGATTACGGGCGCCAACTGGAGCGGCGGACGGGTCGTGACGCAGCCGGGCACGCGCGTGAAGCTGATCCAGGTGAAAAGCCGCAAGAGTAAGGGCGGCCTGATCGACGACGTCCTGATGATCGAGTCACCGTGCGTCGACACGTTCAAGGCCGGTGACGTGCAGGCGACGCTCACGCTCGAGGGCGACCTCGGCACGGGCCAGTTTGCGCGGGTGATCGACAGCACGCTTCACATCAAGGGTGACGTGCTACGGCGACTGACGACCCGAAGCCGGGGCGAGCTGGTCGGCTTCGCCGGCGGCGTGCTCGACCTGGTCAACGATGACGCCCCCGGCGGCGCGCTGCGCATCGACGGCCTGACGGACGAGGGGCGGATTCGGACGGCGTGATGATGCATTGGCGAACGGGGCGTGCCCCAATCCTGTTCGGCACTCGGTTTGCAGTGTAGAAATCGGGGCCGTCCCGAAGGTCAGCCCCCAGTGATTGCTTTTTGTGTTGTTCCGTATCTCCGGACGCTTGCCGAGCCGGGCCGTACTCGGCCCGGAGTCGGCAAGCGCCTGCACGCANTTCGGGCCGCGAACGGCCCGGCTCGGCAGCGCGTACCCGATCGAAAAGGCTCGGCGAAATCCGTGCCGAACAGGATTGGGTCAGAACGGTCCGCCCCCTACTTCCCGGCGCCTTACTTCACCTGCGTCATCCTGATCGGGCAGCGGTTGCGGGCCGACTCGATCGCGGCGTGCAGGACCCGCTGCGTCTGGTAGGCGTCCGCGAAATCGGGGATCGGGATCGTCGGCTTGCGGCCCCCCAGCACCTGGAACATGTCCGCGGCCATGTTCACGAAGCCGTGCTCGTAACCGATGATGTGCCCTTCGGGCCACCAGTTGCCGACGTAGGGGTGGCCGTCGTCGCCGCGGGTCACGTTGATCGTCGTCCAGCCCTGGACCCGGCCCGGCGCCGTGGCGTCGAACCACTCCAATTCGTTCATCCGCTCGAAGTTGAACTTCAGCGCGCCTTTCTCGCCGTGGATCTCGATCCGGTTCACGTTGCGGTCGCCGGTGGCCAGGCGCGTGGCTTCGAAGCTCGCGACGGCGCCGCCCTTGAACCGGGCCAGGAACAGGACCGCGTCGTCCACCGTGCTGCGGCCCATCCGCTTCTTGCCGCGCTGCGCACCCTTGCCGGAGATCTCGCCGCCGGCCGACTCGATCATCTCGCGCTGCTTGATAAAGGTGTGCTCGATCGCACCGACGACTTCGCTGATCTCGTCGCCCGTGATGAAGCGGGCCATGTCGATGATGTGGGCGTTGAGGTCCCCGTGCGCCCCGCTGCCGGCGAGCTTGCCCTGGAAGCGCCACAGCAGCGGCGTGTCCGGTCCGCCCCAACTCTGCAGATACGCGGCGCGAACGTGGTAGATGCGCCCGAGCTTGCCGCTCTTGACGAGCTGATGCGCCAGGGCGACCGCCGGGCAGCGCCGGTAGTTGTACCAGACGAACGTCTTGCAGCGCCGTGCCTTGCGTGCGGCGGCAAGCATCGTTCGCGCGTCGTCGAGCGTGCCCGCCAGCGGCTTCTCGCAGGCGACGTGCTTGCCCTGCGCGAGCGCCTCGATGGCCTGCTCCGCGTGAACGTGGTTCGGCGTCCCCACATCGACCACGTCCACCTCGGGGTTCTCGACCGCGAGTCGCCAGTCCGACGTCGCGTTGTGCCAGCCCCACTGCTCGGCGAACGCTTCGGTCTCGTCGCGGCTCCGCGCCGCGATCGTGTGCATCACCGGCGTCACCGGCAGATCAAAGAATCGCGCGACGTTGAGATAGGCGTTGGAATGCGCCCGGCCCATGAACTTCGAGCCGATGAGCAGCACGTTGCAGGCTTGTTTCAGCACGGGAAGCTCCTGAGGAAATCCTGATTGCTGATTCGCGATTCCTGATGGATTCGTCGATCCGGCGAAAATCACGAACTACATTGCGATGATCCTTCGGATGGCCTCGGCGGTCGCCGCCAGCGGCGCCGTGTCGGGCGGCACCTCGCTGATCATGGGCCCGTCATAGCCCGCGTCCTCGCGCAGGTGACGGTTCATCGCCGCGAAATCGACTGCGCCTTCGAGCAGTGGCGGCCACGTGCCGTTCAGCGCGTTGCCGCGCCAGTCCTTGAGATGCACCATTCGGATCCGCGGCCCCAGAATGCGCACCCAGTGATGCGGGCAATGGAACACCGCCATGTTGCCGGGGTCGAAGTAGAAGCCGACGCGCGGCGACCCGACCTCGTCGAGCAGGCGCCGGATCTCGAGCGGGCTGAACGCGAAGCCGTTCCAGGTGAATTCGTACGCGACGGTGACGTTGAGTCGCTCCGCCGTCGGCGCGATCTGGCGCAACGACGTGACCGCGTTGTCATACGCGTCGTCGTAGTACAGGTCGGCGTGCATCTTCCCAAGCACGTGCAACGTGCAGCCGATGCCCATCGACGCGGCCATCTCCAGCCCCGTGATCGTCTCGTCGATGGAGGTCTGCTGCGCCGGCCCGCTGTCGAGCAGGTTCCCGGTGCAATGGCTCAGCGTCATCGACACGAGACCGATGCCCGCGTCCGATGCCGCGCCGACGATGCGCTGACGTTCCGCTTCCGTCGTCTCGAGCGTCAGGGCGCCTTCGCGCCGCAGCGCCAACTCGACGACCTCGTAGCCGGTGTCGGCCGCGGTCCGGATGAACTCGACGGTCGTGGGCTCCGGCAAGAGAAGTTGCGTGATGCCTACCTGCATGAGTCACCAGCTTACGCGCCGCACGCCGCCGCGGACGGCCGCCTTGAGGATCGCGTCGCCGACCGCGACCGCCTTGACGGATTCGGTCGCCGGTGACCGGCACGCAATGCCCTTCTCGACGCACTCGATGAAGTGACGGGCCTGGTTCTCGTACATGCTGCGGCTGCTCGACGGAAACAGCAGCTTCTGCCGACCCTTCATGTCCGTGTGGCAGAACACCGGCCTGCCCGCCTTCGCCTTGGGCACCACGAGGTCGCCGGGCCCCCCGATCAGCGAGCCCTTCGGTCCGAGCAGGTCATGCACGCCGCCGCCCGGCGTGCACCACGACCAGCTGAACATCGACTGGTCGCCCGACGCGTACTGCACCGACGCCGACACCGTGTCCGACGCCGTCACCCCGGGGTTGAGCTTGATGCCTCGTGCCATCACGCTGACGGGGTCGCCGAACATCCAGTTGCAGAAGTCGTGGTCGTGCACCGCGCCGTCGAGCAACGGCCCCCCGCCCATGCGGTCGTCCATGAACCAGCCCCCGGGGCCGCGCCCCGCCGACACGTGCCGCCAGAGCACGGGCCTGCCGATCCGGTTCTTCCGAAGCTGGGCGGCGATGACCCCCCAGATGGGGTCGTACCGCCGGCACTGGGCCACCATCAGGAGCTTCCGTGACCGGCGCGCCTGCTCGATCATCCGGCGCACCTGCGCGACGGTCCGGGCCGCCGGCTTTTCGACGAGCACCGGCCGCCCGCTGCGCAGCGCGTCGATCGTCACCGCCTTGTGGTGCCCGGTCGGCACCGCGATCACGACGGCGTCCACGTTCGTGTCCTTCAGCAGCTTGCGATGGTCCTCGTAGAGCATCGCCCCGGGGTGCTGCGCCGCGAACGCCTTACGGCCCGTGGCGAACGGGTCGGCCCCGGCCACGATCCGCGCCGATCGCACCCTGGAGAAGGCGTACGCCTGGTGACGCCCCATGCCGCCGAGCCCGATAAACCCGATTTTTAGCACGACGCAAACCCTCTGCGGACTGCACCCGCCATGCCTGATCTTCGATTTGCGTTTCTTGCGCCAAATCGAGAGCCAGGAATCAGAATTCGATAAGTCAGTTCTCGCTCACCTGACGCGCTGCCGGTGGCCTTCCATCTGCTCGAGCTGAGCTTCGTTCTCCGCGAGAATGGTCTGGATCTCGTCGGCCAGACCGTTGTCCGCGCCGGGATCGCAGCAATCCAGGGCGCGGCGGCAGGCCTCGATCTGCCCCTGCTTCTCACCGATCAGAAGCGGCAGAAGGTGCGGCACGTCCATGTAGTGGTACGCCGCCACCACCTGGGCGAACGAACCGGACTGGACCGCAAGGCGATGGCGCTCCATCAGCCGCGACACGCGCCGGGCCTGGTCGAGATCGGCGTCGATCATCCGGCGGACTTCGGCCCACACCGGCATCGTCGCCGCGGACAGGTACGGCTTCGCCTCCCTCAGGTGCTGGCCCAGCCCGCGCGTCTGCCGGGTCATCAGGTCGTTCAGGGCACGGGAAAGTCCGTCGGCGTTCATGGCGTCAGGTCGCTCTCGTCAAGCGGCGCGTCGGACGACGGCGCGATCATCGCCTGCTGCGTCATGGTCGGTCGCAGCACCAGCGTGGCGTACCGTCGAGCCGTTTGCGTCGTCCAGTTCGGAAAGATGCCGGTCCACACCACCGCGGCGGCGCAGATGAGCAGCAGCGCGAGCGCGGCCCCCTGCGGCGCGAAGCGCGGTCGGTCCTGGTCGTCCACGACGAACACCATGAAGTAGATCGGCCGCAGGTAGTAGTAGAGGCTCAGCAGCGTGTTGAACAGCAGCACCGCGACCAGGGCGAACGCCGCGGGGTGATTCACCTCGAACATCGCCATGCCGAGCATCGCCTTCGCCATGAACCCGCCGAGGCCCGGCATGCCGAAGAGGCTGAGCAGGAACACCGCGAGCAGGACCATCAGCGCGGGCGACCGGTTCACCATCTGCGCGTAGTCGCGGATGTCCTCGGTGCCGGCGCGCTGGGCGACCACGCCCGCGACCGTGAAGGCCCCGAGGTTCATGAACATGTAGACCACGATGTAGAACAGCAGCGCGCCCGCGAGCGCCCGCCCCGGCGCGCCGACGTCGGTCACGGTGATCAGGCTCGCGCCGATGATCATGTAGCCGGCGTGCGCGATCGAACTGTAGGCGAGCAGCCGGCGGATGCTCGTCTGACGCAGCGCCGCGAGGTTGCCCCAGGTGGCCGTGACGCACCCGAGGATCGCGACGCCCGTGCTGAAGCCGACGAAGGACGCGTTGATGCCGCCGTAGGCGCTGAACGTCTGCAGCACCCGGATGAGCAGGCACACGGCCGCCCCCTTGGACGCGACCGAAAGGAAGGTCGTGATCTCGATCGGGGCGCCCTCGAACACGTCGGGACACCAGAAGTGCAGCGGCGCGGCCGAGAGCTTGAACGCGATGCCCGCGAACATCACCATGAGGCCGACCCCGAGCATGGGCGTGAAGCCCTCCGGGCGGGCCGCCACCTCGGCGATCCCGGCCAGGCTCATGGTTCCGGTCGCGCCGTAGACGAGCGACATGCCGTAGACGCCGACCGCGCTGGCCGCCGAGCCGAACAGCACGTACTTGAGCGATCCTTCCGTCGACGCGCGGTGCCGTTTGCGGAAGCCGGCGAGCGCGAAGCTCGGCAGCGACGCCGTCTCCATGGCGACGAAGATCATCACCAGGTGGCTTGCCGACGCCATGAGCGCCATACCGACGGCCGCCCCGAGCAGCAGGCACAGGTAGTCCGGCACGTCACGGGCGTCGGTGGTGCGCAGCGAGGTGATGACCCACTGGGCCAGAATGAAGAGCGTGAACACCGCCAGCAGCAGTTTGAAGAACTGGCTGAACGGGTCCACCGCCAGCATGTCGCCGAAGACGAACGAGCCGCCGCCCTCGGTGAATCGCGCCAGCGGGTTCAGCGCGAACACCGCCGCGAGGCCAAGTCCGATGACCGCCGTGACCAGCGGGAGGATCACGCTGTGGCGATTGATCAGCGGCACCATCACGACCGCGCACATCGCGATGATCAGCCAGATTTCCGGCATGACCAGGTCGAGTTCGGCGGCGGTGGGAAGTCGGGGCGTCATGGGTCGGGGGTCGGGGGTCGGAGTCAGATGTTGGACATGCCGCTTCGCGGGATGTTCCGGAATCCCTTATCCGTGTCCATCCGTCCGCCTTCGGCGGATCCGTGGTTCATCTTCCGCACGCTAGTAGCCGACGGCGGCACGGGCGACGGATTGCGTCATGTCCATCGTGCGCTCGAGCGTCGCGAAGGTCTCGTCAGTCAATCGGAACACCAGGACCGGGATGATGCCGAACACGAATGCGGCGATCCCGAGGGTGCCCATGATGAAGTACTCGCGCGTCGTCGGCTTCTCGTACTCGTCGTACTCGGGCTTGGGCAGGCCCATATAGATCCGCTGGAACATCCACAGGATGTACCCGGCGGTCAGCACCACGCCGAACGCCGCGAACGCGCCGAGGGCGTAGACCTTGCCCGCGTCGAACCCGACGTTGCCCGCCGACTCGAAGACGCCGAGCAGCACCATGATCTCGCCGATGAAGCCGCACAGGCCCGGAAGGCCCATGCCGGCGAAGAAGCCGATGAGCGACCACGCTCCATAACCGGGCCAGCGCAGCCACAGGCCGCCGAACCGGTTGATTTGCCGGTGGTGGGCCCGCTCGTAAACGACGCCGACCAGGAAGAACATCATCGCGCTGGTGATGCCGTGGGCGATCATCTGGAAGTACGCCCCGTCGAAGCCGGTACGGGTCATGACCGCGACGCCGAGCGTCACGTAGCCCATGTGGCTGACCGAGGAGTACGCGACCAGCTTCTTCCAGTCGCTCTGCGCCATCGCACAAAGGGCGCCGTAGATGATGGCGATCACGCCGAGCACCGAGACCGCGAACCAGAACTCCCGGGCCGCTTCGGGGAAGAACGGCCAGGTGATCCGCATCATCGCGTAGCCGCCCATCTTCAGCAGCACGCCCGCCAGGACCATCGAGATCGGCGTCGGCGCTTCGACGTGCGCGTCGGGAAGCCACGTATGGAACGGCACCGCAGGAAGCTTGATCAGGAACGCGATCAGCGTGAGCCAGAACGCCCACTGCCCGAACCTCCAGTAGGCGCCGTCGCGGGCGAACAGGGCCTGCACCGCCTCGGACTGCAGCGACAGCACGCCGGGCGCGGCCTCGCTGCCGGCGACCATCACCCAGGTGTTGCCCGAGGCGCCTTCGGCGCTGGGCGTGTAGTAGAACAGACCCAGCATCACGATCAGCAGGCAGATCGAGCCCGCGAGCGTGTACAGGAAGAACTTGATCGCGGCGTATTCCTTCCTCGGTCCGCCCCAGATGCCGATCAGGAAGTACATCGGCAACAGCGAGATCTCGAAGAAGACGTAGAACAGGAACATGTCCAGGGCGAGAAACACCCCGAGCATGCCGGAAAGCAGCACCAGGTAGAGCGCGTGGTACGCTTTCGCCGCCTTGTCGATATTCCATCCCGCGATCACCACGAGAATCGAGAGCGTCGTCGTCAGGAGCACGAGCGGCAGGCTGAGACCGTCGACGCCGGTGCGATACTCCGCGTTGATCGCGCTGATCCAGGACAGCTGGCTGACGAACTGCGGCCCGCCCTGCCCCCGGTCGTAGGCGCCGAGGACGATCAGGCTCAGCAGGCACGTGATGATGGCGGTGGCGAGCGCGACGACCCGGGCCTGCTGCTTGGGCACCATCAGGCAACCCAGCGCCGCGATCGCCGGCAGGAAGATCATCAGGTTGATCACGGTCGTCATTGCGGGCTCCGGGGGTCGGTATTCACTATTGCGCGCCAAGCACCAGGGCTTCGGCCTTCATCTCCATCACGACCGCGCTGATCACGACGACCACCAGCACGGCGACGGCGCTCGCCACTGCGAGCAGGACGTAACCGCGAAGGCGACCGGCCTGGGCGACGCTCAGCGCCTGGCCGCTTCCCTGCGCCGCCGACGCCGTGCCGTTTGCGATCCCGTCGATCACCCGGTCGTCGAAGATCCCTGTGATCCACGCGGCACGGCGACCGAGCCAGCCCGCGAAGTTGACCAGGCCGTCGACGATCTTCGCGTCGAAGACGCTCATGATCCACGCGATGGCCTTGCCCAGGCCCACGGCGAAGATGTCATACAGCGCGTCGAAGTAGAACTTGTTCAGCGCCCAGCGGTAGAGCAGGCTGATCCCCGGCAGCGCCGCGATCTTCGAGCTGATCGCCATACCGCGGCGGTAGATCGCCAGGCCCGCGCCGAGCATGAGGATCCACGCGAATCCCTGCAGCAGGTACACGTGCGTCATGTGCATGCCGTGGTCGTGATCCTCCAGGACGGCGCCGTTCTGGATCCATGCCACCGGCGGCTCGGACGCGAAGATCAGATCTTTCCAGAACCCCATGATCCACGGCACGGTCAGGATCGCCATCGCCGCGAGCACGATCTGCGGAATGACCATCTCCTTCGGCGCCTCGTGCGCATGATCGTAAAGGTGCCGGTTGCGCGGCTCGCCGAGGAAGGTCAGGGCGAAGCTTCGCGCCATGTAGAACACGGTCAGGTACGCGACGACCGTCGGGCCGAGCCAGTACAGGTTCGTCAGCCAGCCGAGCCCCGCCTCCGACAGCGCCTCGCCGTAGTTGACCGTGCCCGCAATGATGCCGTCCTTGGAGTAGAAGCCGCTGATCCCGATCCCGGTGAACGGGATCGAAGCCCCCGCGATGGCGAGCGTGCACACGCCGTAGCAGGCCATCGTGATCGGCATCTTCTTTCCGAGGCCGCCGTACTCGCGCATGTCCTGCTCGTGGTGGGCCGCGTTGATGACCGACCCGGAGCACTGGAACAGGCAGCACTTGAAGAACGCGTGGGTGATGAGGTGGAACAGCGCGAACGCGTACGCTCCCGCGCCCAGGCCGAGAATCATGTAGCCGAGCTGCGACAGGGTCGAGTACGCCAGCACGCGCTTGATGTCGGTCATCACCAGCGCCATGCACGCGGCGATGACGAGCGTGATCAGGCCGATCGTGGCGACGAACAGGTGCGCCTCGGGCGTGAGGATCGGGTAGATGCGCGCCGTCAGGTAGACGCCCGCGGCGACCATCGTCGCGGAGTGGACGATCGACGACACCGGCGTCGGACCTTCCATCGCGTCGGGCAGCCACGTGTGCAGCGGGA
>NYZC01000006.1 GCA_002686995.1 Phycisphaeraceae bacterium | reverse complement strand
GCAGGTCGAAGGTCCAAGGTCGAAAGAGGAACTGTCGATGCCCGACCGCGCCGGCCGGAGTCGGGTTCTTTCGACTTTCGACTTTCGACTTTCCGACGTTCCGACTTGCGGGCGAAGCCCGCGTTGGGTTTTGGAATTTGATTCCAGATTGGGGTGCGGGATGCAACATCCGGTCAATCGCAAATCAGCCGTCATCTCCGCACTGCTGCTTGGCGTGCTCTGCGGCTGTGTCACGCGGACGATTTCGGTCACGTCGCAACCTGTCGGGGCGCTGGTGTACCTGAACGACGAGGAGGTGGGGCGCACCCCGCTCACGGTCACGCACCGGTTCCACGGCGTCTACGACGTCCGGCTGGAGGCTGATCCGCAATGGGTTCGGATCCCCGAAGCGGCGCCGATGCTGAACCTCACCGAAGCGGAGCTCATCGAGCTTGCCGAAGCTGACGAGATCCCGACGATCGAAGAGCACGGGCAACGCATGGTCGAGGTGGGCTTCAAGCCGCTCTGGACGAAGCGGGCGACGGACGCGCCGTGGTGGGAGATGCCCGGCCCGGACCTCGTCGCCGAGATGATCCCGAACGCCGCCGTCCGCCAACGGTGGCATTTCGAGCTGGAGCCGTCAGGCAGGGTCGACGTCGACGCGCTGCTGGAGCGCGCGGCCGAAACCGAAGCGATGCTGCTCGGCACCGATTCGAATCCCTGACCCGCCGGGCGAGCGCAAGGAAGAGCAGGATGGACTACCGGGAGATCCGCGAACGACACGATCGCCCGCGCGCTCCGCAAGTGGCTCGGCTGGGAGGACTGACGCCCGGCCTTCAGACCTTCGACACGTCCCGCACCGCGACCACGCGGTGCAGGGCGTACAGCAGCAACCCCACCGCCACGAGCATCTCCTTCTGCTCGTTGATCTGCTCGACGAACTGCATGTAGAACGTTGACTCTTCTCCGGCCAGCGTCCTGTACCCGTTCTTGAACAGCTTCCAGGCGAAGGCGACGACGATCGCGAAGATGACCGGCGGCTCGGCCATGGCCGGCCCCCACTCCCCTGGCAACGTCAGCCCGATCCGGCCGCGCAGCGCCCACAACGCCGGAAGGATCACGAGCACCGTGAAAATGAAAGCGCTGCCGATGCTCTGCACCGAGATCGGAAAGTCGACGTTGTGCAGGTTCGTTTCGACGCTTACCTGCCGGTAGTCCTCCGGCGTCTTCCACCCGAAGTACGTCTGTCCCCAGCTCATCTCCTCGCCCCCGAAGAAGAAGGCGGCCAGCGCAATCACGCCGATGGCGATCGCGCCGCTGCGACCGGCGAAACGGCCTCGACCCGCCTGCGGCGCGAAGGCCGACGGGCCGACGCGCCACAGCCTCACGGCGCACCCGGCGAGGATCAGGCTCGCGATCAGCGCGCTGCCGACGGTGACGAACTCCACGGCCTGGTATTCGCGGCGCGACTCCTCGAGGACGTAGGCCAGGTAGAAGTCCGGCGCCGCGAGGTAGATCGCCAGCAGCGCGAGGAGGAGCAGCACCGGCACGAGCCAGGTCACGATCCGGAGTGGGGTCCCGCGTTCGCCGATGTCAGGCATCCTCCGGGTCGGTTTGCCGCGCCTCGCGGCGCAACGCAAGGGCGCTCCAGAGAAACAGGTACGCGACGATCATCTCCACGGCTTCCTCGGCGTAGACGCGAAACGTGAACTGGAGGTCGACGCCGGTGTGCTTGGCGATCGTCTTGTACTTGTCGAACGCCTGGGCAAGAAAGCCGATCAGCAGCGCCGATCCGAACAGCACGTGGGAGCGTTGCCACCGCAGTCGGGCGTAACCGGCGAGCACCTGGCGGTGCCGGAGCACGATGACGGCCCCGAAGACGACGAAAGTGAGCAGCCAGATGACGGCGGTGACCTTGCCGAATGCGCTCACTTCCGGCGTGTACACGCGATTGAAGCGGTAGAAGTGATAGCCCGTGAAGATCGCATCGAGGTCGGACTCGCGCACGATCAGCAGCGCGAACGCGAACAGCCAGAGCAGGTAGTAGCCGAGCAGGTCCCGGGGACACCGCCGCACCGGCTGCCACAGCACGGCGAGCGCGGCGAGGTACCAGGGAAGCTGAAGCCACTCGAAGAGCCCTTCCTCTTCGACGATCGAGGTGTCCGTCCCCTTCTGCAGCGCATCGGGAATGATCAGCGGCAGCACCGCGAGGATGCCGCCGAGCACGACGAGGCCGATCCAGAACCCGATGCGCTCGGCCCTGGTCGCCGTACCCCGCCGCCCTGAGATCGTGTGGGATTCGTGCATGCTGCCCCGGCATTATCCGCAGTGCGCGACAGGAATCCAATCGTCCGGCAAGGCCCAGGGATACGCAAGTCGGTCATTGGGATACCCCCCCAACCCCCCCTTGCAAAGGGGGGCACTCTCTGGTTCCCCCCCCTTTAAGGGGGGGCGCCACGATGAGCGGTCATCGTCCTCGACTCGAACCCGAAACCAGAAACCCGTCCCCTATCCCTTCACGGCGCCCAGCTGGATGCCGCTGATGAACCAGCGCTGGCAGAACAGGAACACGATGATCATCGGCACGAGCATCATCACTGCGCCCGCCATCATCTGCGACCACTCGGCTCCGTACATGTCCATGAACGTCGCCAGGCCGACCGGCAGCGTCTGCATCTCCCGCGCATTCGTCATGACGAGCGGCCAGAGGAAGTTCCGCCAGTTGTTCATGAACGTGAAGACGGCGAGCGTCGCGAGCGCCGGCTTCGAGAGCGGCACGATCACCCACCTGAAGATCTGCAGCAGCGAGCAGCCGTCGATCTGGGCGGCGTCCTCGAGGTCGCGCGGGATGTTCAGGAAGAACTGTCGAAGCATGAAGGTGCCGTACGCGCTGAACAGCGCCGGGGCGATCAGCGCCGTGTAGGAATCGACGCCCAGCGGCACGCCCGCGTACCAGCGGCCGAGGAACCAGGTGTCGTCCCGGAAGTACGTCGTGCCGAGCAGGTCGTTCAGGAGGCTCGGCACGTGATGGAAGATCATGAACAGCGGCACCATCGTCACCGCCGTCGGGATCATCATCGTGCCCAGGTAAGACAGAAAGACCAGGTCTCGGCCGCGGAAGCGGAGCCTGGCGAAGGCGAACGCCGCCAGGGCGCTGGTCGTCACCTGCCCGACCGTCACCACAACGGCGACGATCAGGCTGTTGAAGAAGAAGCGCGCAAACGGCACCGACGAGAACACCGCCCGGTAGTGCTCGAGCGTCGGACGGCCCGGCAGGAACTGCGATTTCGGCACGCCGGGCGCCTTCAGCGACGTGCTGATCATCCAGAGCAGCGGCAGGAGCATCGTGGCGCCGACGATCACGAGCACGGCGATCGCGAGCACGCGGGTCCAGCGGGATGTCCGATCCTGCGGCATGCTGCTATCCGGTCACGGCCCGACCGCCGAACCGCCAGTTCACGAGCGTGATCACGAAGACGAGGATCAGCAGCACCCAGGCGATCGCCGATCCGTATCCGAGCTGAAGCTCACCGGTGTACGCGGTGTTGTAGATGTAATAGCTGAGCGTGGTCGTCGTCCCGGCGGGCCCGCCTCGCGTCATGATGTACGCCGCCTCGAATCCGCCCTGGAAGCCGGAGATCACCGACATGATGAAGATGAAGAACGTCGTTGGCGCGAGCATCGGCCACGTCACGTGGCGAAGCTGCGCGAACCGGCCCGCGCCGTCGACCCGGGCCGCCTCGTAGAGCTCGGGCGGGATGCCCTGCAGGCCGGCGAGGTAAAGCACCATGTTGTAGCCGCCGGCCTGGAGCCACACGGTCATGAAGATCAGCGCGGGCTTCGACCAGCGCATGCTGTTGAGCCAGTCGGGACCGTGGACGTTGAACCACGCGAGCACCTGGTTGATCAGGCCGACGTCCGCGTGGTAGAGCATCCGCCAGACCATGAAGATGGCGACGCCCATGCACAGACTCGGCGTGAAGAAGACCGCGCGGATGACGGCGACGCCGCGCACGACCCGGTTGAGCGCAAGGGCCAGCAGCAGGCTGGCGGCCATGCTGAGCGGGATGCCCAGCATGAGGAAGACCGTGTTGTAGAGGTACTGCCAGAACAGTGGATCCCTCGCGACCCATCCTTCGGGGCCGCGCCGGAAGCCCAGCAGGTTGACGAAGTTGTCGAGGCCGACGAAGCGCGGCGGCCATGAGAGCATCTTCCAGTCGGTGAACGCGAGGACGAGGGACGCCGCGACCGGAAACAGCGTGAAGAGGACGAACCCGGCCAGGTTCGGCATGCAGAAGAGCAGGCCCGCCCGGCCGTGCCCCTTCGTGTGATGGATCGAACGTTTCAATTCAATACTCGAGATTCAGGTCAGTCATCAGTTCGCAAGCAGTGCGGCGACCTCATCCTCGAGCTCGGCCATCGCCTCCCCGAGGTCGCGTCCGTTGATGAGCACCTCGTCGAGCTTGCTCGTGAGATGGCGGCGCACCTCCATCCAGCGGTTCGATCTTGGAAACGTGCGCAGCGTCGTGTGCTGCGGGTTCATCGCGCGGAGAAACGCGCCCATGTCCCAGACATACTCGTCGGGTTTCAGGAACTCGGGGCTTTCGGCCACCGACCGGCGCGCCGGCACGTCCGTCGGCGCGTTGCGGAAGACACGACCGGCGTCGCGACCGCAAAGGAACTTGACCAGTTCCCAGGCTTCGCCCGGCACCTTCGTTCCGGACCAGACGCCGAAGCCCACCCCTGCGTAGCGCGTGTGCCTTCCGGCAGGGCCCTTCGGAAACAGCGCCACGTCCCACCGGAAGTCGTCGATGTGGGCAAAGGTGCCCAGCTCCCACGGCCCGGAGATGAGCATCGCCACGTTCCCGGCTTCGAACACGTTGACGGCCGTCGGATCCGCCCCGTCGGCGTCCATGTTGGAGGCCGTGACGCCGTGGCGTGTGCGCAGTTCCACGTAGAAACGCAATCCGTCCAGCGTACGGGGATCGGTAAACCGAAGCTCGGACAGGTCGTCGGAGGCGTAAGTGCCCCCGGCAGAGTAGACCCAGGAGGTCGGCTCATCGGGCATGCAGCCGATCTGGACGACGCGGCCGTCTTCGCGGATCGTCAGACGCTTTGCCGCCGCGAGAAAATCCTCGCGGGTCCACTCATCGTCCGGGTACCGAAGCCCCGCGGCATCGAACAGATCCCTGTTGTAGAAGAGCACCATCGTCGAGCCGCGGAACGGCATCGCGTAAAGCTGACCGTCATAGGTGTAAGGAAGCGTCGATCCCTCGAACAGGTCGTCGATGTCGTAGGCGTCCGCCGCGACCAGCTCGCCGAGCGACAGGAGGGCCTGCTTCGCCGCGACCTCGGCCACCATCGACCAGTGGAGGAACACCACGTCTCCCGCCGCGTTCGCCTGCATGGCCGGCAGAAGCTTCTGCAGGTAACCCTTGCCCGGCAACGTCGACATCACCACGCGCACGTCCGGCCGCCGCCGCCGGTACTCCACGAGCGCCTTCTCGATCAGCTCCGCGTCCCCGGGGAGACCGAAAAACCAGAGCTTGACCGTCACGCCCTCGTCGTCACCGCGCCGCCAGCAACTGAACGGCGAGAGCAGAACCAGCGCGAGGATCGTGATGACGATCCACTCAGCGAGGGAGAGCCTGGTCGCGAGAGAACGCACGACGCACACTATGCCCGTACGGCGATCGATTCGCAATCCGGCGCACCGCGAGCACGCACCAACGACGAAGCGCCGGAGGTGCTGACCGCTTGTCGTTCATAACCACTGTCGAAACCACCCCACCGCCGTCTTCACGTTGATCTCGTGCGCTCCGTCAAACTCGTCGATCGCGAAACGATCCTCTCGGCCAAGCATCCTGTACACCTCGAGCACGCTTTCGCAGGGTTGTCGCGCGTTTTCCGGGGACATGCCGGGATCGTGCTTGCCGATCTGCACGAGCAGCGGGCGCGGAGCGATGGCCGACATCGGCGTGGCGAGGTCGGCGAACGCAGCAATGCCGGGAATGGTCTGCGCGCCGCAAAGGCCCAGCTTTTCACCGAGCACGTGGTAACGCAGGTTGGGGTAGCTGCAGACCGACACCGCGGCCTTGATACGTCGATCGATCGCCGACACGTAGCTCGTCCACATCCCGCCCAGGGAGCATCCGATCATTCCGATGCGGCGCGCATCGACGTCCGGGCGCGACGCCAGGTACTCCAGGCCGCGCTGCACGTCGTGAAAGTGCACCCCGGGCAGATTGATCTCATCGAACAGCACGAACGCCTCGTTCACCAGGTTGCAGCAGTGATTCCAGAGGTTGCGCATGTAGTGGGGCGTGCCGGCGCGCTCACCGAAACCGAGGAAGTCCTGGCAATACACCACGAAGCCCGCGCGCGCAAGGTGTTGCCCGATGTCGTTGTGGTAACGGGTGCCACACGGCGAGCCATCGGGCAGCAGGCCCACGCCCCAGGCCTTGCCGCTCGTCTGGTCGACGATTCGACCGTGCGGCTGCTGGTTCTCGCCGCTGTGCCCGACGATCAGAAAGACCGCGGGCGCGGGCGTCTGCGCGCCGCATCCCGGCGGCAGCAGCACCCACGCCGGCACCGACATGCCCGGGCTGCTGTCGAAGACGATCTTCTCGGCGCGGACCGCGACGTCCTCGCCGGGCACCTCGACTTCGAGCACTTTCTCCGGGTTCAGCGCGACCGGATTCGGCCCTCTTCCCAGCGCCCGCTTCAGCCGACGGACGAAGCGACGGCGCCATTCGGCATGCTCCCGCTTCGACGTCGCCCGACACAGAAGGTCCGGCTCGTGATGCTCGAAGCGATGCTCGAGATAGTCGCGAATGGTGAAGGGACGGTCGGTCATGGCTATCCGTCGTTGTAGGAGTACCGGACCGACAGGCCGTTGATCAGGTCGAGTGGCCGGGCCTGCCAGTAGGTGCGCTCCCACCGCTCGCGCAGTTCACCGATCATGTCGCGATGTCCCAGGTGACGCGCGACCGCCCACTCGCTGGCGCGCGGCGCGCGCCGTTCGGCGTCCCTCATCACGAATCCGTCGGCGCCCGCCTCGTAAAGACACGTGGCAAGATCGGCATACGCCGATCCCGGCATGCTGCGCGGAAACAGGTCGGGATAGATCTTCACGCGATCACCCGCCAATCGACGCCACGCGCGAATCGACTCGGCCACCTCCGGACCGCCGCACGGAGTGGGCATCAGGATGTCGACGAGCCCTTCGCCGATCCACGTCTCGACGTCGCAACCGAACCGGCGCGGCTCCACGCGCTCCCAGGTGCCGTATTCGCCGGCCCGGAAGTGGATCGCAAGCTCGCGGCCCCGCTTTTCGCGCACCAGGTCCCCGATCTCGCGCACGAACGTCGTCCCGACCTCGCACTGGTGCATGATCCACCGCTCGTCGTCCGGCGACAGCTTCCTCGGATCTTCACCATGACGCTGCTGAAACAGGTCAATCGAAGGCTGCTCGTAGAGCACGAACGGCCAGCACCGATCGAACAGCAGGTGCACACCGTCGCAACCGCGATCAAGCGCTTCGCGCAGCAGGGACAGCCAGTACGCCCGCACCTGCTCGAACGCGATGCTGAGGTTCGACCCGGGCCGGCCCTGCGGATCGCGTTTCGCCCATTGCGGATGGCTCCAGTAGTAACGGGCCCACTGGATCGGGCGGAGCACGACGGGCAGGCTCGCCCCCATCATGCGCATGCCGGCGAACAGGCGCGTGCCGTGCTCGTGCGCCACCTTGACCGCAGACGCCAGCGGATCGATCCACTGCTCGGGCCACGTGTTGTCCTCGGTGCCGACGTCGCCGACGCGCGTCGGGAACATGCAGAGATTGCCGCGAATCGCTTCGAAGCAGATGAGTCCGACGTCGTGATCCAGGAACGGCGCCAGGTCGTCGCGCACCCACTGCTCGTCCGTCGGGTGAAAGGCGTCGCTCCCCATCGCGTGACCGCTCAGATGGCCGGAGCACACCTGGACCGCGACGCGGCGCGTCTCAGGCTGCGGCTCCAGGCGGCGATGCCACTGCGCCGCGGCGGCGTCGAGCGGCACGAGGCGCACGTACGCGAGGTTCGCGATGTGCGCCAACTCCGGCCCGTCGAACGGCGGCCCGGGCGGCCGGATCGTCAGCGTGTGCCCGTCCAGGTCGACCGTCTTCCAGAAGACCTCGTGCACTGCGTGCCACAACGCGCTCTCGCCGCCCGTCCGATCGGGGAACTGCTCGTCCTGGCGCCAGCGCGTCTCGGGCGCGAACCGGCTGAAGCCGGGATCGCCCGAGAGCTTCGCCCACAGTGTTCCGTAGAGCGGGTACGGCGTCTGGTTCACCGTGTCCATGAACACGGACCGCGTATAGTTGAAGCCGAAGTGAATCGCGTGGGGCCCGCGCGCCTCCAGGTCGAGGGTCAGCGGCGGCGCTTCGTCCTCGGGCGCGGCGTACAGCATCGCGCCTTCGATGCCGTCCTCGGTCCGGAAGTCGACCAGGCGCCAGCACCCGCGGCGCGGCTCGCGCGAGATCGCTTCGCGCGGCGCGAAACGAGAGAGATCGCTGATCACGATGGATGTTTCAGCCGTCAATGCACGCTCCGTGATCGGGTCGCCTATANCCTAACGCGGGCTTCGCCCGCAAGTCGGAANGTCGGAAAGTCGNAAGTCGAAAGAACCTGACTCCGGCCGGCGCGGTGGGGCATCGACAGTCCCGCNTTCGACTTTGGACTTTGGACTTTGGACNTTNGACCTTCGACTTCTCGTCACCGTGACGAGAAGTTGCACCGTAAGAATCTAACAGAATGACTCTGGCTTCGACCGACGACAGCGGCGCCTCGCGCGTCGTCCTGCATCGCCGGCCTATCGAGGCAATCTGTTGGGGGCTCTTAAGTGAAAAGGAACCCCGACTTGAAGGCCGTTGACGCCAATACGCTCGAAGCCATGCGGCTGGACCTCGACCACAGGGAAGAAGCCATACGCAACGTCGTGTATGAGGCCCTGCACGAGCTGCCTGAGCCTGATCTATCGGAAGACATCGTGGCAACTTACTTCGTGGCGACGAGGGACGCCTCGATTGAGCAAGCCGGTACACACCTCGCTCAGCTCGAGACCACCAATGTCCGCTCGGCGCCCGCGGGTTCGCTATTGGAGCAGTGCACGGGTAAGGTCATCGACTCCGTCCACTTTGAGTCAACAGGCAAGACAGGCCTTATCCGAGTAGCCTTCCCGTTGAAAATGCTGGTGGACGGCGATGGCAACATCTTCTCTACCCTGATCCTCTATATCGCCGCCGGCGCGGGTGCGTTTGCATTGCGCCAGTTCACCGACGCGAAACTGGTGCACCTCGATTTCTCCCAGGAGATCATAGGCAGATTCCCCGGCCCGGCTTACGGTGCGCCCGGTGTCAGGAGACTCGCCAACTTCGGTGAGCACGAGATCGCATTCGGCACCATCGTCAAGCCGTCTACCGGTATCACACCCGACGACGAAGCAAGGGTCATCTCAGAGGTTGCGCCGAACCCGATGCTCCTGTTCCTCAAGGAAGATGAGCATTTCTTCCCGGACGTGGATTTCTCTCCCCTGCGCGAGAGGCTGAAGCCGGCCCTGAAAGTGATTGCAGACTGCCAGAGCGAGAGGGGTGGCAAGCAGTTGATCTTCGCACCGCACATCGGTTCACCCCTCCACGTTTTCGAGGAAAACCTCAGGATCGCCCTCGATTGCGGCGTGAACGCCGTGATGTTCAGTGAATACTATTCTGGTGGATTGGTCCGGCTCGTCAGGGACAAGACGAAGCACCTGCCGTCGCCGCCAGCGATCTACGGGCACAACGGGGGTATCAGCAGCCGGACGAGACACATCTACCGTGAGGTACTCGATCTGCTGGCTCGGCTCGACGGCATAGACTTTCGGCAGACCGCCCCGCTGACCAAGAGCCTCGGGATGTTGAGGCCGAGCGGCCGCGAGTGGCGAGAGTGCGAAAAGGTTCTCAGCGGTCCGCTCGGTGACCACCCCCCCGTGATGATCGCACGTTCCGGGGGGCTGGACCAGGGGAATATCATCCCGAACCTCGCGGATATCGCCGCGGGTGCGGGCATCGGCAACTACCTGTTTCTCTCGGGAACAGCGATCACCGGCGTCAAGAACAGGCAGGGCGAATACGACGCGGAGGTCGGCACGGAGGCAATGCGGCAGGTGCTGGCCATGTTCGAACAGAACGTGTTTACGGACCCACTCGCGGTGACGCCCGGCAACGTCAAGGACTACGCAGACGCCCAGGGGTACGAAGCGCTGAGTATGACACTCGCTCAACGCTACAGGGCCGTTCGATGCCAAGACCGGTGCTGAATCCTGGAGCTGTCCTGTGGAGCGAGGAGAACTCTTACATACACCTGCGCGACGAAGAAGGAGGCAAGGATCTGACGCGGGTGTCCCTGTTTCGAATTGTTTATTCGCCCTGAAGGGTGTTCCTCGCGACAAGCGAAAGGAGAGCCAATGACCACCAAGCGCAGCACTCGCTCGGAGACGCTGGAGAAGATCAGGACCGAGAAGTGGAAGATGCTCCGGCTGGATCGGCTCGAACGGGAACAGCAGCTGATTCACCGTGATGCGGTCCGCCTCATGCTCGATACCCTGGCGGGCCATCTACGCAGATTTGCAGTGTGGTGTCAGAAGCATGCACCGCCGGAGGTCTTCGATCGACTCGAAGAAGTAATGGATCAGACCGAGGCCGAGACGATCAAACGACTCACGCAAGAAACCCATGATCCGTACAATGACCATTGAGCTGATTGCTGTTGTCGCGGGGTGAAGATCGAATGGGCAACCGCAGGACCGCGAAGCGAATGATCAGTTTCAGGAAATTAGTGGATGACGACTGAACAGCGAAAACGCGAAATCTTCGATCAGCCCTCCG
>NYZC01000005.1 GCA_002686995.1 Phycisphaeraceae bacterium | reverse complement strand
GAACCCTGAACCCTGAACCCTGAACCCTGAACCCTGAACCCTGAACCCTGAACCCTGAACCCTGAACCCTCATCCATCCGCGGCCCCCTCCCACCCATCGATCGCGCGCACGACCCGCTCGATGAGCGTGTCGTTCGCCGGCGGAAACCGGTAACCGGCCAGGTCGTCGGCACACACCCAGCGATGCTCGTCCACCTCGAGGTCGCGGGGATCACCGTCGCGGCGCGTGCAGAAGAAGGGATGCAGACGGACGGTCGCGTGGTCGTACTCGTGCACGATCACCGGCAGCGATGCGCCGACTTCCACCTCGAGCGCGACCTCTTCCGCGAACTCGCGCGCCACGCAGGAGCGATGGCTTTCGGCGCGCGCCACCTTGCCTCCGGGCATCTCCCAGTATCCGCCGAGCACCGATTCGTCACGACGGCGCGTGATGAAAACGAACCATTGACCTGCGCGTCGTTCCGTCAGGATTCCGATCGCTACGTCGATCGATTCCGGCATGCCGGCCCTCGTTCAGCGGCCTATGGGGCCTCTGCACCCATATTTTTACATAAATAACTTAAAAATATAAATTTATAACTTTTTTGCGGTCAATTCCCGGGGTTTGCAGCAGGTTCGCCTTCAGGGGCCCGGGGAACGTTCGGGATAACATTATAAATATATACTGTACATATAGTTAAATCATTCAAAAAACTTTGGAAAGCCCATTGACAGGGCGCAGGCCGCCCCGATACGATGAAGGGGTCGAAATCGCACTCTGAGGCTTACGCCAGCCTTGTGACCGAATGCCAATGGCGCGCCTCCGCCCACAGATACGGAGCCCTGTGGCGGAGGTTTTTTTATGTCGCGCGCGCAACGCATCATCGCAGTTCGTTCTCGCAATGTCAGCCCTCACGCGGCGCCCGATAGTACGATCAACGCGCCGCTTGCGCGCGGCGCGCTCCTGAATTGCGAACTGCCAACAAGTTGACCGCGAAACCCGGCGGATGACGAGCGCTTCCAGGGAGCTTGTATTGAATCGGACCTGCTTTTACGACTTCCACTGCCAGAGCGGCGCGAAGATCGTGGACTTCTTCGGCTGGGAGATGCCGGTCATGTACCGCTCGGTACACGAGGAGCACCGCCAGGTGCGCAGCTACGGCGGTGTCTTCGACGTTTCGCACATGGGGCGTTTGCGTCTGAGCGGCGGCGGGGCGCGGCGGCTGCTCGAGCGCGTGCTGACCCGTCGCATCGGCGACATGGCGCCGTCGACCTGCCGCTATTCGCTCGTCTGCAACGAGCAGGGCGGGACCCTCGACGACGTGATCGTCTACCGCTTCGATGACCACTGGCTGCTCGTGGTCAACGCGTCGAACCGCGAGAAGATCGTCGCGCATCTCGAATTGCAGCAGGGGGGCGCGGTCGGCGTCACCATCGAGGATCAGACGATGTCGACTGGCATGGTCGCGGTGCAGGGCCCCGAGGTGATGCGGATCATCGGTGACTTCTCGACGGAGATTCCCACCCTGAAGCGCTACGCGTTCTGCGTCAAGGATCTGCTGGTGCTGAAGCTGATCGTCAGCCGAACCGGCTACACGGGCGAGGACGGGGTCGAGGTGATCGTCGGCGCGAAGATGGCTGAGACCGTGCTCAAGCTGCTGATGCCCGATCGGGGCGAGGGCGACGCGTCGCGGCTGGCACCGGTGGGTCTCGGCGCGCGCGATTCGCTGCGCCTCGAAGCCGGGATGCCGCTCTACGGACACGAGCTCGACGAGCAGACCGACCCGATCTCGGCAGGCCTTTCGTTCGCGGTCTCGTTCGACAAGAAGGACCAGGACGGGGGCGAGCCGTTCATCGGTCAGGCGGCACTGGAGTCCGTGGCGGCGTCGCCGCAGCGCCGCCTGGTCGGGTTGAAGCTCGACGGCCGGCGCACCGCCCGCCAGTCCATGCCCGTGCTCATCGGTGAGCGCCAGGTCGGCGCCGTGACGAGCGGGTGTGTCTCGCCGACGCTTGAGGTGCCGATCGCGATGGCGTACGTGCAGGTCGACGACTCGGCGGAATCGACCGACGTCGATATCGACATGGGTCGCGGCCGCGTCGCGGCGCAGATCGTCCCGTTGCCGTTCTATCGGAGGGGGAGCAGGGAGCAGGGAGCAGGGAGCGCGTAGCAGGGAGCGAGGCACTGCACTTTGCGCGCTGACGTCCGCATCACGCTGTTTTGCGCTTGCGATTCTGGCGGCGCGGCGCGTCGTGCTCGGTCGAGAAGGGCTGGTCGCTGTTGAGCCGGTCGTTGAGGCGCTTGAGCACGTCGATCTCGATCTGTCGGACGCGCTCGCGGGTGAGGCCGATCTCGGCGCCGATCTGCTTGAGGGTCAGCGGCTCGCTGCCGTCGAGGCCGTAGCGGAGCCGGAGAATCGTCGCTTCGCGCTCGTCGATCGCCTCGAGCAGGCGCCCGATCGTCTCGAGGTCGTCCGCCTCGAACACCTGCTCGTCCGGCGGGCGCATGTTCGGGTCGCTGAGCACCTCGGCCAGCATGGGCCCGTCCTCGTCGCCGTGGTCCGTCTGCATCGAGCGCTGCGAGGCCCGCACCGCCTTGCGGATGATGCGCACCTTCTTCAGCGGGAGCTTCATCTCGTCGGCGAGCTCCTGGATGTTCGGCGTCCGCCCGAGCTTCTCCTCGAGCTCGCCGAGGGCGCGCTTCCATTTGGCGATCAGCTCGACCATGTAGGCGGGGATGTGGATCGGCTGCACGGCGTTGATGAGCGCCCGCTTGATGGCCTGCTTGATCCACCACGACGCATAGGTCGAGAACCGCGCGCCCTGGTCCGGGTCGAAGCATTCGACGGCGCGGAGCAGGCCGAGGTTGCCTTCCTCGATGAGGTCGGTGAGGGCGAGTCCGCGGTTGCCGTATCGCTTGGCGATGGCCACGACCAGGCGAAGGTTCGACCGCACCATCTGGTCGCGCGCCGCGGGGCAGTTCTCGTGAATGATGTCCCAGCAGAGCTGCCGCTCCTGCTCGGGCGTCAGCAACGGTGCCTCGTCGATCTGCTCGATGTACAGCTCAAGGCATGATTTCACTGAGGTTCTGGCCAACCTGCCTCCTCCCCTGGGGGCATACGCACGAATGCGTATACCGTTATTGGTCGGCCAGAACGGTGGGCGGATTAACCTGCAATCCACGGTTGGGGGCCGCGGTGACGGTTATCGGCGGTCGTGGTCCCACGCCACGGCGGCGGCCCCGATAAACCCCGCATCGTTGCCCAGCGTCGCGGGGACGATGCGGACCTGCGGCGCGACCAGGTCCCAGTCGTGGTCGCTGAACGACCGGCGGATCCGGTCGAAAAGAAAGTCCCCGGCGGCGATCATGCCGCCTGCGAAGACGATCATCTGCGGATCCAGCAGCCGGCAGAAGGTCACCGCGGCGATGCCGAGGTATTGGGCGGTCTCGTCCACGATCCGCAGCGCCAGCGCATCGCCCCCGGCAGCGGCGTCGAAGACGTCTTCGGCGGTGATCTCGCCCTGCTGCCCGGCGGAAATCCGCCCCAGGACCGAGTCCTCTCCGGCGTCGAGCGCCTCCTGTGCCCGTCGTGCCGCCTGTGCGGCCGACGTGTAGGCCTCCAGGCAGCCGCGCTGGCCGCAACCGCAGAGCCTTCCGTCCGGCTGAACGATGATGTGCCCGCCTTCGCCCCCGAGTCCGTAGCCGCCGTGGATCACGCGGCCGTCGACGATCAGGCCGCTGCCGATGCCGGTGCCCAGCGTGAGCATGACGAGGTGACGGATGTCCGGATCGCGTCCCGCGCCCGCCCAGAACTCGCCGAAGGCGGCGGCGTTGGCATCGTTCTCGAGCACGGCGGGGCAGCCCGTCGCTTCGGCGATGCGATCGCGCAGCCGCACGTCAATCCATCCCGGCAGGTTCGGCGCCGCCTTCACCACGCCGGCTTCGAAGTCGAGCGGCCCGGGCGCGCCGATCCCGATGCCGGCGACGCGGTCCATCTTCACCCCCGCCTTCGCCGCCACCTCCTTCGCCGCGCTCGCCATCACCTCGATGACGCGGTCGGCGCCGCCCTCACCTTCGGTCGGAACCGACAGATTCGCCATGACGTTCGCCTCGTCGTCGACGAGCCCCGCCTTGACGTTCGTGCCACCGAGATCGAGCCCGATGAAATGGCCCATGCGAAGAGTATATCCGTGACAAGTCGAAGAGTCGGAAGGTCGGANGGTCAGAAGGGGTGCATGACAGCTGTCGCGGGTCCCTTTGGAATCGTTCGCAGAGTGGGTGGCTGGGGTCGAGCGCGGCCACCCAATCCTCTGGAGCAATCTGAATCATGCCCGCGTCAGCCGTCATGCCCCCGGTCAGAAGGTCGGAGACATCGGACGCTTGAGGGCGTCCGAACCCGGCTTGACGCGTCGGATTTCGACGCTCCCGATCCGACTCGACGGCGAATACAATCTGCCGACTTTCCGACTTTCCGACTTTCCGACTTTCCGACTTTCCGACGCTTCATGGACCTTCTCTTTCACCAGGGCGCGCTCGGTGACTGGGTGCTGACGTTTCCGATCCTGCGCGGGTGGGGGCCGCTGACCGTGGTCACCGCCGGATCGAAGGCGCGCCTCGCGTCGCGCCTGGTCGAGGGCGTCGAAGCGTGCGACATCGAGCAGCCATGCCTGACATGCCTGCATGCCGAACACGGCCACGTGGAGGTGGGCGATGCGTGGCGCGCCCGGCTCGCGGGCGCGGCGCGGATCGTCAGCTTCGTCAGCAGCGGGTCGGACACGTGGGCCCGAAACGTACGAACGTTGGCGCCCGAGGCGCACCTGGCCTTCGTCGACCCGCGCCCGTCCGGCGACCAGGAGCATGTGGCCGACGGCTGGGTGCGCCGGCTGCGCGAGCAGAGCATTGAGATCGAGCTCGTGACGGCGACACGTCGCGACGGCTCCGGACCGCTCGTCATTCACCCCGGCAGCGGCGGCCGGGACAAGTGCTGGCCTCTCGAGCGGTTCGAGCAGTTGATCGCCGCGCTGCCTGCGCCGCCGCGCATCGCGCTCGGCCCCGTCGAAGCCGAGCGCTGGCCCGAGGCGACGCTGCGCAGGTGGCGGGATGAGCTTGGCGCCGTCGTCGCGGACGCGCTGGACGAGCTGGTGGACCTGCTCGCCGACGCAAGCTCGTATCTCGGCAATGACTCGGGACCGACGCACCTCGCGGCGTCGATGGGCGTACCGACCATTGCGATGTTCGGTCCCACGTGCCCACGAACCTGGTCGCCGCGCGGCCCGTCCGTGACGCTCCTCGCGCCCCCGCATCCCGGCGAAATGACCTGGCTCGAACTCCCCCAGGTCCTGAAAGCACTCGGCGCGAATCCAGGATGACGAATGACCAACGAGCGGAACGAACCGAATGACACGCAATCATTTCTTGACACGCGCCGCGGCTCGCCTGAAACTTCCCTGATGCGAATCCTGCTCGCCAACCCGCGCGGCTTCTGTGCCGGCGTCAACATGGCCATCCAGTGCGTCGAAGAGGCGCTGAAGCTGGTCGGCTCGCCGCTCTACGTCTACCACGAGATCGTGCACAACCGGCACGTCGTCGAGCAGTTTGTCAAGGAGGGCGTCATCTTCGTCGACGACATCGGCGAGGTGCCGCCGAACCAGACCGTGATCTTCAGCGCTCACGGCGTCAGCCCGGCGGTGCGAAACAGTGCGAAGGAGCGCGGCTGCACGATGATCGACGCGACCTGCCCGCTGGTGACGAAGGTGCACATGGAGGCGATCCGCTACGCCCGGCAGGGCTACAACATCCTGCTGGTGGGTCACGCCGGCCACGACGAGGTCGTCGGCACCGTCGGCGAGGCGCCGGGCGCGATCACGATCGTCGAGAGTCCGGAGGATGTCGACCGCCTGCCGTTCGATTCGGACGCGCGGCTGGTCTACCTGACGCAGACCACGCTGAGCATGGACGACGCGAACAAGATTATCGACGCGATCAAGCGTCGCTACCCGGACATCAAGGCCCCGCCGAGCGAAGACATCTGCTACGCGACGACCAACCGCCAGCACGCGGTGCGCGAGCTGGCCACCCAGGCCGACCTGGTCCTGGTCGTGGGCTCCAAGAACAGCTCCAACTCGGTGCGCCTCACCGAGATCAGCGAGAACACCGGCACCCCCGCGTATCTCGTCGACGACAACAGCGAGATCGACCACGACTGGTTCGAGGGCGTAAGGACCGTCCTGGTGACGGCGGGCGCCTCGGCCCCGGAGCACCTGGTCCAGCAGATCGTCAACGACCTGGCGGAGCGCTACGACGGCGAAATCGAGGATCGCCACGTGATCGGCGAGGACATGCACTTCGAGCTGCCGATCAGCGTGCGGGTGATGAGAGAGAGAGAGGAAGTGAGCAGTTAATCGTTAACGGTCAATAGGAGAAAAATGGGGGGGCAATCACAGGCGTCTCCAGAAAGATGATGCCGACGAGCACTCCGGTGATGACGCAGACTGTCGCGGAAACGGCCACAGGCGACTTGCCTTCCGCTTTCTCAAACCAATAACCGACCACCAACAACCGATCCCTACCATTCGTCCGGCGGGGCCTTGAACGGTCGCACCAGCGCTTCGCCGCGGCCCTCGACCTGCGGCAGCACCTCCTTCGCCGGCCCGATCAACGCGACGTGGAAGCTTCGGTCACCGATAAGGCGCGCCGCGGCGGCGTTCGTCTC
The DNA here is from genome assembly GCA_002686995.1 of Phycisphaeraceae bacterium. GTDB lineage: Bacteria > Planctomycetota > Phycisphaerae > Phycisphaerales > Phycisphaeraceae > NYZC01. The sequence goes on along the minus strand of NYZC01000005.1, from coordinate 7,257 downwards.
TTCGAGCGTGGTCTGGCGGATCGACGCCCAGCGCTGCTCGAGGTCCTCGATCGACAGTCCGGCCCGATGGCCGTGCGCGACGGTGTCGAGGATGTCTTCGGGGCTGATCAGGCCAAGCGGTACCGCGCCATGAAGGTGATCCTGAGCGTCCTTCAGCTCGTCTTCGCGGAAGCCCTCGTCGAGAATCTTCTGCAGTTCGGTGTCGATCAGGCCGAGCACGTCACGCAGGCTGTCGATCTTCGTGAACGACTGGATCCTGAAGACGTCGGGCACCGGCTCGAACGGCAGGGTGCTGTGAATGCCGTAGGTGTGACCCATTGCCGACCGGACGGCCATCATCAGCCGCGACGAGAAGGCGCCGCCGCCGATCATGTAATCGGCGAGCTTCAGCGCGATGCGCTGCGGATCGTTCGCCCGGACACCGGGGCGCGTCATGGCGAAGAACACCTGGTCGACCTGGCGGTTGTCGAGCACCCAGATCCGCTGCCGCGATGAGGTCGGCGCCGGCTCGTCCGGGTCCGCAGCGCCGTTCGGGATCGGCGCGACGAGCTCCTCGAGCACGCGCCGCGCCGTGGGTTCGTCGACGTCGCCCCCGATCGTCGCGATGCATTGGCGGCCGCGGCGGTAAGCGGCGCGCGCCGCCGCGCAGGCGTCGTCGTACTGCGCCCGCGCGACGCTCTTCTCGAAGACCGGGTGCGCGTGCGGATAGCCGTACCCCATCGCCTGAACGCTGGCGAGCGGATCGATCACGGCGGCGGGCTGCGCCCACTGCTGACGGGCTGACGCCCGTGCCGTCTTCTTGAGGCGCTTCCATTCGCTGCGGGGCAGCCCCGGCGCCGCAAGCCACTGGCTGAGCAGGGCGCGGGCGCCGTCGAGGTCCTCGCTCATGCAGTCCATCTCGGCCCGCCAGTAGATCGGCGTCGACGACGCCGAGATCGACAGCGCGTCGCGCTCGAGGCGGCGATGCCACTCGATCGGTTTCGTCCCGTCGATCCCCTCGTTGAGCAGGCCCGCGGCGAGATCCGTCCGCGCCGGCTCGTCGCGCCTGCCGTCCTGGCTGACCGCCATGCACTCGATCGAGATCGACACGACGGGCACGTCGCGCCGCGACATCCAGACGAGCGTCGTGCCGTCGTCCTGCCGGTGCACGGTCGCGGGCAGAAGAGAGCGGTTCATCGTGGCCACAGTTTCATCGCCAGTCCGATCGGGACGAGCCACCATCGGCTCTTCTCGGGCGTGATGTCGAGTTCGAGCGCGTTCTCGGGCGCGAAGATGCGGCGCGCCAGCTCGGCGACGCGCTGCGGTGTCACGGCGGCCAGTTCGTCCAGCTCGCCCTCGAATCGGGCGTAGTCGCCATCGAGCGCTTCCGCCTTCCCGAGCCCCATCATGCGCGACTGCGGTGAGTAGTTCTCGAAGGCCCGCTGCTTGCGGAAGTTCTTGACGTGCTGCGCGAACAATTTCGGATCCGGCCCGTCGCTGACGAGTCCGTCGATCAGCTCGCGGATGATCGTACGACGGTCGGCGTGGCGCCCGGGCGGCAGGAAGACGCCGAAGAACACGAGCATGCCTCCCTGGCTGAGCAGCAGCGGCACGCAGCCGGCCTCGACGCACAGGCGGCGTTCCAGGACCAGCGCCTCGCGAATCGGCGACGAGGCCCCGGCGGCGAGCAGGGCGACGAGCAGGTCCAGGGCGGGCGTGTCCAGATCGCTCAGCGGGCCCGTGCCGAAGGATTGCACGACGACGGGCACCTCCATCGGAAGGCGCAGCGACAGGCTGCCGGTTCGCGGCCGAAAGACGTCCGGCGCGGGCGGGTGCCCGTTGTCCGGTCCGCGCCAGTCGCCGAAGTGCTGCCGCACATCGTCGACGACCCGCGCCGTGTCCACGTTGCCGCAGACGACGACGACGGCCCGGTCGGGGCGGTAGCAGCGCCGGAAGAAGCGCGTCAGGTCCTCGGCCTTCGTCTGCTCGAGATCGTCCTTGCGCCCCAGCGGCGTGAGGCCATAGGCGTGACCGTCGCTGATCTGCTTCTGGATCTCGATCATTGCGCGCACGGCTGGCTGGTTCTCGTAGGAGCGAAGCTCCTCCAGGATCACCTTGCGCTCGATGTCGGTGTGCTCGTCAGTGACGTCCAGGCGCTGGAAACGGTCGGCCTCGAGCCCGATCACCTCGGATACGGCGTCGGGCGGGACGGTGTCGAAGTACATCGTCGCGTCCGGCGACGTGGCGGCGTTGCACTCGCCGCCGAGCCTGGCGATCGTGTGCGCGTGCTCCTCCGGACCGATGTGCTCGCTGCCCCGGAACATCATGTGCTCGAGAAAATGAGCGAGGCCGCGCTGGTCGTCGGGCTCGTCGCAGACGCCGACGTCGGTCCACACACCGACCGAGGCGGCGGCGGTGGCGCGGTCCTCGGCCACGATGACCCGCAGTCCGTTGTCGAGCCGGTGGCGGGTCGCGGGTTCCATGCGACTATCGGAACAGGTTTACCGGGACGCGGCAAGTCACGCCCGGTAACGCGCGATGAAGTGCCGGCGACATCTGGCCGATAGGCGCAATGGACGAGGATTCCGGGGCCGATCCGGTTCATGACGGGGGTCATCAGCAATGGCAATTGAACGGCGCAAGAACGGCGATGTCGTGTTCATCTATCGTCCGCAGGGCGACGTGCGACGCGTGTTCCTGGCAGGCGACTTCAACCGGTGGGATCCGGGCGACCGCCGGATGATCAAGTCGCGCGACGGATCGTTTCGTGCGAAGATGACGCTCGAAGCGGGCGACCACGAATACAAGTTCGTCGTCGACGGCGACTGGGAGCACGACGCCACTTCGGATCAGCAGCCCAACACCTTCGGCACGACCAACAGCGTCGTCCGCGTGCAGTAACGCGACATTGCTTGTTTCTGGTTCGTGCGCGACCGGTGGTCGAAGCGGATCCGCCGGTCCATTCCTTGAACGACGATCTCTCTCTCCCGTGAGCAAGCCCCCTTTGTAAGGGTGTTCGGGGGGTTTAATTCTCACGCCCTTCGTTCGACGGCTTGCGGGCGTGAGCAGCGCCGTGTTCATCCGTGACCATCCGCGTCCAACCGCTTCCAACCGCTTCCAACCGCGTCCATCCGTGGTTCCCGCTTCCGTTCGTTTGCCCACGTCCCGCCGCGTGCTACACTTCGCGCCTTGGAGCCTGGAACGGCTGTTCCGCTCCGTTCCGAGCACGCAACCGGCCGCCATGAACGCAAAGCGCTGGATTCTCTGGTTCTACCTCGTGCTGTTCGACGGCTCGCTGTCGCTGCTGCTGTTCGCCACGACGCGGTCGCTCGGCGAGAGCGACGTGCCGCAGTCGATCATGGGCGCCGTCGGCGGCATGTTCGCCCTGGGGATCGGCCTGGGGAGCCTTGCGGCGGGCTGGACGTCCGATCGCTGGGGTCGGTTGCGCGTGATGAGCGTGGGGACGGCGCTGGTCCTGCTGAGCTTCGTCGGCTGCGCGGTCATCGGCGAACTGTCTTTGCCTTACTACCTCTGCTACTGGCTGGCTGCGACGGCGGCCGGCGCCGTCTACACGCCGGCCTACGCGATGCTCAGCGAAGGCGTGCACGATTCGGCAGGATCGAAGCGTGTCAGCACGCCGGTTCTCTTTTTCTGCCTGGCATGGAACCTCGGCCTGATGGGCGGGCAGTCCACGGGCGGACTGCTGTATCTCCTGGGTCCGATCTGGCCGGTCTATGCGGCCATCTGCGGCATCGTGCTCGAGCTGCCGTTGCTGGTTCAGCTGCTGTTCACCAAGCCACAGCAGATCGGCGCGGACGAGGCACCCGTCGCGACCGTCAAGGACGAGCAGATGCCGCGGGCCGCGGCGTTCGCACGGATCGCCTGGCTTTCGAACCTGGGCAGTGCGTTCTCGATGACGATGGTGCTGCACCTGCTGCCCCGCCTCATGGCGGAGCTCGATATCGCGCCCGACCGGCACGGGCTGATGATGGCGGTGACGCGCGTCCTGATCATCACCGTCTACCTGGTCATGTTCTTCAGCGACCACTGGAAGATGCGGATGCGCTTTGCGCTGGCGTCGCAGGTGATCGCGATCCTGGGGCTCGTCATGATCGGCATGGCGACGGGACCCTGGTCGCTGCTGGCCGGCCTGTTCTGCGTCGCCCAGCTCACCGGCCACAATTACTACGCGAGCCTCTACTACAGCACGCGCGGCAGCGGGGACGAGCGACGCGGCATCGCCAGCGGACTGCACGAAATGACGCTGGCCGTGGGATTCTGCATGGGCGCGTTCATCGGCGGCACGGTGGGTCAGGTGATCAGCGTCCAGGCGCCGTATTTCCTGGCGGCGACGGTGGTCTTCACGATGTTCTGGATGCAGGTGGCGGTCTACCAGTCGAAGGTGAGAACCGCGACGTTCGCGGTTCGGACTCCGGCCGTGTGAAGGTGCCAGGTGCGAATCCATCGGCGTCCATCCCGCTTCGATCCCGCTTCGATCCCGCTTCGATCCCGCTTCGATCCGTAGTCCGCTTCGGCTTGTGCCTCGCGCCCGAGTCGCTACGCTCGTTCCACTTTGAAATGCCTTGGAGGCCCCTCAATGGGTGAAATCGGATTCAGCGTCGTCGGCCTCGGCATGGGGGCGAGCCGGGCCAGGTTGATCACGGAGACGGAGGGGGCCCGTCTCGTGAGCGTCGTCGATCTCCGCGAAGATCTTGCGGAGAAGATGGGCCGGGAGTTCGGCTGTCGCTGGCAGACGGACCTGGACGACGCGCTCAACGACGACGAGGTCGACGTCATGTTCATCCTCACGCCGTCGGGCACGCATTGCGACCTGGTCGTGCGCGTGCTCGACGCCGGCAAGCACGCGATCTCGACCAAGCCCATGGAGGTGACGGTCGACCGCTGCGACCTGATGCTCGAGGCCCAGCAGCGCAGTGGAAAGCTCCTGTGCATCGATTTCGAGCGACGGTTCGAGGACGTGCACAGCAAGGCGAAGTGGGCGATTGAGAATGGCCGTCTGGGCCGATTGATGATGGGCGAGGCGCGGCTGAAGTGGTTCCGCGACCAGGAGTACTACGACGCGGGCGGCTGGCGCGGCACGTGGAAGATGGACGGTGGGGGGGCGCTGGCGAACCAGACGATTCACGAGATCGACCTGCTGCGCTGGCTGATGGGCCCGCCGCGCACGGTGACCGGCCGGATCGCGGCCCTCAACCACAAGATCGAGACCGAGGACCTTGGCGTGGCGATCATCGAGTTCGAAAGCGGCGCGGTCGGCACGATCCTGGGGACGACGACGTTCCCGGTCAGCGACTACCAGGGTCTCGAAGTGCACGGCACCGAGGGTGCGATGATTTCTACTGGGGAAGAGCCGCGGTGGATCTTCAGCCCCGGTCTGGAGGACCGGGCAGAGAGTATCGAGCGATTCGCACCGTACGAGAACACGATCCAGAACATGGTGGCCGCGGTGCGTGACGGCGCGCCGCTGATCTGCGACGGCCATGAGGGACGCGCGTCGGTGCAGATTCTCAATGCCGTCTACGAATCGGCCCGCGACGGCAGCAAGCCGGTGAAGCTGGGTTAGCGGGGGCCGGAAGGGAAACACGGATGGATGCGGATGGACGCGGATGGTCGCGGATTCTCCGACGCGCGGACGGTGGATGGTCTATCCTCTTTCGTGGCTTTTCGTGGCTATCCAATCCCGTGAATCGCGGATGACACGCTGATGAAATTCGCCATCTGCAACGAGACTTACCAGGGGTGGACGTTCAGCGAGATTTGCGAAGACGTGGCGGCCTGCGGCTACGACGGCGTCGAGATGGCGCCGTTCACGATCGACGAGGACCCCACGCAGATTACCGAGCAGCAGGCGACGGAAATCGGTCGCACCGCGAAGGCCGCGGGGCTCGAGATCACCGGCATGCACTGGCTGCTTCTCAAGCCGCCGGGGATGCACCTGACCACGCCCGACGATGACGTGCGCGAGAAAACGGGCGACTTTGTCCGGCATCTCGTGCGACTGTGCGCGGCGATGGGGGGGAAGATCCTGGTCTGGGGCAGCCCCAGGCAGCGGGACATCATGGAGGGCACGACGAAGCGGGAGGCCTTCGACCGTGCCGCCGCCGTGATCCGCGGCGTCTGCGAGGAGGCGGGAACCCTGGGCGTCACCCTGGCCCTCGAGCCGCTCGGCCCGGCCGAGACGAACTTCATGGTCTTCGCGAAGGACACGGTCGAACTGGTCCGCGCGGTCGACCATCCCGCCTGCCGTCTGCACCTGGACGTCAAGGCGATGAGCCAGGAGTCCGACCCGGTGCCGCAGATCATCCGGGACCATCGGGCCGACATGGTTTATTTCCACGCCAACGACAGCAACCGGCGCGGCCCCGGGTTCGGGGAGACCGACTTCGTCCCCATCGGTGCCGCACTGAAGGATGCCGGCTACGACGGCTGGGTCTCGGTCGAGGTCTTCGACTACCGCCCCGACCCGCACACCATCGCGGTGAAAAGCCTTGAATACCTGAAGAAGACCTTCGCCGAGGCGGGGGCGATCTGAGCCCGCTGGGTCTTCCGGGCTTCCGGGGCGTCTCACTTGCCCGGCGTGTTTACCCGACTAGAATGATGTCGCTCTTTGACAACTGGGGCCGACTTGGTTTCGACCGGACAGGGAAGGTTTGTCGTCGCACGCCCAGGTGCACGTATGGTTCCTGGCTAAACAACGTGCAACACTATAAATGCCAACAATGATGTTGTTGGTCGGATCGGCTTCGCGCCGGCCCGCCTGGCTGCTTAACTAGCGGCCTCGTCTTTTCGCTGAGTGCCTGTGGCAGTGGAAAGGCGCAAGATCAGCAGGCTCGCCCGACGGTGCTGCTCTGACGCCCGAAGGTTAAAAAACATCCGAGCTGGGTCCCGCGAACGCCGTCGCCGGCGGCCGCGTGACCGAGATCAAATCGGCGACTAAGCGTGTAGAAGCGGCTTGCTGACTGTCTCGGGACGGGGGTTCGATTCCCCCCGGCTCCACTTATGCGCCTGTTGGGGATTTCCGGTGTTTTCCGGAAACTTCCGGCAGGCCACGGACTTAGGGCCGCCGACCTGTTCGGCGGCCTTTTTCAGTTTCCGGTCGTTTCCGCCCGTTTCGTGCAGGGAGCGCTGCGCATTGCGCTGCGCGCTGGATCTGCCGTCGTCATCCAGATCGGCGGCTTGAGCGAACAGCTCGTCGGGTACGTCGTTGGTGTAGTGCCGGCCGCTGACCGTGATGCTGTGGCCAATCCACTTGCTGAC
>NYZC01000004.1 GCA_002686995.1 Phycisphaeraceae bacterium | reverse complement strand
TGGCCCAGCTGTGGCTTCCCAAACCGCGTATCTTTCACCCTTATCCTGAGCAGCGACTGCGCGTCAGTACCCAAGGTAGGAGCCCAGTGCGGTAGTCCCGCACGCTGGGATCTGTGCGGGGGGCCGCCCGAAAGGGCGGCTCCTACCGCGCCGACTCGCGCTGCGACCCGAGTCCGAAATAGAAAGTAACCATTGGCTTAATGACTAATAGCATAATTCTCGTAAGATGCGGTGTGTCTGGTGAATCGCTGCACCCGAGGACGCAACCCATCATGAACGCTCGAACCCTCTCCCTGCTTTCCGCAGTGTCAGTGTGCCTTGTCGTCGCCTGGTGCGCCTTCGCGGGGCCGATGCTGCCCAAGCGGAATCTGCCGGACGATCACCTCAGCGTCTCGGGGCTCAGCCAGTTCACGATCGAGGCGTTTCCGACGCAGCAGGTAATGGATCGCTACGCCGTGTCCGACGAGAAGCTCGCGTCGGTGTTCCGCGAGCGACTCGAACAGAAGGGCTTCCGCGTTCACCACGACGGCAACCATCCTCGTCTGCGCCTGACCGTCTTCGACGCGCAGGACACCGATCAGCCCGACGCCGTCGCCCTGACCGCCGTGATCAGCGTCTACCAGAAGGTGTTCATGGATCGCCTGGACCGGCAGATGACGTTGCCCACCATCACCTTCGGCATGACTTCGCTCACCACGAAGGACAACGTGGCCGACACGCTGAAGCAGCTCATCTGGGACACCAGCGATGCGCTGGCGGGGACGGTGCACACGGCATCGAAGCAGTGATGTAGCCGAAGTGGCCACACTTCGGAGGTCGTTTGTGATCTCGGTGTGGAGGTTTGAAGTCTGGCGACTTCAGCTACGAGGGATGGCCCGGGCAGCAAAAAAGGCCTGGGCGCCTTTCGGCGCCCAGGACATTCTCATTCAGGATTCCGGTCTCGGCTCAGCGGCGTCGCCGTCCCAGCGCCACCAGGCCGCCCAGCCCCAGCAGGGCCAGGGAAGCCGGCTCGGGGACGATGAACAGGCTCAGCGCATTGAAGTTGGCCTGGGCGGGGTCGTGGCCGCTCGACGCGCCGCTGCCCCAGGTAAGCTGAATCGTTCCGGGATCGATGTTCGGCGCGACGCCGCTGATCCGCTCGACACCGTCGATGAACAGGTCCGCCGTGTCGGTGTTCGGATCGTAGCGCAGGCTGTAATCGTGATAGCCGGCGCTCGCCAGCTCGAAACTGGGCTGACCGTCGCCGAGCACGTAGGCCGTGGGCACGCCTGCGGCGTCGGTCGACCAGCGCAGGAAGTATCGCTTGTCAGGCGCAAACCGGAACTGGTAATGCCCGCCCACGCTGTCCAGACCCTTGCTGAGCGTCGGGATGCGGACGGTCGTGTCGACCCGCCAGCCCTGGCTCTGGGCGACGGCGGTCTCGCTTGCGGAAAGCACGTAACCGTAGGTGAGCTCGAAATCGTTGTCGTCGTTGATTGACCAGGCGTCCACGCCGAAGCCCGCGTCAGGCGTCAGGGGCGACGCGAGTGTTTCGCTGCAGGATGCTTCGCCGCAGGCCGTCCAGCCCTGGGCGGTCGGGTTGGTGGCGCCCTGGTGCTCGACCACCACCATGGCTTGGGCTGCGACTGCCGTCACGGCGAGCACTGCGAGTGCGGTAAGGATTCGTTGCGTCATCGATGTCTCCTTTCGAGGGGTAAGCAAGGGTCTACATGAACGGCGGTGCGCCGAACGACGTGCCGCCGACGGACAGCGAGTGTTCTCTAGGTTAAAGTGATTGGCCGGGTCTTCCGCTCCAGAACTTCCGTGAAGCCTTCCTGGGGCAATGAAAGACCGTAGACCGCCCCATCCCGGATGTCAATGAGCGATGCATCTGGTTTTCTGACGTGACTTGTTTCCCGACATGCCTTGCCGAGCCGGGCCGTACTCGGCCCGGAGTCAGCAAGCGCCTGAACGCACTTCGGGCCGTCTCTGCCCGGAGGGCGTTGCCGACACCGGGCCGGGGACGACCCGGCTCGGCAACGCAGGTCGAGCATCCAAGGACGCGGACGCTGCAGTTGGATTTCCAAGCGAATGCCGTGCCGAACAGGATTGGATCTGACCCCTTTTCTTGATCCGGGTGGGCGCTCCGGCGTATTATCTAATCGTTTCAGCCATGCCCCACCGCCCTGAAATGCGAACGAGTACGGCCTTCACGCTGATCGAGTTGCTCGTGGTGATCTCCATCGTCGCGCTGCTGATCGCCCTGTTGCTGCCGGCGGTCAAGAAGGCCCGGGGGGCCGCGCACGTGGTCTCGTGCGGCAGCAACGTGCGGCAGATCATGGTGGCCTCCCTGATCTACCTCTCGGACTACAACGAAACGTACTTCGAGCATCTGCAGGCCGGCCCCAACTCGGACTATCCGGCGACGCGCGAGTACGGGCAGGGCGGACTGCCGACCGAAGGGCCCCGGGACGTGCGGCCCCTCAACGCCTACATCGGGACCCAGTACGACACCTTCCGCTGCCCGGCGGACAAGGGCAGGGACTTCTATTTCCCGGGGGCGCTGATCCTTCCGTCGTACTACGAGCACTTCGGGAGCAGCTACGCCTTCAACGAGTGCGGGATCCCGAGACTCTGGGACATCAGTGGAAATCTCAACCCCAACCACTCGTACGGCAACATCGAGAACAAGGCGGACGCGATCACCGATCCGGCGCGATTCGTCGTGTTCGGTGACCGCGTGATGCGCGAGGCGACGTGGGACGCACAGCCGGAGGTGCTCATCATCGGCTGGAACTGGCCGACCGGGCACGGTGGCGCCTCGAACTTCCACGAGGACCAGTACGACCCGGCGCCGTCGGCCAACCTCGGGTTCAAGGACGGGCACGTGACGTACACGAAGAACATTCGCGGGCACGGCCGTTACGGAGACGACTTTCACTTCGTCGAGCGAAGCCTGGCGTATTGATGGCGGAAACCGCATCGATCAGCGACGAGCCCCGACTCTTTACCGACGACCTTGTCGCGTCAAAGAGCGGCATGCGGCGCGACGGGGACGCGCTCGCCGTCGACGGTGCGCCGGGCACGCTGCTGACCGTACCGCTGTCGTTCTCAGGGGATCATCTGCTCATCCGCGCGGACCTCGACGACGCCGGGGATCTGAAGGTCGAACTTGCCGACGACCATGGCGAAGCACTTGAAGGCTTCGAGATCGAGCGCGCGCTGGTCACGCGGTCGTACGAGGACTGGTACGACGTGCACTGGGCGATCGAGCCGCTGCGCGGCAAGATGCTGATCATGAACAACGTGGGTCGCCCGGCGGCCCTGCGCCTCACGCTCGCCGCCGGTCGCCTGCACGCCCTGCGGATCGTGGACACGATCCGGCCGGCGCAGGTGGCGACCGGGTCGGTGCCGATGCCGCTTTCGAACCATCCGCAGCTCTTCCTCGACGATCACGTCGTCGGTCGGATGCTCAACCTTCAGCGGGACATCCGCCAGGCCGAGCGCCATGCGGCCAACCCCCTGATGTCGTCCGAGCACCCGTGGGAGATGTGGTACATGCAGCCGACATCGGTGGTCTACGATCCCGACGGGGATCGCTTCCAGACCTGGTACGCGGCAAAGCCATCCGTGGATTCGGATAATCCGAAGTTCGTCGACTGCTACGCGGAGTCGGCCGACGGCCTGACCTGGACGAAGCCGATGATCGGCACGGCGCCGATCGGCCCCTGGAAGACCCACAACGCCTTGTCCCACGTCAAGCGCGCTCGAAGCGTGTTCCTCGACCCGGACGATCCGGATCCCGAACGTCGCTACAAGGGCGTCTTCGGCGCGACGTCGCCGGACGGACTGCAGTGGTCGGTCGACGAAGAAGCAGGTGCGAACTGGCACGCCGCGGTCGGCAAGAACGACACCGTCACCTCCTTCGTGCGCTGGAAGGGCGAGTACCTCAACTACACGCGTTACCAGGGGCCGGAGACGAACGCGATCGTGTACGACCCGCGCACCGGCAAGAGCTGGAAGAATGCCGTCTATCGCGCGACGGGGCTGGCGACCAGCCGGGACTTCCGGCACTGGGAGCCGAAGCGGATGATCTTCGTGGCCGACGAGCGCGACGGCTACCCGTGGGCGCAGCCGCACGCGCTGTGCGTCACCGCGTACGGTGATGTCCTGATCGGCCTGCTGCCGATGATGCGCATGGTGCCCGAGCACGGCAACAACTTCCTGGGCAGCTTCGAGGTGCAGTTGATGGTCAGCCGCGACGGCCGCGACTGGCAGCGCGTCGCGGACCGGGCGGTGTTCATGCCGAGGCAGCCGAACGCGCCGATCGGGGCGCGGGACTGGGACTACAGCTTCCATCCGACCGCCAACTTCATCGTGCACGACGACCTCGTCCGGATCTACTACAAGGGCCTGTCCTATTGCCACGGCGAGAACCGGAAGAACCACGTCGGCATCGGCGACCTCGCCTCCACGCGTCACCACCGCGTCGAGCACATGCACAACGGACTCGGTCTCGCGACGGTGCCGGCCGATCGCTTCGTGGCCCTGCACCCGGCCAGCTACACGCTCGAGGGCGTGCTCGACACCCGCCTGCTCGACGGTCCGGGCGAGAACCTGCTCGTCAACGCCGACCTGGCGCACGGCACGATGCAGGTCGAGGTGCTCGATGCGGACGGCCACGTTCTACCGGGATTCGCCCGCGCGGCGTCACGACTTTCAATACGCGACCCACTGCGCTACGAAGTCGCATGGGACCAGGGCGACGGCCGCGCCAAGGCACTCCGAGACGTCCCGCGCGACCGGCCGTACGCACTGCGGTTCGTGCTGATCAACTGTGACATGTATTCGTTTCAGGTCGAGTCGGAAGGCTGAAAGTCGGAAGCGTCGAAGCGGCCGACCGTGTCGGCCGCCAGAGCGGGGCCCCTGCAATGAATCGCATTGTCGTCACCGGATCGAGCGGAGGAACAGGTCGCAGCATCGTGCAGGTTCTGCGCGGGCAGGGCTACGAGGTCAGGGGCATCGACCTCGCGCCGCCCATTGATGCGGACGAAGACACGATTCGGCTCGACCTGCGCGACGCGGCCTCGCTCAATGACGTTCTGGCCGGATGCGACGCGCTCATTCATTTCGGCAGCCCGCCCGAGGACAACGGGCGATCCACTTCCGAAGCCTTTCACATGTTGGCCGTCGCCGGGTTCAACGTCTTTCAGGCCGCGAAGAACGTGGGCATCCGGCGCATCGCCTGGGCCTCGAGCATCGAGGTGTATGGAGACCTGCGCACGCATCCCGGGCTTCCGGTGACCGAAGAGAGTCCCGTGGCCCCGCCGGGAATCTACGGGTGCTCGAAGCTTCTGCTGGAGCGACTGGCCGAGGATTACTGCCGCTGGCACGGGATGGCGATCGCCGGTCTGCGCCTGGGCCGGATCATCTACGACAACGAGGCCGGTCGTGCGAAACTGAAGCGTTTCGTCGACGACGAGGCGCTGGGTCACGACTGTCTCTGGTCGTACGTCGACGCCCGGGACGTGGCCACGGCGTGCGTCGCGTGGCTGGAGTCGGATCACCCTGGCGCCGAGATCTTCAACCTGGCGGCAGCGAACGTGCACCAGGATGTTTCAATGACGGAACTGCTCGGCAGGCACGGTTACGCAGGGATGCCCGTGGGGAGCACGGAGGGCGAAGACCGAACCCTTTTCTCGACCAGGAAGATCCGTGATCGGCTCGGATGGGCGGAACGCTACGACTGGCACGACATTCTTGACGGCACCCCCGGCGACGCGTAGATCGCGAAGAAGCGTCACGCGCTACGGCTGGTCGAACTCGTAAATGAAGCTGTCGGGACCGTCGAGGTTGTATGTGTTGAAGAGACGATTGTCGGGGTCCGGCACCCAGCGCGCGTGGCCGTCGTAGTAGCCGACGTTGTAGCCATCCACGTGCCATGGCTCGGGGTTGGCGCCGCTGTCGTGCGCCTGGTCGGAAATTGCCCAGCGCTGCACGTTGTCGTTAATCGTGATCAACGAACGATCTCCGCCGAAGGAGATGCGGATGCGCAGGTAGTAGTGGCACCATGCCGCATGCCAGGAGTTGTCGAAGTCGTTGGCGTTGTCGCGCAGGTTGGCGATGTGGAACGCTTCAACGGGGTACGGGGTGCCGCCGCTGATCAGGGGATCCTGCCCGCTGGGACAATAGAAGGTCCACGGGTTCGGGATGTAGTGGGGATAGAGCGCGCCGAGGTAGACCTTGCCGTTGGGATCGCCGCCGTGGTGCAGGCGCAGGAACTGGTCCACGGGAAAACTGACGTTTACGCCCCCGTTCGCTTCGTACCCCGGCACGTAGGCCCCGCTGGGCAGGCCGAGGACGCCGGGCACGTTCAGACCGTCGTGGTCGTTCATGTACATGATCAGGGCCGTCAGGGACTGCCGCTCGTTCGCGAGGCACATGCTGCGGTGTGCCGATTCCTTCGCTTTGCGGATCGCAGGCAGAAGCATCGCAATCAGCAGCGCGATGATGGAGATGACGACGAGAAGCTCGATGAGCGTGAAGCCGTTCGTGCGCGATCGGAGATGATGCTTCATGCAGCGTGATCCAAGGGGAGATCAGCTCGAGCCGCTTGCAGCCGACCTGATCGCTATTGTATCACTGAGTCGGGGCAGTCCGGGGCAGTCCGGGGCAGTATAGGTCGCGGCGAAACCGATATCGCTGCCCCGGGGGTGCATGACAGCAAGGGTTTGACAAAGCGCGTATGGCTGCAAACAATATGGGAACCATTGTGGATCATCGATCGATGATCCTGACTGTCACCAACCGCAACGAGTTATGGAGGTAATTGAGGCAGGCAGAAACGGCAGCGCGGGCGCTGTTGTCCCGCGCGCGCGACGCGAGGTTACTGTTCATTCACCACAGAAAAGAAGAAGAAGGAGACGACCATGACCCTTGGAAGAACCACCATCAGCATCACGATCCTTGCCGTCGTGGCGACGTTCGTCGTCGGCACGCACTCCGTCGAAGCGGCGATCTTCGGAAATCCCGCCGGCGCCTGGCTGTTCGACGGTGACCTGACGGACGCCACCCAGAACGGTAACGACGGCGTGCTGGGCACAGGCACCGAAACTTATGAGGCGGTCAGCGTTCCGTTTCCGGGGGCCTATCCCGCGAACTCCTCCCTGTTCCTGGATGGGGCCTCCGCGGTGACGGTTGCGCCCGACGCGGCGATACAGACGCAGACCGGCAGCTTCTCGGTGCAGGCCTGGGCAGTGCGGCGGGCCTCGTTCCAGACCGTTCTGGCCAAGCGCACGGCCGGAACGAGCGCGAACTGGGAGCTGATCATGGGCAACGATGCCAACCCGTTCCGATGGCAGCTCGGTGGCAGCAACAGCACCGTAACGCTTGAACACTCGGTTGCTGGCAACTTCGGCACCTGGCACCAGTACGTGCTGGTGGTCGATCGAAGCACGGACCAGGCCCATTTCTATTATGACGGCGCCTTGGCGGATACGGAGTCGATCGCCGGCATCGGCGATCTGGACGGTGGAGGGGCTGGCCATCAGCTCATCGTCGGCTCGTCCTCGGCACTGTCGAATCCGTTCGTGGGGATTCTGAACGGCACCGTCGACGAGGTGGCGATCTACCAGCGGGCCCTCGGCGCATCTGACGTCCAGACCATGTTCAACAACACGCTCTTTCCCGAGCCCGGAGCGCTGGTGATGCTGTGCCTCGGCGTTGGCGTCCTGACTGGATCGAGACGGACGCGGAACGCCTGATCACGTACATCCGACCCTCCCCTGGAAACGGGGGAGGGATGGCAGCAAAGCCCCCCATTTCATGGGGGGCTTTTTTTTTCAGAAAAGACAGGCCAGCCAGTACCAGGTCACCCGTACCGTACGCGGATTTCCAGGTTGTCCAGGCGGGGACATGCTTCCATCTGTTCGTTCGTCTTGCGTACGTCGAACATCAGCTCGTTCGCACCCGGCTCGAGCTCGTCAAGCGGCAGCGGGTACGTGATCCACGTCCAGTTGTCCATGATGAACTGGGCCCGCGTGGTGCGCGATGATTCGGGGAGCAATTGGCCGTTGAGCAGGACGTCGAACTCGTCGGGTGCGGTGTAGTTGTGCACCTTCAGGTGCAGGGCGACGCGAGGCGACAGCGCCCGCGCGCGGGCCGCGTCCAGGTCGTCGGCGAACTCGAACGACAGGGTATGCCGTCCCTTCGTCCACTCGAGGGGCAGGGTGATGTCATGCAGGCCGCGGCTCTCGCGCTGGTTCAATCCCGTTTCGCCGTTGGTCCGCTCGTGAGGGATCGACTCGAAGCTGTAGTCGCAGTCCCGGAACGCCAGGGTCTTCGGTTCTCCCATCTCGTGCAGGATCCGGTAGTAGTCGGGGTGGAGCTCGTCGTACCACACGGTGCCCAGCCGTTCGCTGCCAGGCGGTGTGCTCCGGTCGTGCCCGTATAGCAGGTGCCCCCAGTTGAACAGATACAATCCGTGCGCCCCGCGACGCCACATCCGCTTGGCCCAGGCCCGCGTGACCTCCAGCTTCTTCCAGTGATTCGACGCGGGATAGATCCAGCACGGACTGCCCTCGACCAGCTTCAGCCACGGCGAGATGTCCTGGGAAATCGTGATGTAGCCGCAACCGGGCGTGATCGCATCGACCAGTCCCTCCCGGACCCAGGTCCGAACGTCCATGCCGCGCTCGACGCAGGTATCGATGGGCGGTATCACGCGGACGTGCAGATACTGGGCGCGTCCGCGCTCGGCGGCCAGGGCGTCCAGGCGCCGCCGGACGCGACGTACCAGGTCGGTGATGAGGGCCGCGTTCTGCGCGTCGCCCTGCTCGCGAAACAACCAGGGATCACGATCGAAGTCCAGGCTGACGCCGTCGTTATCCCAGCGCGTGATGAACTCGTCGATGATCGCGAAGCGGTGCTCCCTCACCTGCTCGTGCGCGTAGTCGAACATGCCCCAGGTGAAGGATTCGATCGACTTTCGATCGGGATGACCCCGGGCGCCTTTTTCCCAGTCGATGTAGCTGCCGTGGCCCAGCAGCAGGTGGGGATTCTCGAGCTTGTACCGGCTGACCTCGTACTTGTAGAACATGTCGTGCATGTCGTTCATGCGCACGACGGGCAGGACCTTCAGGCCCAGGCGATGTCCGTATTCGCAGGCGATGGCGGGAGGGTTGGCGTCGGCCTCCAGAAGCTTCTTGACGTTTTCGCGGTAGCGCCAGACCCATGCATCCCCGAGCTTGTCGAAGGCATCGCAGAGGATCTCGCCGTGCTCGAGGCCGCAGCAGTACGCATCGGACGAGCAGAGGTTGTAGAAGAGCGTATCGACGTGGCTGTTGACGAGGGGCTGGATGCTCTCGGTGACGTACTTCTCGGGCGTGAGCGGATAGTCCACGCAGACGATGTCGTTCCACTCGGCTTCGTAGATGACATGGAATGGTTTTCGGGTGTCAGGCATCGTAGTCAGCCCGGTTGGGGGAGGGGGGTGTGGGTCGTTGCGCTTCGGAACCCCCCAATCCTCCTTTTGGAAAGGGGGTCATCCTGCTCCGGCTCCCCTTTCCAAGGGGGGTCAGGGGGGGCTACGGCTCGCCAACGCCCGCTCGCGTCAGTTCCTGGTATCGCGCCCGGATCTGCGCGGATGTAAGTGCGAAATTGTAAATCGCCGCTTTCTGCACGAGGCCGGGGGCGCATCGGTTGGCGTCGATGGCGCCGCCTCCGATACGGACCTGCGCCGAATTGATCGCCGGTGGGATCGGCGCACGTCGCGACCCCACCTTCTCGCCGTTGATGTAGAGCTTCATCGTTCGACCGTCGTACGTGCCGACGATGTGATACCAGGCCCTGACGTCGGGGATCGTGAATTCAACCGCCTGCTCCGGCCCGCCCTGGAGGAACATGATCTGCTGAGGCTCGACGTTCTGGGTCAGGTAGAGACCGTCGCCGTAGGTCGTGTTCTTCGTGAGAAGCATGTGATACACGATCGGGGAGATCGGGATCCTGCCTCCCGGTGAATACCACAACTCCCAGGTGCGCTTCGGCTCCCAGGCGTTGAGACTCGGATGCGCTTCGACCAGAACGGAGCCGGAAGTGCCGTCGAGCCGGACCGCCTTTCCGCCTCGAGGGAGATCGACCGTGCGGCACGACGTGAGCGACGCATGGTTGCGGGAATCGGAACGATCGGGGACGCGCTGGTCCTCTGTCTCCGCGAAATCCAGGTCCAGCACCGCATACTCGCCCGGTGGTGCGATGTAGGACTGCTCGTCCTTCCTGCCGACGATACGGACATACGACCGTATTCCGCCCGGCCCGCCCGGGTTGATCACCCGCACCGCAACGAGCGTTTCTCTGCCCGGCAGGAACGCTCCGGTCGCGTCGATCATGAATGGCTTGCCGGACCCGTCGGAACCGAGCCGACGCATCGGCATGCCCCTGGGTGCCGCGAACACGTCCGCCTGGTCCGCCACGCCGCCGAATGCGAGCCAGATTCGGCGCCCCTGCACCGACGGTGGCGCGGTGACGCGGACGCGATACCAGGCGACACCGTCATACGGCACGCCCTGGCGCTCCCAGTAGTCTTCGATGTTCAATCGGCGCCAACCGCTCCGCGATTCGTCCAGGTTCGGCCGGGCGTTGTTGGTCCAGCCCGAGTAGACCTCGGCGTACTTGAACAGCACGTTGTCGGGCTCGGGATTGAACCACCATTGTCCGGGCATCTCCTGAAGCACCTCGAAGGTCGGATCCGGATCCGGGGACCGCGAAGGAGGCGGGTACTCGCCCCTGTCGCGTTCGATCGGTCGCCACGACAGATCCCTGGGCTCGCGGCTGCCTGCCATCGCATCCCGGTACACCGCCGGGTAAATGCGCAGCGCACCCCAGTTGTGTTTCTCTCCGGCCTTGGCCGGCGGGACGCTCATCGGCCACCAGATGTCCCGGCCGGACCATATCCAGGCGAAACGATCACTGGCCGCCATCGCGTTGTGCAGCCCGTGCGCCAGGTTCGTCGGCGTGAAGAAGTTGGCGTCCGGCTTCGCCGGATCCCACATGCCCTCGCGGTCGCTGCGGAACCCCGGCCAGGTCGCCATCGCGTAGGTCATCCTCGATTCGAGCAACTCCGGGACCGACGTGAGCGCGAGGCTCTCTCGATGCGCCCACCTTCGAAACTGCATGAACGTTTCGTACACCATGTAGGGGTAGGTGTTCTCGCAACCGTCGACGATGGTAGCGCGTGGCCCGAGACCTTCGAGCACGCCGTCGAGGAACGACGGGTACAGCGCATAGGACTGGCCTGCCCGAGCCTCGGCCTCCCCGGCCTGACCCTGAGCGCCCCACCAGTCCGTGTCCGGAGACGCTACCCAGTGACCGTGGCTGAGGCAGATGATCACGTCGTGCGCCTCGGCGCACAGTGCCCGGGCCCATTGCCGTCCGCGCTCGCGGACCTTTGCGCAATAAGCTTCGAAGTCAGGACCCGCCCGACTGCTCAACCGCGCGTAGTTCCAGATTCCTCCGTTGGAGTACTCGCAGTCGAACGTCATGCCGACCAGCGGCGTCTGTCGGATCACCCATCCGGCGACCCGGGTGTTCTCGATGATCTGCTTCCAGGCTTCGTCATCGAACCAGCCTGCGTTGCGCCCGCGGGCCGCGTAGTACATGAAGTTGAAGTTCAGCCGCTGGAAGTTCGTCTCGTTCAGATCGCGGACGTTCCGGCGAAAATCTTCGCGCCGCAGCGGGATCGGCGTGAACCACAGGTAGTTGCCGTCGCGCCGCATGGTGTCGCCGGGCCTGGCCTCGTCGGTCATGACCATGACGCAGATGCCGTCGAGCGGGACCTGCTCGATCTCGGCGACATGCTTCTTCAGATAGGCAGTCGAAGGCTTGTCCAGCCCGTACAGCTTCACGATCTTCTTGCCCTGAACCGTTCCGACGCGTTCCGCGGCGGATTCGGAGACTGCGCACCCTGACAGCAGAACGAACGCCGCCAGGCACTGCACTTTCGCAAGGCTGGTCATGGGGGGCATGATAGCCACAATGTTCCCGTGGTTGAAAGCCTTCTCTTTCGTACGCGACGCGCTCGAGATCAGTGATCCGACGGTCGGGCCGGTCGCGTCCACCCATGCATCTGAAGCCACTTCTCGAAGGTCAGCTCGGCGCGCCAGCCGAGCATCAGTCGCGCCTTGCGCGTGTCGGTGATCGGCCAGAAGTTCGTGGACTGCAGCGCCTGGCCCTGCGCTGCCAGAATCGCCGAGGCGCCGGGGAAATACTTCTCGACCACCGCGTGCGGGTCGGTCAGCGCCGTCACCATGTCCGCGATCGTGTGCGGCGCCTCGGGGGCAATGACGAACACGTCGCCGCGCAGATCGAAGCGGGTGGCGGCGAGGATCGTCGCGCGGGCCACATCGCCCGGCGACGCGGTGCGCGCAAGCAGTCGCGGCCCCAGCTCCTCGTCGGGCACGTAACCGAATCCCGAATAGCGAATGCAGCTGGTCGCGAGGCCGTGCTGGCGCGAGAACTCACGGGCCAGGTTCTCGGTCAGCAATCGGCTCAGGCTGTAGGCGCTGTCGGTTCGGGGCGTGGATTGCTCGTCCAGGCAGGCCGCACCGCTGGACGCCCAGTCGCGGCCTCCCAGGATCTCCATCGTCGAGGCAAGGTTGACGCCCTTGACCCCCGCCTTCAGTGCGATCTCCAGCAGTCGCGCCGTCACGACCACGTTGCCCTCGAGAAACCCCGCGAGGTCGAGCGTGCCCAGGAAACCGGCGTGCGGTCCGGCCGTGTGGATCATCGCGTCGCAGCCGTCAAGGAGGCGCTCGACGCTGGAGAAATCCTCGCAGCTGCCCTCATGCAGCGCGATGCGCGCGGGCCGATCGAGTTCCGCGGGCCAGTCGGTGATATCGAGCCCCACGACGGTCATGCCCCGTGCCGACGCTTCGGCTGCGATCGCGCGGCCGAGCCGTCCGCACACGCCCGTCACGAAGAGGTTCATATCGTCACCTCTTCCCGGTTCGTCGCGTATTTCCCGAGCGCGATCCGGTCGAGCGTCACGCCGAGGCCCGGCCCCTCGGGGAGGCGGACGGCGCCGTCGCGAATCTCGAAGCGCTCCTCGATCAGGTCGTCTTCGCGGATGCAGTGCCCCTGCGCGTCGCCGGGGAGCACGCACGTCGGTGCCGCGGCGGAGTAATGCAGGATGTATGCATCGAGGATGCCCAGCTCGAGGCCTGAACCCGCCCAGCAGGGCACGCCGAAGCGGGCCGCCATGTGGGCGTCGGCGATGAACTTCCGGGACGGGCCGGGGAGGTTGATGTAGTCACAGCAATCGCCGGCCAGCGCGAGGTGCGGCTCGACCGCCGCGTGGGCCGCCAGGGGAATCGAGGTTTTCTGACGGAACAGCTGCCAGTCGTGCAGCTTGAACGGAAACGGATCCTCGAACACGACGTGACCCAGCGGCTCCAGCTCATGCGCCAGGGGGATCGCCTCGGCGACCCGGTAGAAGCGCCGATTGGGGTCGACCAGGACGCGGGTACCGTCTCCCGCGACCTTCCTGACGGCACGCACGATGCCCACGATGTCGTCTTCGAGCGCGCCTTTCATCTTCAGGGAGTTGAAACCCAGCTTCAGGCCGGTCTCCATCTGTCGCGCCGCATGCTCGGGGTCGCTGCGCCCCAGCCACCAGTCCGTGGGGATCCATTCGCGGTGAGCGCCGCCGAGCAGCTCGCACAGTCGAATGCCGGCGGCCCTGGCGATCAGGTCCTCCACCGCGATGCCGATCCCGATCCCGCCGCCGTCGAGGCCGAAGTCGCGCTCGTGCAGGCGGTGGGGCACGGGCGGGTCGTGGTGGCCGAACATGTCGTTGTCATCGAGGTTCGGATCCACCGGGTGCGCCCAGCCGATCGACGACAGCGCTTTACCCATCACGTGCCGGGCCGCACGGTTCACCTGGCCGATTCCGGCTCCGCGCGGGGTCTCGCCGAAACCGATCAGGCCGTCGTCGGTGTGCAGCTCGATGATCCACTTCGAGGTCTTGTCGAAGATGGAGGGCCCGAACGCCGGCCGGTCCACGTACCCCTCGCGGGCGTGCACGATCACCTCGGTGGCCACCATTCGGTTGATGATCGACTTCATCATCCCTCGCAGTACTGCGCCTGGCCGGGGCGATCCCACTCGAAGTGCCAGACTTCTCCCGGCGTGCCCATGGTGGTGAAAACCGTGGTTCGATTGCGCCCGCCGAAGTGGACGTTCGTCACGTTGGCGGCCGGCATCGCCACTCGCTCGATCAGCTGACCGTTCCGGTCGAAGACGTCGATCGTCGACGCGCCCCAGTGCGCGACCAGCAGGTTGCCCGCGTCGTCGAAGTCCATGCCGTCGGGGCCGGGGTCATCCGGAAGCTTCGCGAAGAGGCGCTTTTCGCCGACTTTTCCCGGCGATTCGATCGTGTAGGCCCACAGCGCGCACGCGAACGTTTCGGCGACGATCAGCGTGGCATCGTCGGCGCTGACCGCCAGGCCGTTGCTGAACCGGTAGCCGTCGTCCAGCCTGAGGACCGTGCCGTCGGTCAGGCGGCAGTAGACCTCCCCGACCGGCTGGTCGCGTCCGCTGCCCGCCGGAGCCGAAAAGTAGAGATTGCCCTTCGAGTCGAAGTAGCAGTCATTGCAGCCGCGAATGGGCTGATCCTCGAACGTCGAAACGACATCCGTCCGCGCACCTTGCCGCGTGGTCCTGCAGATCCCGCGCTTCATGTCCGCGATCCAGATGTGGTTGGTGCGATCGACCTGCAAGCCCGCGGGGATGCCGTCGTACTCGATCACGACGCGCGGCTCGCCGTCCGCAAGGATCTCCAGCACCTGGCCGCGCGGCGGACAGACCATGAACAACCGGCCGTCCCGATCGAACACGGGTCCTTCCGCGCCCTGGATGCCTTCGGCGAGGCGGGTCAGCTCACGAGCCATGGAGGTATTCCTGTCGTTGCATCGCGAAGATGGGGACGGGCTCACCACGTGCCGAGATGCCCCTGGATCTTCTTTTTCTGCTTCTCCATCGCGAAGTAGCCGCCTGACGCGGTGCGTTGGGCGCCGTGCTTTTCGCATAGCTCGAAGAACCTGATCGCGAAGGGGCGCACCTTCTTCGCCACGTCCGGCGGGACGTGTTTGTCGGCGGTGACGTACCAGACGGGCTCGAGCGCCGCTCGGTACGCCCAGACCGAGGCGCCCTCGACGCGGTGGCGGATCGCGTCGCTCTCGGCGAGGCTCATGGCCTCCTCGATCGCGTCAAAGCCGTACTGCACGTCAGTCTCGTCGAGACCGTACTCGTCGTAGCGGCCTCCGAGGCAGTGACGATGCTTGCCGCTCGCGAGCGCCCGCTGGTGCAGCCGCATCAGCCACCTCCGGATGGGCGGCGCGGCGCGGCCGTAGTAGAGATCGAACCATTCGTCCATGAGCTGCTGCGCGTTCTTCGAGGGATCCCACATCATGGCGCTCAGCACGTAGTTGCGCAGCCCCTCGAACTCGTTGCCGTGCGAGCTGCTGAAGGCCTGGGTGAAGATGCCCTTGATTCCGAGCGCCGCGAAGGTGCGGAAATCGCGTTCGATCCACTGCAGGTTCGGCAGCGGAAGCTGGAACCCCCTGCGGTCGTGGTTCATGTAGTACGTCCAGAGGTACAGGTGGTCGGTCAACTTCGACCACTGCGTCATCCGGCGGTGCTGCACGGCGTTGCGCTCGCAGGTCGGATCGTCCACCGCGTGGATGAAGCACTGGTTCTGGCAGTACCAGATCAGCACGTTGTCGCGCGGGCGCAATTGCTTCGGCGGCTCCTCGGAGTACGAGTAGGCGAACGTCCCCACCATGCGCCCGGGATGCTTCTCCGCGACCGCGTCGGCGACGAGGTTGGCGAACGTCACGACCGAGCCCGACGGAGACCCTTCGCGCGCATCGACGGCCGCGCAGCGCTCGCAATCGCAATACTTGCTGCTGTCGTTCTGTCCGACGTTGACATTGAGCTGGCCCGGGAGTGCCGCAAGCCGCTTCAGAGCCTGCTCGGTCACGATTCGTCGGACCTCCGGGTGAGACAGGCACGGCTGAAGCCCCTCCATGAAGGCGCCGTCGGAGTATCGCTTCTTCGAGAGGTACTCGCCCTTCCACATCTGGTAGTACTCGGGGTGCTCGTCGGCGTACATCCGTGGCGGGATGAGTTCCTGGAGGTTGTGAAGCACCATCTCGGTCGAGGACCGGCCGCCGTATTTGCCGACGATGCTCCAGTCGGTGCCGCCGATCGGCATCCGCCTGATCCGGTCGCTGCGGCCGGTGCTGACGGAGTCGGCGTTGAGGCGAAGGCGGGCCGCGTAATCGGGTCGGCTGTAGTTGGTCTCGAAATCGGTCCAGCGCCAGATCAGCGCGGGCGTGTAGACACGATCGATCGGCCCGATGCGCCGGTAGTGGCCCAGTTGCGGGACGTGCGTGAAGTCTGCGGTGACGAACCGCACGCCGAGGTAGTCCTCGAGGAAGGTGTAGACGCCGTAGAGCGTGCCGCGCGGCCGGCCGCCGGCGATGGCGATGCGACCGTCGCGCACGACGATGCGCAGATCGGTCTCGCCGAAGCCGTCGGTGTCGAAGCCGATGGGACTGTCGCGCAGCGCCTTGCCCGGCCCGATGAAGACCTGGTTGTCTTCACCGCGCGCCGTGTCGACGATCGGTAGCTTCGGGCCGCCGGCCCGGACCAGGTGGTCGCGAAACTCCTCGGCGGCGTAGCGCTCGGATGCGATCGCATCGGATGCGACGACGATCGCCCAGCCGTCGAGCGCGGCGAGATCGACGCCGGCGGGAACGGCCGTCGGCGATTGGGCGAGCAGCGAGGCGGCGGCAATGAAAGAGGCGATCATGCGTAGGTTCCTGGGGCGGGGTATGCGGTACGGGGTATAGGGTATGGGGTATGGGGCAGGAGGCTTACGCCAAATACCCTTCACCCTGCTCGTCAGCATTTGGTCGGATTCAGCGGATCCCGCGCGGGCAGGTACGCCGCGTACAATCCCGCGTGCTGCAGGTAGAACCGCAGGCGGATCGCGTTCTGGAACAGGCTGTCCGGCTTGACCGCATCGGCGAGGCGCCCGCCGCGCCAGCGGATCGCGTGGTCCAGGCTGTCGACGCCCTTCATCGGCGTGCAGTCGTCGAGGCCGAAGCCCTCGATCGTCACGCCGTTGAAGTCGCACAGCTCGACCCTGATCTCCCCTTGCACCGCGTCGGCGTTGATCACGAGGTCGTCCGCCGCGAGGTAGAGCGGCTTCAGCTCGAGCACGCCCGGCTGCGCCAGTCGCCGCGGGCGCAGCGCCTGGAAGCGATCGCGCGGCAGGTCGGCGACACCGATCTTCGTCAGGACCGGGGGTGTGTCCTGGCGTCGGATGTGGGCGGCGGAGTAGCAGATCAGGATGCGCTTCTCTTCGCGCAGCATCTGCGTCGCGGTCGTGATCCAGCGACTGTCCCACGCGGCGCCCGTGCCGCGCTCGAGGAAGTCCTCGTCGGCGCCGAGGCGACCGGTGAGCACGGGATCCCAGCGCAGCCCGTCACGGCTCACCTCCAGCCGGTTGTCGCACACGCCTTCCTCCATCAGGATCACGCCGTCCAGGCCGTGCTCCATCTCGATGTAGTCGTCGACCTGGAAGATCGATCCGAGCGCCACGTACTGGTCACCGAGGCGCGTCACGGCGAACTGGTGGTAATGGCGCTCGGGGTCACCCTCGTCGCCCCTCAGGCGCAGCAGCTCGACCGGATCCGACCAGTGCTCGAAGTCGTCGGACACCGCGGCGCGCACGTAGCGGACGCGGGTCGATTCGCCGTGGGGGCGGTCGAACGGCAGGTGCGGCGCGCGAATGCCACGCAGGTAGGCGATGTAGCGCCGGTGCCCGGCGTCCCAGGCGATGCCCTGGATGGAGTCGCTCTTGCCCGGGATCGCGGGGCGTCCCAGGCGCGGCGACCAGTCGATCCCGTCGGGGCTCGTCGCGGTGAAGCACCACCGGATCCCCTGCAGCAGGTGCGCGATGTCGTCGCGGCCCTTGGGATACGAGTTGTACAGGGCCAGGTAGCGCTGCTTTCCCGATTCGTCGTGCACGTTCTCGACGATACAGGTGCCACGGACGTTCGTCTCGGGACCGATGACGATGTTCGTCCGCTCGACGCCCTCGTAGGGATGTCGGTCCGACATCACGCGCTGCCAGGCGTACCCGTCTTCGCTCTCGGCGTAGCAGAGCGAGACGTCGGCGTGCATCCCGACCGTCTTGCTTCCGCCGGCATACCACATGCGGTAGCCGCCACCATCGCGCGGCAGGATGGAGCAGGCGGCGATGTACTGCGTCTCCCACGGGTGCTCGCCGACCAGCACGGGGTTGTCCGGATGCTTGCGCGGATGACAGAGGTGCCGCGCCAGATTCGCCTCGTGGCTGATGCGATGACGATCGAGGAACAGTTCGAGACCATCAGACATTTTTGATTTGCGGTCCTTGATCGCTCAGGTGCTGTAGACGAACGCCCGGTTCTCGCAGGGGTTGCCGCGCGTCACGTGGAGCCGGCCGCGGGCCGTCTCGGCGACGACGCCCGCCGTCGTTTGGCGCAGGGGCAGGTCGTCGACGGGATGCCGACACAGGCCGAGCGGATGTCGGGCGTGGTCGGCGAGCATCGGGATCACGCTCTCGGGGGTGACGCGCCCGCGCTGCGCCGCCAGAAGCTCGCGCAGGCGGGATTGGCGATATCGCGAGTCCTCGCGGAGCACGTCGATCGGATAGCGCTCGTACGGACCGGTGCTGCGGCCCTCGGGATGATTAGCGTGCGTCGCGATGCCGTCGGTCGCGTCGATCACGTCCACGCCGCCGGCGTTGAACTCGACGGAGCACGAGACGCCGTTGCCGTCGGTGATCAGGAAGTTGCCGCTTCCGATGAGCCCGAACTGCCGTGCCAACTCGACTGCCTCCTCGCAGCGGCGCCCGGCCAGGGCAAGCAGGCCCCACTGCACCATGGTCAGTCCCTTCTCGCCGCCGCCGCTGGAGTGAAGGCTGTTTCGAAACAGGCTCATGCCAGTGGACCATATGCCGTAACCGAGCACCTCGCCCGGGTAGGCGAGCACCAGGATCGTCGGCGCGTCGCGGATCCGCATGCGCAGGACGATGTAGCGATCCCGGCTCTGCGGCCCGGTGTCCTTGGTCTGCCCGGCCAGCGGGTGACCGTCGCGCGTGACCGCGCCGGCCACGCCGAAGGACGTGCAACCCTCCGCGGGCGCGTCCCGGTCCGCTCGCGCGGCGCCCGCCGTCTCGTTAAGGCCCTGGTACAGGTCGAGCAGCCAGGGGGCGCGCGCTTCGACCAGGCGCCGCGTCGGCGCGTCCAAATCGTCCCAGACCAGTGCCCTGTCGAGGTACTCCCGTTCGTCAGGATAGCGCTGCGCCATCAGCTCGGCGTATTGTCGCCCGCACTCGAGCGCGGTGCCCTCGACCGCGATCAGCGGCACCGCGGCGGCGTCGTCTCCTTCGTAGGGGGCGTGCTCGGACATGTCGTGCTCCTTCAGTCGCACAGGTTTCCAACCTTTGCGGAAAGTGCAACGCGCAGGCTGAAAAACTGTCGGCTCATGTCGTTTCCTTTGACAGGAACGGTGCAGCGTAGTGATACAGGGCAGGCACGCCGCCGGTGTGCAGAAACAGGACGTGGCGATCGCGCCGGAAACGTCCCTGGCGGACCAGGTCGATCAGGCCGGCCATCGCCTTGCCGGAGTAGACCGGGTCGAGCAGGACGCCCTCCGTGCGTGCCAGCCGCTGCACTGCCTCGATCATCGCCGCCGTCGGCTGCGCGTAGCCGTCGCCGACGTAGGCGTCCAGGCATTCGACCTGCTGCACGTCGAGCGTCGCGCTCAAATGCGAAAACTCGATCGTGCGCCGTGCGAGGTCGAACACGCGCCGCTCCTCGGTCGCTCGGTCCGCGCCGCTGTTGATGCCGATCACGGGGGTCGCGTCGCCGCTGTCGAGCAGGCCCACGAGCAGTCCTGCCTGCGTGCCGCCGGTGCCGCCGGCGGCCGTGACGATCGCATCGAAGCGCACGTCCTGCACCCGCGCCTGTGCGAGAATCTCCCGCAGGCACTCGATGTAGCCCAGCACGCCGCGGGGTGAGCCGGCGCCGAGGGGAATGACGTGGGGGCGACGCCCCTCGTCCCGTGCCTCGGCCGCCATGCGATGCATCACCTCGTCCATGTCGCTGCCGTCGTCGCAGATTTCGAAACGCTCGACGTCGAGCGCGCGATAGAGCAGGTTGTTACCCGAAGCCTCGGCGTCGTAGATGTTCGGTGCGCGCTGCTCCAGCGCAAGGCGGCAGCGAACGCCTTCGAGCGCGGCCGCCGAGGCCGTGAGCCGGCAGTGATTCGACTGCGTGGCGCCGCAAGTGATGAGCGTGTCACAGCCCTCGGCCAGCGCTTCGGCCACGACGAACTCCAGCTTGCGCGTCTTGTTGCCGCCGCCGGCGAGCCCCAGCAGGTCGTCGCGCTTGATATGGACGGTCGGCCCCCCCAGCGCCTCGGAGAATCGCGGCAGCGCATGCAGCGGTGTGGGATCCTTCGTGTACCGGCGCCGGGGATATGAATCGAGGTCGATCATCGCGTCGGGAATCGGGTTCCGGGTTCCGGGTTCCGCGTTCCGGGATTCATTCTACAATCGCGGCCCTCACCCATGGCGACGAACCTTTCCAACGCGACGCAGCTCTTTCTTGACGATCACCTCGTTGCCGACGTCACGAACCTGCATCGCGACGTCAAGCATCCGGTGAAGCACCCGGCCAACCCGCTGTTCGGCCAGGACCGGCCCTGGGAGGCTCACTGCCTCGTCTATGTCAGCGTCCTGTTCGACGACGCGATCGCCCGTTTCCGCTGCTGGTACATGGCCGGCGAGGCGATGCGCCAGGTCGTGCCCGATCAGCCGGAGATCGAGAAGCTGGGCAAGTACTACGTCTGCTACGCCGAGTCGGAGGACGGGATTCACTGGACGAAGCCCGCGGTGGGCCGGCGCGACCTCTCACCGCATGAAGGACACAACATCGTCATTCCCGGCGCCCACGGCGTCTGCGTGCTGCGGACGCCCGACGATCCCGATCCGGCCCGGCGCTACAAGGCGGCGGGCGGCAACGTGCTGGCGTGCTCGGCCGACGGGGTCACCTGGACGCTGCGCGACTGGGTTGACGCCGTCGGCAAGAACGACACGTGCACTTCGGTCGTCCGATGGCGCGACCAGTACCTTGCCTACGTGCGCAACCAGGAGGACGATCCGAGCTGGCCCGGCGTCATGCGCGGCGTCGGCCTTTCGGTCAGCGACGATTTCGATCACTGGACGACGAAGGCCTCCAATCTGACCTCCGATGAAGAAGACGGATATCCGTGGGCACAGCCGCATGCCCTCTGCGTCACCGCGTACGGCGACGTCCTGGTCGGTCTCCTGCCGATGACGGAGATCATTCCGGAGCCGGGCAACAACCTCACCGGCGACATGCACGTGCAGCTCGTGGTGAGCCGCGACGGGCGCGCGTGGGATCGCGTCGCCGACCGCGCGCTGTTCATGGAGCAGGACGACGCGGGCCCGATCGGTCGGAGGCCATGGGACCTTCGTCTCCACACGGCGAGCAACCTGTTCGTGCACGACGACGTCGTCTACATCTACTACTACGGCAGCAGCATGCGCTGGGGCGAGGGCGCGTGGCTCGGCGGAAGGCAGAAGTTCGGCAATCGGGACGATCGCATCGGCGAAACGAGCGACCTGTTTCCGCCGCAGCATTACGGCGTCGGACTGGCCACGCTGCCCGCGGACCGGTTCGTGTCGATGCGCCCGGTCAACTGGGCCGCCGAAGGCCGGCTTCAGACGCCGCCGCTGCAGGTCTCGGGTGAGCAGTTGCTCGTCAACGCCGACGTCGAGGGAGGCGAGCTGATGGTGGAGGTGCTGAACGAGCGTGGCGAAGTGCGGACCGGGTTCGGTCGGAGCGAATCCCGACTCGTGCGGCACGACGCGCTTCGACACCGGGTGGCATGGCAGAGCGACGGCGATGCGCGTCCGCTTGGCGCCGCGCTGCAGGATCAGGACAAGGTCGCCTTCCGATTCGTGCTGCGCAATTGTGAGCTGTTCTCATTTCAGGTGACGCAGGGAGCGACGTCATGAATCACGTTCGGTGCATACTCTGGATCGTATTGATGCTTACCGTGCTGCCGGCCGCCGGCGCCGCCGCGCCACGCGGCGTGGACCTCGCGCGGATGCACGACTGGGACATCGTCGTCGCGGAGCGGGTGTCGGAAAGCGAGTTCCACGCGGCGCAGGAGTTCCAGCGTCACTTCGCAGAGGCCACCGGGGTAACGCTTCCCATCGTGCGCAATTCCCAGGGGCCGGATCGCCACGTGTTCATCGGCGCCGGCCGGAGCATGCAGAAGAGCGCGCTGGCGTTCTCCGTGGAAGAGTTCGGCCCGGAGGACCTGCGCATCGTCGTACGCGACGACAACATCGTGATCGCGGGCGGACCGGTGCGCGGGACGCTGTACGGCGTTTACACCTTTCTCGAGGACTACCTCGGCGTGCGATTCCTGGCGCCGGACCACACGCACGTGCCTCCGGTCGGACGCTGGCGCGTGATCGGTCCGGTCGACCGTTTCTACAGCCCGCCGATCGACTTCCGCTGGGTCAGCTACGAGGCGAGCTACGCGCGGCCCGACTACTGCGCCCGCATGCGTCTCAACGCCGCGCGCGTACCGATTCGCCCCGTGGACGACCTCTCGGGTAAGGGCCTCGGCCCGTTCGGCGGCCGGACGCCCATCCACCGGACCGAGCACAGCTTCGGTCGCCAGCTGCCGCCGCGGCAGTACGCGAAGGACCATCCCGACTACTACTGCCTGTTCAAGGGTTTCCGGCTCGCGACGGTCAAGCCGGGCGAAGGGGGCTTCGACTTCAAGAGCGGAAGCTACCCGTACGGCATGCAGCCGTGCCTGACGCATCCTGACGTACTTCGCATCGTCACCGATCGCGTGCTCGACCGCCTGGAGGATCGGAGATACCTCACGGCCCCGGTATCGCAGAACGACGGCGGCGCCCACTGCCAGTGCGACCAATGCGCCCCGATCGATGAGCGTGAAGGCACCAAGGCGGGCGCGTTGCTGGAGTTCGTCAACAAGGTCGCCGACGTGGTGGCCCGCGAATATCCGGATCGGTTCGTCAGCACGCTGGCTTATTCGGACACGGCGGCGCCGCCGAAGACGTTGCGCCCTCGTGACAACGTGATCGTCACCTGGTGCAGCATCAGCACCTGCTTCATCCACGCGTTCGACGACCGCTCGTGCGAGCAGAACGTCTGGCACATCGAACAGCTGCGCCGCTGGGCGAAGATCACCAGGCACCTCTACGTCTGGAACTACTACCTGAACGACGAGACCCGGGGATACCAGCTTCCGCTGCCCAACCTGAGGCACATCGGGCACAACGTGCGCTTCCAGATGTCGCTCGGCGTCAAGGGCATGTTCATGCAGACGACGAGCAGCTCGCACGGCAATGAGTGGGAAGATCTGCGCAACTACGTGCTCAGCCGCGTGCTCTGGGATCCGTCGATCGACGACGACCGGGTCATCCGTGAATGGGTGACCCTGCGATACGGCCCCGCGGCGTCGCCGATCCAGGGCTGGATCGACCGGCTGCACGATCGGTCCGCGGCCAGCGGCAAGCACTGCCGGTGCCTCGGCGGCCGCTTTGCCGACTACGGTCTCGACGAGTCCGACGCCGAAGCCGGGCTCGCGGCATTCGAGCAGGCCATGCGCCTGGCGGGTGACGACTTCGCGCTGCGACACCGTGTCGAGAAGGCCTCGCTCTGGGCGTACCGGGCGGCGATCGATCCCGTCTGGAACATCAAGGAGGACGAGACGGTCGATCTGGCGCTCGCCGAGCGAATGCTCCCGAGGGTTCGGCGGTTCTTCGAGCTTTGCAAGGTGCACGGGGTGACCCGGACCCACGAGTTGTACCCGCAAGAGATCGAGCGTTTCGAGACGAAGCTGGAGAAGGTGCTGGGGAAGTGATTCGGGTGCGGCGCTGCATCCGGTATCGGGATGCGCGTCCGGACCCCGCAACCCGGAAATTCAGACCGACTGACGCAGTGGGGGGATATGATTATGCGTTAATCCGGAGCCTGTCATGAGCCTACGCATTCGTCTCGGTATGGCCGTGCTCGTCGCGGCGCTGCCCGTCGTGATTATCGCCGCCCCCTTGCTGCCGACCCGGTCCGTGATTCCCGACGAGGTCCGCAGCCTTGCGCGGATCGATGAGGTCGGCCTCGAGGTCTGGCGGCTTCCGAGATCGCTACGGGGCGCCGGCGTGGACGAGCGGCGCATCCGCAGCATCCTCGAGCGCGGCCTGAACGACGCCGGCATCAGGGTGACCCAGGACCACACGACACCCCGGATCGTGGTCAAGTTCTGGCCCGCCACGGATTCCAAGCTTCCCGATGTCATCGCCATCGTGCTGACGCTCGACATTCACCAGCGCATCGCGATGATGCGCCTGGACCAGGAGCAGATGACGCTTCCCACGACGAGCGTGATCGCCCGCGCCATCACCACGAAGGACAAGCGCGGCGGCGTGCTGATGAAGAAGGTGGGTGACGCGACGGACCTGCTGGTGAACGCCCTGACCGAGGCGACGAATCGCGTCGAGGCCGGACAATGAGATCGAGCCCATGACCGCCGAAACGAAAGCGCGAGCCGGCAAGGCGCCCGCGGACGACGCGTCCTCTTCCATCGTGTTCGTGGACGCCGACGTGCACTGCAGCGTGCGGTCGTTCGAGCAGCTTTTCCCTTACCTGCCCGACGTGTGGCAGCGCTACGTCCGCGAGTCCGGGCATGCCGGGCCGGGCGCCTCGTGGTACCCGAAGATG
Source organism: Phycisphaeraceae bacterium (assembly GCA_002686995.1). GTDB lineage: Bacteria > Planctomycetota > Phycisphaerae > Phycisphaerales > Phycisphaeraceae > NYZC01. The sequence goes on along the minus strand of NYZC01000004.1, from coordinate 5,072 downwards.
AAGCCGTTCGCGTCACGGGAGGACGCCCACCCGCCCGGCGGAGGCAAGCCCGGAAGCGACCTGGCCTTCATGCAGTCGCATCATCTCGATCCCTGGAAGATCGACCGGGCCGTCATGAACCCGCTCTACGCGGTGGACTACTATCACAACGCGGACCTGGCCGCCGCCCTGTGCGCCGCGCACAACGACTTCTTCATCGAGCACTGGTACGAGAAGGACGACCGGATGCGCGGATCGATCGCGGTGCCCTGGCGCGATCCGCCGCTGGCCGTGCGCGAGATCGAGCGCGTGGGCGGGCACCCGCGCGTCGTCCAGATCATTCTCTCGATGACCGCGGGCGTCCTGTACGGCCAGCGACCGTTCCACCCGATCTGGGCGGCGGCGCAGAAGCACGGGCTGGTCGTCGGTATCCACTGGGGCGGCATGCAGCCGCCGCGCGCGGCGGGCGACGGGGTGCCGTCGTACTACATGGAGTACCACGTCACGCAGGCGACGGCGGCGATGTGCCACATTGCCAGCTTCGTCTGCGAGGGTGCGTTCCAGAAGTTTCCCGGGTTGAAGCTGGCGGTGATCGAGGGCGGCATGGCGTGGCTGCCGGCGCTCATGTGGCGCATGGACAAGGACTGGCGCGGCTGCCGCATGGAGGTGCCATGGCTGACCGAGCCGCCGAGCGAGATCATCCGCCGCCACGTGCGCCTTTCGACGCAGCCGATCGAGGAGCCGGAGGATCCGGCGCACCTGCTGCAGACGATCGAGCACATGGGCAGCGACGAGATGCTCATGTTCGCGACCGACTACCCGCACTGGGACTTCGACGCGCCGACGAAGGTGCTGCCGCCGAAGACGCCTGAAGCGCTGCGGCGTCGCATCTTCCGTGACAACGCGGTAGAGTTCTACGGATTGCAGTGAGGGCTCGCGTGCCGGCCGGACGAGACGGCACGTCGTTGAAGAGCCGCGGATGGACACGCGTATCTCGCGATCCATTCCGGTCTATCCGTGACCATCCGTGACCATCCGTGGTTCCTGATCGCTGCCGGCGTTCGAGATGAACAAGACCCGCGTCATTGCCCTCGATGAACTGGCCGACGGCGCCATGAAGACCGTTCGCGCGGCGGGACGCGACCTGCTGCTCGTCCGGCGCGGTGACAAGGTCTACGCGATCCGCGACATCTGCATCCACCAGGGGGCGCGCCTTTCCGACGGCGTGCTCACCTGCACGCGGCGCGGTGGCCGCGTGGGCGAATACGTGGCCGAGAAGGTCGGCCGCATCGTGCGCTGTCCCTGGCACAACTGGGAGTACGACGTCGAAAGCGGCGCCTGTCTGCATGATCCGGAGAAGGCGCGCGTGGCGTCGTACGACACGTACATCGAGGACGGCGCAGTGTGGGTGATGACATGACGTGGGATCCGCACCGCCTGGATCCGCGATGGCCGTTCGATCTGACGCGGACGACCTTCGATCTCGATGCCGGCTCGACCGCGCTGCTGGTGATCGACATGCAGGTCGACCAGATCACGATCGGTCCGGAATCCCCGATGGCCGAGCGGCACCCGCAGATCCGCGACGACTGGGAGCGCCGGATCGGCGAGTGCGTGATCCCGAACATCGAGCGGCTCATTGACTGGTTTCGACGGCGCGATCACCGGATCGTCTACACGCGCAACGGCACCATGACGGCGACGGGCGACGAGATGACGCGGCGGCTGAAGCCGAGACGCCCCGTCGGCGGCCAGCCGATTCACCGCAACAGCCCTGGTTACCAGGTCGTCGAGCGGCTGGCCCCGCGCAATGAGGACATGGTGGTCGACAAGCTCACGTCCGGCGCGTTCACCGCGAGCACGCTCGATCACGCGCTGCGCAACATGCGCATCAGCGGACTCGTCATGACCGGCGTGCTTACCGACGCCTGTGTCTTCGGCACGGCGCGGTCGGCTGCCGAGCTGGGATATGACAGCCTGATTTGCGAGGACGCGTGCGCGACGTTCACCCGACGCGCGCATGACGATGCACTCATGATGCACGCGCGCATCTTCGGCCGCGTCGACACCACGGATGGTGTTCTGGCGGAGCTGGAGAAGAACCACGGATGAACACGGATGGGACATCTGGGCTCGCGTCGCTCAATCGCAGCACGCGCACGGGTCGTCGGCGAACCGCGCGGCGTGAGCCCGCGGGTCAGATTTGAGCCCGTCCTGTCACGAACGGATCGTTCGNCGCGTGTCAACCGCATCGGCTGAATGAGGCCGTCATGGCATTCGACCCGCGGGCTGACGCCGCGCGGTTCGCCAGCATGCATACGTGTTCATCCGTCCGCCTTCGGCGGATTCTAAAACAGCCCCACGTACGGATCCTGCGTCTCCTCTTCCGGCCCAAGCGGCTCGACGTGACCGTCGATGAAGGCGAAGTTGTCGAGGCCGTCGAACTCGAAACCCCAGAACGCCGAAGCGGTCTGCGGCGCCCCCCTCATGTGGCGGTTGACCCGACGCGTGATGTCGTCGGTGATCCCCGAGCCCGGCAGGTTGTCGACCCACCAGTCGGCGATGGTGGAGTTGGCGTAGTAGTCGAACACGAGAATGGTGACGCTCGGCTGCCGCACGGCCGACACGGGTCGCCATTGTGCCGCTTCGTAGACCGCCGGGTTGTTCTCGTCCACCTTGTTCGTCGAGAGCTTGCGCGGCATGCCATAGTAAGAACCGGACCGTGGCGGATCGCCGCCGTTGTGCGCCGCGTCCACGATCTGGTCCGGACAGTTGTACGTGTCGATCGGCACGTACCACCACGTGGCCTGGCTGATCTGGCCGCCCTGGCCCGGCACGCCGGAGGGCATCGTCCGGAACTCGCTGATGTACTCGAGGATCATGCCGGGCCACACCCAGTCGTCGTCGTTCGGGGTCTGGCCGTTCTGCCGCCAGCCGAACCCGGGCGGCAGGATGTCCTCGTTGTCGACCGTGTACATGAGGATGGACAGTCCGATCTGCCGCGCGTTGTTGGCGCAGGAAAGCATCCGGCCCATGTCCTTGGCCCGCTTGATCGCCGGCAGCAGCAGCGCGATCAGCAGCGCGAGGATGGAGATGACGACGAGCAATTCGATCAGCGTGAATCCGCGACACCTGCGCCTGACGTTCATGAAAAAACTCCTGCGCTCCCCTCGCTCCAAGCTCCCCGCTCCCTGAATCCTAGGCTCTGTCGGAAAACCATGAATCCGGATCGGGCATTGGAGGGCCGAGCTCCTGCGAGGCCGCGAACTTGCAGAAAGGTTGCGGCCTCGCGGGAGCTCGGCCCTCCAGCGATCAGTCCTCGTGCAAGGGCCACTCTACCGCGTAGAGCCACGCCTGCCGAAGGTAGAAACGAATCCGGATGCCGGGGTATTCCGCCAGCGTGGCGTCGGCCTGCACCGTCTCGACGGCCTGTCCGAGCCCGACGGTGCCGGATTCCGATCGCCAGCGCAGGGGATGGTCGTAACTGTCGGTCTTCATGGGCACGCACCGGTCCTCTTCGAAACCCTCGATCACGCACCCGTTGAAGTCGACCAGCTCGGCCGTCAGTTGCCCCAGCGACGCGTCGGCGTTGACGATCAGATCGCCCGTCGCGTCGAAGTAGAGCGGCCGGGTCTCGAGGACGCCCGGCTGCGCGAGCCGGCGCGGCTTGATCGCCTGGAAGCGATCGCGCGGCAGGGTCGCGAGACCGAGCGCGTAGCCGCGCCCCTCCTTGCGCCATGCGTTCGTGCTGCCATGAAAGACGTACACCTTCTCGTCGTCGAAGAGCAGGTGGGCGCCGAGCATGTAGAACGTCGTGGACCGGGTGATGCGGCCGGTGTCGATGCTGATCTTCGCCCCGCCCTCGTAATGGCCCGATTCGTTCATCTCGGCATTGCGCGCGCGGGGGGTCTCGCTTGTCGCGCGTCGATGGTCGTAATCCGCCGGCCCGGCGTCCGCGGGCATGAAGACCTGCCGGTCCGCCACGCGGTGCCAGTGAAGCCCGTCCCGGCTGGTCAAAAGCTCGACGTCGCACATCGCCTCCTCGAGCGTGAGGTACGTCTCGCTGGGCAGCAGCTGCGAGATGCGCATCATGCCCGCCAGGGCGATGAACTGATCGCCGCGGCGCGTGACGGTGAACTCGTGAATCTGCACGTCGGGATCGCCGTCCCGCTCGTCGGCGCGCATCAGCTCGATCGGTCTTGACCAGTCGGTAAAATCACGTGACCACGCGGCGCGCACGTATCGGACGCGCTGCAGCTCACCGAACGGCTGGCCAAAGGGCTCGTTCGTGGCGCGCGTGCCGCGCATGTACGCGACGTACTGCTGCGCGCCCGGCACCCAGACGACGCTCTGCTGCGTGTCGCTCTTGCCCGATACCGCCGGCGTGCCCAGCGGAGGCGTCCATCGAATTCCATCGGGGCTCGTCGCCCAGTACGTCCCGCGGCCCGCATGTCGCGGCGATCCCTCCCGCTGCGCCGGGTAGCTGTCGAAGTACGCCAGGTACTTCTGCGACGGGTCGTCGCTGTGCTGATTCACCAGCACGCACGTGCCGTGCGGATTCGTCTGCGGCCCCAGGACCAGGTTGGTGGACGTGACGTCGCCGTAGGCGACGTGATCCATCATCGGCTTTTCCCATGTCAGCCCGTCGGCGCTCTGCGCGTACGCAAGGCTGACCTGGTTCTTTTCCAGAACCCGCTCGTTCCGACCGACGGCGGCGTACCAGAGCCGGAAGTGCTTCCTGTCCTCGCCCCAGAGCACGCTGGAGAAATTGCCCAGGCTGCGCGATTCCCACGGGTGATCCCGATTCATCAGTGGCCCGCCGCTCGCGATGTCCGGCTGCCTGACGCGGCGCTCCACGTTCTGCTGCCAGCTCAACCGCTCATCGTCGAGAAACAGCTCGATGACGCCGTCGCGCCGGCGCCCGGCATCCAGCAGAGGATCGTGACGGTAGTCGCTCGCGTGGTGGCTCATTGGTAATCCTCAGGCGCGGTGGCCCGAGAGCTCCGTTTCCTGAGGATCCCGTTCAAACCGTACGTGCGGATTTCCCGCATACGGCTTACTGATGGTCTTCTCATGCGGCATGCGCGCTCCCA
>NYZC01000003.1 GCA_002686995.1 Phycisphaeraceae bacterium | reverse complement strand
CGCCGCCGTCCACGGAAAGCTCGATCCGGATCCGGCCGCGTCCGAGCAGACGGCATTGGGCGTCCTTGAACTTCACGTCACCGGCGGTCCGCGCCTCGTACACGATCCGCCCCTCGGTTCGCGGCGGCAGGTCGAGGCCGTGCTCGCCCGGTCGAAATCCCGACCAGGTGACGGCACGCCACCAGCGGCCCTCGGTCAGGCCCATGTGATCGGCGATGCTGAAATACCCGGGCTTCGTGAAGACGAGCGGCTCCATCAGCGAGCGCGCCGATCGCGGCAGCGCGTGCCGCAGGGGCAGGTCGAAACGGTCGTGGCGGCGCACGAACTCGTCGGCGGCGGCGATGGCCTTCTCGCGCTGCTTCGGATCGCCGGTCTCGAGATACGCCCGCGACGCGCCGTACGATTCGACGAACAGTCTCGTCATCTGCAGGCACCATTCGTCGCGCTTGATGCGCGTCCACCGCAACTCGTCCTCGCTCACCTTCGCCCTGGCGACTGCGATCCGGGCCAGCGCGTCGTCCAGCAGATCAAGCGGGTACAGGCCCAGCACGTTGGAGACTTCCGCTCCGTGGCTGCTCTCGGTCTCGGCGGTCGCCATGTGGTCTTCGAGATGCTCGTAGAGGGCGCGCATGTCGTCGGCCGCCGCCCCGAAGTAGGCGGGGTAGAACCGCTCGAGCAGGTCCGACACCGAGAGGTCCCGATGCCAACCGCAGCGCACGCCGAGCCAGCGGTAGATGTCGGTGCCCATGTTCCGATCGAGGTACTCGTCGCAGCTGCCCGTCACGCCGATCCGGCAGTGGTACTCGTGCTCTGCGTGCCGCTTGCGGTACATCGTGAACGGGCCGGGAAACCAGCCGATGTAGTCGTGGCTCCATGCCGACGACAGCATGGTCATCCACCGTTCCACTTTGCGCCGGTACGCGACGGCGTCCGGATGATCGCCGGTCTTGGGCACGATCTGGTTCATCCACGCCTTGCCGTCCATGCCCGCGGCGCAGATCACGCCGATCAGGTTCGGGTGGGGCCTGATCCCGTCTTCGGGCGGGTCGAACGTCTGGTTGTAGATCAGGAACGCGAGCTTCTTGTGGGGGTGAACCTTCGCGACGCGCTCGAGCACGCGGTTGGCGAGGATCACCGTCCGGCCCGCGTCGTTCGACGCCATGGCGTTGCATTCGGCGCACCGGCACCAGCCGCCGCCGTCGTTGGGCGAGAACGAGTAGAAGTCCCATTGCGGCTGGTCACGGAAGAAGTCGATGTAGTACTTCGCGGCGACGTCGACGGCCCTGGGGTTCGACAGGCACACCTGGCCATTGCCCTCGTTGACGGCGGGTTGTCGCTTCCCGCCGAAGAACGGCGCCAGGTCCGGCTCCCGCGCGAGAAGCTCCGGGGTGTAGATCCGGTACCAGTAGTGACCGTAATAGCCGCGCAGGCCCGCGTGGCGGTTGCGCCGCATCCACTCTCCGTGATCGACGACCTCCGGTGCGGACGGGTCGTCGTCGGCGCCGGCGAGCGGGCGGTCGCCGCCCCAGGGCTTGACGAACTCCAGGCGCCGGCCGGCGACTTCGTGTCCCCCGTCGATCTTCAGCTTCACCGTGGATCGCTTCGGAATGTGCGCTCCGATCCTGCCCGGAATGAACCAGTGGCAGCCAAGATGATCTTCGAGAAGACCGTACACGGCATTGGAGACACCCTCGGCCCGGGGCGCATGGAGGATCACCTTCTCGACGTCCGCCGCGATCAGGTAGCCGTCCGGAAAGAAGATCGACTCGTCGTTCGGATCGACGGGAAGACGCGCGCCTTCCGGCAACGATCCGACGTGGATGGGTATGCCCTCGACGGTGGAAGGATCGCTCACGACGGGGATCTTCGCGCCCGACATCACTTCGAGGTGCCAGGCGAGATCCTCGGCGGCGGTCCTGATCGTTGCGCGCTCCCGTTCCGTCCACTCCGAATGCTCATCGGGCACGACGATCTTGCAGCGGCCCCGACCGCCGTCGACCAGCACGGTCGGCGTCGCGCAACCTGGTACTGACAGGACGATCAGCAGAATGGTGAGCAATATCGCTCGCAAAAGCCTTGAAGCGGCGCGCGATCGGAGGGTTGGTGACATGCCGGGTCTCACTCGAAAACGGTGTGCCGTTGTCGCCTCGGGAAGAAATCGCGTTAATGCGGCCCCCGGTCAGAGGTTACGCACCCGGCAACCTGTCCATGCGACGTTATACAATGCGTGCTGAGTCGTGCAAACCTTCAACTCGGGAACCTGAGCATGGACCTGCAGCACCTTCGATGCATCGCTGCTTATGGCTTGGCCATCGCACTGGGGAGCCTTGTCTGCGCCGCGCCGATGGTGCCGCGCCCGATCGTGGCCGACGATTCGGTGGGCACGCTCGCGAAGCTGAAGGCGCTGAACGTGATGGTCAGGAAGCTGCCGGAGGAACTGCGCGCCCGAGGCGTCACCGTCGACTCGGTGAGCAGCCAGATGAAGCGCGGCGTGCGGGATCTCGGTCTGGGGCTGAGCGACGACGAGAGGGCGCCCAGCGTTGAATGCCGCATCATGACCGTTGCCGATCCGACGGCTCCCGGTCCGGTGGCCTACACGGTCACGCTCCTGCTGCGTCAGCCTATCAAGGTCAAACGTCTCGACCGGGAGTTCTTTGCGCCCACGTATGTCATGAGCTCCGTGGGTCTAGAGCAACCCGAGAAGCTGGCGGACGACGTGGCGCACACGCTGGACGACACGCTGAGAAAGCTGATTCGGCGCATCGATCAGGCCAGCCGGGCTTGGGAAGGGTCGTAGGCCCATGCGGCCCCAGGGGTCGTAATCGCGTCATTTGAAACTATTTATGCCCCCCTCCTCGCGAAGACTCTTGCTTGGAGGGCGCGGCCGGGGTACCATTTGCTGGTTAAGGCTGATCGTCCGGCGGAGTTCGCCGGCGCGACACGGAGAGGTGTGAGGCAGAATTGCGGCGCATTGGTCACCCTGGCAAGAAACATAGGAGACGAAAAATGGGAGTGAAAAGAGTTGTTCTATTGGCATGGCTGGCGACGGCTCTGATCGGCGCGAACCTCGCGCGGGCGGTCGCGGTCTCGGACGATTTCTCGAGTTATCCGGACGAGAACCCGTGGGATACCAGCTCGGTGCCCACGTGGGGCGCGACGGCGGGATCCGTAGCGATCGATGCCGCATTCGGACGCACGAACCAGGGGATGCAATTGGGTGACCAGGCCCGCATATTCTGGCTGCCCGGTGCCGGTGCCTTCGACCAGAGTGCGGTTCAGGTGTTCGAGTACGACTTCAACGTAGTCGCAGGTCGCTCGTCTGACGGGCTCGCGAATATGGGCGCGGTCCTCCGACCGGGAGACGGCGATCTCTCGGAGTTTCCCGTTCTGGTCGACTTCGAGAAAGCTGTTGGTCAGCCTGCAACCGGTGTCGTTTGTTGCGACGTCATCGAAGCGATTCCCGGCGCCGACGGCATCGAGCTAGGCCAGTGGCACCGTCTGACGATAGTTCTTGACTACGGCGCCCAGACCGTCAGCGCCAAGCTCGACAACAACGCGTTCAGTACTCCGGCGGCGTTCAGCAATCTGAATCAGATGGGGGCCTTGCAGATCTATTCGGGCGCCGGTATCACCAACCACGACAACGTGCTCGCCGTCCCCGAGCCTGCCGCCCTGACATTACTGGGCGTCGGTCTGGTTGCGGTCGCGGGGCGGCGGCGCCGCTGACCACGACGGAGAATGGAAATGGTCGAGGGGCTCGGTAACGTCCGGGACGGAACGACAGAAGAACACCGGCGTGAAGGCAGAGCCTTCACGCCGGTTGTCGTTTCGGTCGGTGCGCGCGGCGCTTTTACGCTGATCGAGCTGCTCGTCGTGATCTCCATCATCGCCTTGCTGATCGCGCTGCTCCTGCCGGCGGTCAAGCGGGCGAAGGTTGCGGCCCGCAACGTGATGTGCCAGAGCAACCTGCGCCAGCACCAGATCGCCCTGATCTCCTACGCGGGAGACTTCGACCGTTACCCGCCAAATATCCCGGGCGCGAGCGGCGGTGTGCTGGGCTACATGCAGGACGAGGCGGCATATTGGCTGGATGCGGGGTTCAATCCCGCCATGTTCTACTGCCCGATGGGCGATGATTTCGAGCTGGTCACGAACCGCCTGCTGATGTGGAACCCGCGCCTGGCAAGGCTGGGTACCTTTGGAAGTGGGTTCGAAGTGGAGATCGGCTACGCCAAGCCGGCGGGCTGCGCGCCGGATGATCCGCCCGTCGGTAACCCGCATTACAACCGCCTGTACGTCTCGCCGCCCCTGGATCCCAAGCCCGTGCCCCTGCGGCCCGACGACCCGCCCTTCTGGGTGACCCTGGCCGACCGGATCGGAGCGGACCCGGTCCTTGAGCCCGGCCGTGTCTGGGGCACGCATCCGATCGGAGGCGGCAACAGCTGGTTCAGCTGGGCGGAGTGCGGACCGACCGTGGACTGCTGGGTCACGTTCACGCTCGATCAGATGGCGGGCGGCAACGTCGCGAGCAACGACGCGTCCGTGAAGTGGAAGGCCTTCGACGACATGGAGACCAACTACGCGAACGGGACGGCCTTCAACTACTGGTAGGTTCCGCGACGGGTTTCCAGCCAGTCCGACATGGGGGGGGCGCGGCCGGATTTCAGGAACGCAGCCATGTCCGTCGCCCAGTTCCCCGAGTTTCCCGACTCCGAGTACGAGCAGCGCGTGTCCCGCGCGCGCCGGCTCATGGACGAGCACGGGCTCGATGCGATCCTGCTGACCCAGAAGGACAACATTCGATACTTTGCCGGTGGCCCGCTCACCGACATCTTCAAGGACCCGTGCAACCTCTTCTTCGTGATCGTGCCCGCCGCGAGGGAGCAGGAGCCGGTCGTGATGTGCCAGTACTCGCTGCAGGGCATCGCCCGCAGCACCTGGTTCGCGGATCGCCGCTTCTGGAACCTGAAGCCGGGCGGCTCGATCATCGATCTGAGCAGCGCCGCCATCGAAGCGGCGCGCGACGTGCTCACGGAGAAGAGGCTGGACGGCGCGACGATCGGCATCGAATCGGACGAGAGCCTGCGCCCCGGCCTGACCCCGAAGCAGCTCGAGGATCTCATGAACGCGATGCCCGGGGTCACGTGGCGGTCCTGCGCCCCGGTGGTGTGGCAGTGCAGGAAGCACAAGTCGCCACGCGAGATCGAGAAGCATCGCGAGGCGTGCGCCATCACCTGCGACGCCATCGAGCACGCGCTCAAGCGCGTCCGCCCCGGTGTCAGCGAGCGCGACATCGCCCGGGACATCTACGTGGAGATGTTCCGCCGGGGGGCGACGGGACGGGGGTTTCTCTCGGTGACCGTCGGGCCGCCCCGCGGCATCTGGTGCGACGCGACCGCGTCGCCCGCGGTCACCGTCGAGAAGGGCTCGATCATCCTCGTCGACGGCGGCTGCACCGTGGACGGTTACTATGCCGACCTGATCCGCGTCGCCGCCGTCGGGAAGCCTCCGCCGCCGATCGCCGAACTGTTCGACCTGGCCTACCGCGCCCAGAAAGATGCGGAAGCCGCGCTGGGCGAGGGCGTGCGGATCGGGGACGTGCACGACGCCAGCCGGCGCCCGTTCGAGAAGGCGGGGTTCGGGCCCAACATGTCGGCCGGCGGGTTCGGCCAACTCGGCCACGGCATCGGCCTGAGCCTCCACGAGCTTCCGGACCTGCGCCGCGACTCTGATGAAACCTTCTCGAAGGGCATGGTCTTCGCAATCGAGCCGGCCGTGTCCGACCACCCCGACCGCGGGCAGGCGACGCAGCTGTGCATCTTCGAGAACAACTTCGCGATCACGGAGAAGGGCGTCGAGCGTTTGACGCGGACGGACGACGAAGTGCTTGTCCTCTAGGATACTCCGATGGCCTCAGGACGCGTCGTGGTCGGCATGGTGGGGGCGCGATTCGCGGCGCGCTTTCATCTGGCGAACTACCGGCGCGTCGTCGGCCTGGACGTCGAGATCGGGGGCGTCACATCGAAGCAGGTCGAAAGCGCACGGTCCTTCGCCGAGCAGCACGGTATCACGAGGGTGTACCGCTGCTACGAAGAGCTTCTCGCCGATCCGCAGATCGATCTGGTGGACCTGTGCGTGCCCAACAGCCTGCACGCGCCCATGGCGATCCAGGCGGCGCGGGCGGGCAAGCACGTGCTCTGCGAGAAGCCGCTGACGGGCTACTTCGGCGCGGAGGGCGACGCCGAGCCGATCGGCCGGACGGTGTCGCGCCGGACGATGCTGGAGGGGGCCGCCCGCAGCGCCGACGCGGTCATCGAGGCCGTGTGCGAGGCGGGCACGATCCTGTGCTACGCCCAGTGCTGGGTGTACGCGCCCGGCGTGACGAAGGTGAACGAACTGCTGTCGCAATCGGACACGACGATCCTGCGCATCGTCGGCGAGGTCGCGCACTCGGGCTCGCACTCGCCCTACGCCAAGCAGTGGAACAGCTCCGGCGGCGGCTCCCTGTTCAACAAGGGTTGCCATCCGCTTTCGGTCGCCCTGCACCTTAAGGCGCAGGAGGGTGAGCGCCGGGGCGTCGGTCCGATTCGTCCCCGCAGCGTCGTGGCGTCGGTCGCCAACCTGACCGAGGTCGAGCGCTTTCGCGACGAGTCGCCCAAGTGGATCCAGCAGGGCTGGGACGACTGCGAGGACTGGGGCGCGATGCTCGTGACGTTCGACGACGGGACGGTCGCGCAGATCAGCGCCGCGGACATGACGCTGGGCGGCATTCACAGTGTCGTCACCGTCTACGCCTCCAAGGCCGTGCTCCAGTGCAACATCAACCCGAACACGGGGGTGCTCTGCTACGCGCCCGCGCCCGAGGTCTTCGGCGACGCCTACCTGCGCGAGAAGGTGGAGACGAAGGCGGGGTGGCAGTTCACCAACCCCGACGAAGACTGGGCGAACGGATTTCCCGCGCAGATGCAGGACTTCTGCGAGGCGGTCGCGTCGGGACGCGAACCGCTGTGCGGCGGCGCGTTGGCGCGTGACATCGTCATCACCGGCTACGGCGCCTACCTGTCCGCCGAGACGGGGCAGCGCGTGGACCTGGAGCCCTGGCGCTGAACAACGGAACCGACCGATGAGTGATCAAGCGAACCGGACCGTCCCGACCGCCCCGGAGCCCATGGGGGCGCCGCCCGTTTTCGTCCAGACCGCCGGAGGCGAGGGCAAGCTCGATCAATGGCGGCAGGTGACGGAGGACGAGGCGCAGGTCGCGTACGACATGACATTGCGCAACGAGCTTTCGGGGGGAACGCAGGTCGTGCGCGACTTCGAGGCCGAATGGCGCCGCCGCGTCGGCGCGCGGTACGCGATCACGACGATGAACGGAACCTCGGCCCTCCACAGCGCGATGTTCGGCGTGGGGGTCGGGCCGGGCGACGAGGTCATCACGCCCACCGGCAACTGGATCTGCTCCATCGCGCCGGCACTGATGCTCATGGCCCGGCCCGTGTTTTGCGAGATCGATCCCGCGACGCTCCTGATCGACGTGGACGATGCCCGCCGGCGCATCACCGAGCGCACGAGAGCGATCGTGGCCGTGCATCTTTGGGGCAACGTCTGCGACATGGACGGGCTGATGCGACTGAGCCGCGAGACGGGCGTGAAGATCATCGAGGACTGCTCGCACGCCCACGGCGCGTCTTACCGGGGCAGGCCCGTCGGCGGCATCGGCCACGCGGGCGCCTGGAGCTTTCAGGGCACGAAGCCGGTCAGCGCCGGGGAAGGCGGCGCCCTGGCGACCAACGACGTCGACGTCTTCGAGCGCGCGTGCCTGATCGGCCAGGTGAACCGCATGGCGGGGATGGACCTGGTCACGCCGGACTACGCACACCTCCAGCCGCTGGGGCTGGGTATCAAGTTCCGCGCGCACCCGGTCGGCATCGGCATCGCCTCGGTGCAGCTTCGGCATCTGGGCGAGCTGAACGCGCGGCGCCGCAACTACGTCGAGGCCGTGGAGAGGGCCGTCGCGTCGATCGACGGCCTCGAGCCGATCCGCGTCCACGACGGCGCCGAGCGAGCGGGCTTCTACTCGCTCTGCGTCATGCACGATGCCGGCAGGATGGGCGTCGCGAAGCAGCGGTTCATCGAGGCGCTGCGCCAGGAGGGAATCGGCGCGCAGGATGCGCCCTACCCGCTGCTGCACCGGCTGCCTCTGTTCGCGGACGGCATGGACATCTACGGCCACGGTCGGGGACCGCTCTGCACCGCGACCATGGGAGGCGACTACCCCGGCTACCGCGAGGGCGACCTGCCCGTGTCCGAGCGCGTATGGGACAACCTGATCTCGCTGCCCGTCTTGAGCGAACCGGCCGAAGGCGCGGTGGAAACGGTCGTGGCGTCGATCAGAAAGGCGGCCGAGGGCGCCGGCGAAGCGGGTTGAATGCCGCCAACGCGTGATCATGCGATCGATATCGAAGATGATGGCCTCCAATGACCACCTATTGCATCATCCCAGATGAGCTGGCGCGTGCTGACGCAGCCTGCGCCGTGGCGGCTGGTGACCTGCGCCGCGCCCTGTCGCGCATCGGAAACACCGAGGTCACCGGCGAGGACGCGCAGGTCACGATCGAGGTGCGTTCGACCGAGCGATCAGGCGGCGAAGGCTTCGAGATCGAACCGCTCGCTTCGGCCACGGGCCTCCGGGTCAGCGGCGCGCCCGCGGGCGCGGCTTACGGTCTTGTCCATCTCGCCGAGCGCCTGGTGATCGACGGGCCGGACTGGCAGATGCGCGCCTCGTCGTCGCCCGTGCTCGCCGAACGGATGTTCTCGGAAACGGGCCAATTGCTGTGCCTGCCCGACTGGGGCTTCTGGAGCGAGCAGCCGCCCTATGTCGACGAAGCGGTGCTGGACGAGGAGATCGACGAGCTGAAGCGGCTCGCCCCGCACCTCGTGCGCAATCGGTTCAACGCGCTGTGCATCATGCACATGAACGTGGACGCGTACATCGACTACCGGTACTTCGAGCGACCGGTCCTGCGCGAGCACGATCGCCACTTCGAACGCTCGAAGATCTTCTGTGCGCGACTGACGGAGCTGGTCGAGCACTTCCATCGCCATCACATCCGGGTGTACCTGCAGGTTTACGAGTTCTCCTATCCCCACACGCTGGCCGAGCACCCGCTGGTGGAGACGTTCGAAGGTCGCTGCCGGTTCTTCAGCGCCCGCTATCGCGAGTTCTTCGAGCGGGTACCGTGCGACGGGATCGTGATGACGCTGGGCGAGCCCCACGCCCGGACCGGCTACCTGGGCAAGCACGTGGTCAAGCCGATCAGCGCGTGGGAGCACGACGCGGCGGACGCGGCGCCGCTCGCCGACTTCATGCAAGGGCTCATCGGCGAGCAGCTCGGCAAGCGCTTCTACCTGAGGTTGTGGGGCTACTGCACGCCCATGGCGATCTTCGAGCTGAGCAAGTGGCGGGACTTCATCGGGGTGCTGAAGTCCCCGGTGCGCCTGGCGTCCAAGTGCTCCAACGGGGACTTCTGGATTCACCAGGGCGAAAGCCCGCTGTTTCACGAGCCGTCGGCCGACGGACGGATCGCCATGTTCATCTTCGACGCGTGGCAGTACGAAGGGTGGGGCCGGATCTTCTGCTTCCCGCAGGATTGGCGCCGGCGACTTCGGCTGTGTGGGCAGCGCGGCGTCGACTGCGCGAACTATTGGGCGAACTGGGGGCGCAACGGGCACTACTCCGGCTCCGCGACGCCCGCGGACTGGCCGGTCATGGGAAGCTGGCGCGGTCACGCCAGCCATCATCACCAGTTCACGCGCGGCTTCACGCCGGGCGAGGCGCAAGCCTACCTGTTCGCCCGCCTGGCCTGGGATCCGCAGTGCTCCGTCGAGCGGGTGGCGAGCGACTGGGCCACGCTGCACTACGGTCATGACAACGCGCCACGCGTGCGCGAGATCCTGGAGCTGTCGGAGATCCCGTGCAAGCAGATGTATCTGAGGGGCAGACCGCATGAGGGCGTCAGAGCCGTGACGTCGTTCTACTACGATCCGGACCGCGTGCTATCCCAACTGCTGCAGAACACGCTGGAGGAAGTGGAGGCGAGGGAGCGGCGCGTCGAGCAGGTTCTGAACCGGATGACGGAGCTGGCAGACGGTCTGGATGACGATACGGCGCCGAACCCGGAAGCGCTATCGGCCTTGCGACGCGGCGTGCGCCTGGGGCAGCTCTACTTCGGATCGCTGACGCGCTACGTGACGAACCTCTTTCGCGAGCACGAGATGGTGCACGTGTCGGAAGACGAGAAGGAGCCGCTCCTGTCGGCCATCCGATCGACGCTGGACGAGCTGGACGCGTTCATCGAGCCGCTTGCCGACTTCGAGCCGGAAGCGAGCGACTGGAACCTGACGGCGAGCCCGAAGGACCGTGAAATCCGGATGGTGACGCTCAAGGACCGTGTGGCGGCGATGCGCGACCGGTGGGGCTCGAACCGGTGAAGGCCGCCACGCTTGCCATGTTGCTCGCGGCGATGTCGCCGGCCGCCGCCGACCAGGTCCGTTTCGTCGACGCACGGGACGTCGACGGTCGGCTCGACGTCCAGGCCCGGGACCATCACGTTCGCTACCTGACCTGGGACGCGGCGCCCCACGCTCCGGACGATCACCGCGAGATGAGCGCCGAGGAGCGCGTCGGGTTCTCAATCCGAAACGGCCACCCAGCCACGATGTCCTTCACGGTGCATGCCCCCCGGCCAGGCGACTACCGCCTGACGTTGCGCAAGCTCTTCGTGCACAGCGCCGACGCGGGTGGGCGTCACCTCGCGGTCCAACTGGTTCCTGAATCGAAGCCGCGCGTGATCGTGACCCGCTCGTTGCCCGACCGGGATTCGATGGCGCCGCACGACGTCACGCTCGACCTGCCGCTCTCGAGCCAGGTGATCCGCGACGGGCGGGTGACGATCATGTTGCGGGCCGCGACCGTCGGTGGCTGCAACCTGGAAGGCGTCGAGCTCACCGGCTCCGAATCGTCTGACGCGTTCGCGTTCGTCACCGCGGTGGATCCGGACGGCCGGCTGACCGCGTCGGGCAGAGCCCGCAACGTTCGCTACCGGCTGGCACCGGCTGCGGACGACCGGATGCAGCCGTGGAACCTCGGCGCGTCGGGCGCCGGCCTGGGGACTTCGGCCGCATACGGCCACCTGGTGCTGAAGCTGGCCTGCGACGGTGCCGGGCCACATCGCCTGATGCTGCACGACGTCATGATCCCACAGGGCGTGCTTCCCGGTTTGACGATCCTGCGGGTCAACGGCAATCGGGTCATCTCGGGTGCGGGCAAGCACGAGATCCTTTCCGTCCCGATCGACGTCGGATCCGGGGACGTCGAGCGCGGCGCGATCGATGTCCGCATCGACCCCGCCCTCGAGCAGGTCGTCTTCGTGAAGGCCGTCTCCCTCGAGGCCGCGGGCGCGCTGAGGCGCTATGCCAAGCCTGCCGAGATCGATCGGTGCGTCCTCTGGCCGCTGCCTTCCTATTCGGGGTTTCGCCCGTCGATGCTCCCGCCGGAGCCGGAACCTGAGGCGTTGATCGCGATGGACGGGGCCCGCGGCGAGTGGGTCCATGCGTGCTGGATGGCGGGCAACTACCGGAAAAACGGGCCTGATCCGATGCGGGTGCGCTTCGATCTCTCCGATCTGAGAGTCCCCGGGGGCGCGACGATCGCGGCGAAGTCGGTGCGCATTCAGGTCCTGGTCCCGGTACGGGCGGGGCTCGGTCATGCGGGCACGGTCTGGCAGGGGCTCAAGGACCAGGGGATTGTGGACGTGCCTTCGGGCGAAGCGCGGCAGATGTGGATGGTGACTCGGATTCCGCGCAGCGCCGTCGCCGGCCCCTACACCGGCTCGCTGCAGGCTTCCTGGCCCGGAGGGCAGAAGACTTTCAGGGTTGAGCTTCGAGTGCGCGACTTCACGCTGCCCGACCGGTCGCCCCTGGCGGTCTGCGGCTGGCTGCAGTTCTACCAGGGGCCCGGGATCAGCGAGGGCTTCGAAGACGAGATCGCCGAGCCGCTGCTGGCCGATTACGCCGACCACTACTTCAACGTGCTGCTCACCGGTGCCGGCAGCGGCCTCCAGCTCATGGTCGTCTCCGATACGGGATGGGACGAGAAGGGCCGCCTCGCCCGGGCGCTGAACCCGATCCGGGTGCGACGAGCGGTGGACGCCTTCGCGCGCCACCGAATGCGGCACCTTCTATTCTACGGTGGTGCCTGGAAGCTCATGCGCGAACCCCACCACTGGGAGGCCACGCGCTCGTCCCCGCCGCTGGCGCAGAGCGATCCGGCTTTCATCCACGTGGCCCGGAAGGTCCTGGATTCGATCACGGTGACCTGTGAAAAAGCGGGGCTGGAACACGACGACTGGGCGGTCTATCCCTTCGACGAGTACCTGGGACCCGGTTTCCTGACCGAAGGCAGGACGACGCGCGCGGCTCGCCCGAAGGTTCGAATCTACAGCAACCACTCGGCCGATCTCGGTCAGATGCGAGCCGCCGCGCCGTACGTCGACATCTGGTGTCCGTACCTGGGACAGATCACGTCCACGGGCGGCGAGGAACGCATGGCATTCATGCGCTCGACGGATAAACCGATCTGGTGCTACTCCGCCAGCGGGTACCGCGGCGTCGATGCGTTGCACTATCGCTCGCTCGGGTGGTTCGCCTTCCACCACGATCTCGACGGCACCGGGACCTGGAACTATTACGGCGGTTTCTCAGGCCTGGTCGGCGATGCGGTGGAGTTGACGGACGCGGAACTCGACGAGAACGACTATCCACAAATCCGCGCTTCGCGAGGCTTCTCGCAGGTGAGCCGGCACGCCGACGGGTACACCGCGAAGCACGGGCCGCTGATCTGGTCGCCGAGGCTCTTCGCGTTCGCCGACGGGATCGAGGACCACATGGTCCTGGCGATGCTGGCCGATCATTGCCGGGAGAACCCCCGTGCCCCATCCGCGGCCCGCATCCGCGGGCTCCTCGATGAGGCGACCGCCGAGGTGATGTCGAGCGGCTCCGCGATCGTGCACCGCAAGTGGGCGGCGCGGCTGCGCGATGCGTTCGAGTCCCTGCGTCACCCGTGACCGGGCTGGTGCGCGTTCCTTCGCGCCGGGCAGGTCTGGAAGTCCGTGTCCGGGATTCCCACCCCCAGCTTTTTCCAGTCGATGTCGCGGAACATCAGCGGCAGGAAGCTGCGATCGGCTCCGAGCTTGAAGATGCGCACATCGTTGGCTGGCACGCCGCAGCGCAGCGCGCCGTCTTCGATGGCCGCCTCCGAATGGCCCAGCCACGCTTCGAATGACGCGATCGGCGCCCCGACGAGCCGGACGCTGCCCTCCCACGGCAGGTCGGGCGAGTTGTTGCAGAGGGTCACGATCAGCTCGTCGTCGCGGTCCGTGACGTTGACGAGGCAGTAGATCGGTCTGCCTTTCACCTCGACCAGGCGAAGATCGCGCAGCAGGTTGCCGAGCACGTGCCGAATGCCGGAGAGAATCTCGTGGCGCTTCTCCGTGCGGCCCCACGAGGGGACCGTGACGAGAAAGAAGGCTCCTTCACCTACTGGATTTCGTATTACAAGCGGGGCGCCGTCGCGCGTGGCCAGTAGAACGTCGCCCGTCGTGACGCCGGCCTCGCGGTACTCGAAGCGCTCTTCGCTGAAACTGACGTCGTCCGCCGCGCGGACGTCACCTTCGCAGCCGGGAACGCCTTCGCCAACCTCGGCGCCGGCAAGGTCGGACCCGATCTGCGGCCACTGGTCGATCGCGACTACGACGATGCCGCCGTTCCGCGCGAAGTCCGCCAGACGTTGCTGCACGTCTTCCGCGACCTGCTGCTCGCCCAGCAGCATCACGACCCGGTACTTGTCGAGGCAGGTCGGCGACGCGTTGGAGACGATGACTTCGAACAGGTCCCCGAAGGGTGTGTTGGTGATGTAGCCGCGCTCGTCCCGGTAGTAGCTGGCCAGCTCGTAGTCCGGATAGACCCAGCGAAAGAAGTTGTCGATCTGGTAGTCGCCGCGGGCGTACGGGATGTTGCCCCAGACGCAGTCCGTGGGTGTGCGGTAATAGTCGCCGGGCGGGTTCCAGCCGTGGTCGTGATCGAGCAGAAGGGCGACCGGCATGTAGGGCGTGCCGCGCACGGGATGCTCGGCCGCGAACTCCTGGCACTGCAGTTGCGTTTTGCCCTTGGGCGTCAGGTTCGCCTCCAGGTACCCGAACCCGGGCGGGTTCGCGCCGCCGCCCTTGATGAAAGGCTCGTAGTCGCCGCTGATCTTGCCGGCGTACTTGGCGTGATGAAAAATGCCGTCGGCGAAGACGATGATCGACGCGCTGTTCATGTAGGCCACGTACCACTCGCGCTTGTGCAGCCCCTGGCTGGCGCCGTAGTCGGGGCCGACGATCTCGTCGCCGAACGCGACGTTCTCACCATCCCGGAAATGAGGTCCGAGGCCCCAGTGGTTCACGGAGGAGATCGACACCGTCGTCAGCAGGTCGTACTGCTTCGCGGCTCCGCGGCAGAAGCACCAGAGCAGCGTGTCGGAGGGAAGGCATTCCTCGGCTTCGATGCCGAGCATCCGCGCGCCGTGCTCGGCGGCATAGTGGCACCCGTAGCCGAGCGAGCTGATCGACATGCCACGGTTGAAGGCGCGGCCGTAGAACCAGTCCAGGACCTCGTCGTACTGCTGCCTCGCTTCGGCGCGGCTGCGTCGCGGCGACGGCACCTCGACCTTCCCCATCTGCTCGGCGTAGCTGCCGGTCCAGCACCAGCCGGCCGTGTACCCGCCGTCCAGCTCCGAGTCGCCCTTCATCCCGATGAACTGCTCGCCGAACGTCTCGACAAGGAAATCGAAATACGCGCGTGTGCGCTGCGCCCCGAGCCAGACCGGGTTGACGTGGAAGATGAAGACGCCTGCGTCGGCGAGCTTCCGCAGGCTGTGCTTCCAGCCGAACCACTCGGTGCCGTCCTTCTCGCTGATCCAGTGGCGTGCGTGAAAGTAGACGGCCGAGGCCACCTTGTAGCGCAGGATCGCCTCCCAACAGGCCTGCGAGTCCGGATGTTTCATGAACATGGCGTTGCGGAAGTCGCACTTCATCTCGGACCGCGTCATGGGCTTGTGGGCACACTGCGCATAATGCTCGCCCTCTTCCGGAATGACGGGCATGTTGTGGATGGTTCTCATGGGGGTCACGGTAACGGTAACGAGTAACGAGTAGGGCCGGGTCGGGTCGGCTCAGTCCTGCAGCAGCTTTCCGAGCACCCGAAGCTTCCTCTTCATGGAAACGGTATCGAACATGTAGCACTGGGGCTCCTCGTGGAAGCCCAGCCGGTCGTCCGCCTCGACGTACGGCAGGGCGGCGCGGACGTTCTCGATCTCGTTGGCCACGATCGCCTTGTCCGCGGCGCTCAGTCGCTGCGCCTGACGACGGCGCCGGGCGAGGTACCAGCGATAGATGTTCCACGTGCTGCGGAAGGTGGCGCCGGCGACCCGCGTGACGCCCACTTCCCGCCGCGCCCGCCGGTGATCGGCCGCGCTCTGCAGCGCCTGACCGTACCGGTGCGCGGCGCGGTCCCATCGTGAATGGAGTCGTTCCAGAAGTTCCACCAGCTCGGCCAGCGTGTAGTCCCCGGCGGTGTCTTCGAGGCGATCACCGTGCTCGTGGGCGATCCAGGTCGGCCCCATCGGCTTGCCCGTGAAGCGAAGCTTCAGCGGATAGGCCAGCGCGTAGTTGACAGGACTGAAATAGAGGAAACAGTTGCTCCCGATCGGATAGCTTTCGCCCGCGCGTGCGAATCCGACCAGCGCGGCCGCGGCGTCCCGGCCGTTGCCGTCCAGCCGGAAGTATTCCATGACGAGGCGGCTCAGCCAGCGGTCTCGGTCACGGTCGGGCCGGCCGCGCGAAAGGCGGTCCACGGCGAAGGCGTTGAGCGTGTCCGGCCGGCATCCGAAGTTCCAGGTCGCCATGTAACCGCGCATGCCGGCTTCGCGCAGGTACCGGAACTTGCGGTAGAGCGAAACGAGCAGCGGAAGCGCGGGCACGGTGGCGAGCTCGTGCGTCGTGTTGACCTGGAGCTTCGCCCACATAGGTCGCCGCGGGGCGAACGCCCGCACAGCGGTGCGGTAGCGCGGCGACGGCCCCGCGCTGAACAGGCTGTACTCCTCGACTTCCCGCGATCTTCCCATCCGCCGGGCACGTCCACCGCGTTCGAAATCGCCCATCAGGACCACCTCTGGATCGAGCCCGTCGACCAGCCGCCGGTAGGGCGGCGCGAGGTACATGTTCCACGCCCAGTCCCAGGCCACGACCTTCGCGTCGGGCCGCGCCGTCCTGGCGCCGCGGTTGATCAGGTTGATCACCTCGCAGACCACTTCGACGGGGCCGCGCGGCCCGCACCTCGGACAGCTGCACGCGCGGGACCAGAAGTCGACCGGGCTTGCGTACTGCGCCGCGGGGCGCATCACGTTCGACCAGCAGTTGCTGACGTGCTCGCTCGCCGTGATCAGGATCGCACCGCCGAGAGGCAGCCGGGAGAAAAGCTGGCCGAATCCGTCGTGGAGGAACTGCCTCACCGGATCCGTGGACGAGCACAGGGACGCGTCCGGCTCCCCACCGAGCCCCGCCTTGCCGGTGTGCCCCTTCAGCTCGGGATGGTCCTTCCAGAACCGGTGGCCCGCGCCGAGCCCCAGCGGCTCCGTGAAATAGAGCCAGACGTCGAGACCGCAGCGTCGGGTCCGGGCGCAGAGCGAAGCCAATGCGCGGAACCGATCGTCGGATCCTTTGACGCAGGAGCGGAACAGACGACCCGGCACGAGCTCGCGCAGGCGCGCGTGAAGCCAGATGCCGCTGAAGCCGGCGTCGGCGATGGCGCGCAGGCGAGCGGTCGTGTGCGTGCGGCCCGCCAGAAGGATCTCGTCCGAGTAATAGTCGCTCTGTCCGCAGCGAAAGATGCGGTCCGTGAAGACGGGGCGAGCCCGTGTGGTTCCGCCATTCGCCATGCGCGCCATGGTAACATTGTCGATCAGCCGAACTTGACGGAGAACGGTTCAATGCCTGCTGCAATGTTCCAGGGAATCATTCCCGCGATCGCGAGCCCTTGCAACGAAAAGGATCGTTTTCACGCAGCGGCGTTCGAGTCGCTGGCGCGGCATCTTTACGCGCAGGGTGTCGATGGCCTGTACGTCTGCGGCGCGACGGGGGACGCGCTCAATCTGCATCCCGACGAGCGGCGCCACATTCTCGAGCTGGCGATCGAGCTGTCGCGCCCGCATTCGGGCACGGTCATCGCGCACGTGGGGGCTGCGGACATGCGCACCGCCGTCGAGCTTGCCGCGCACGCACGCTCGGCGGGAGCGGACGCCGTGGCCAGCATGCCGCCGCCGCACTTCACGCAGGCGCAGCTGCTCGCTTTCTACGAGCGCCTGGCGAAGGCGGCCCAGCGACCCACGCTCGTCTACCACATTCCGCACCTGACCGGCCAGAGCCTCGAACCGCGGGCTTTTCGCGAGCTCATGGCGATCGAGGGGGTCGAGGGCGTCAAGTTCAGCGGATCCAACCTGTTCCTGATGCGGCGCCTGATCCTGGCCTGCCCGGAGGCCGCGGTGATCAACGGCGACGATGAGCTCCTGGTCCCCGGTCTGCTGTATGGCGCTTGCGGAGGTATCGGCATGACGTACAACCTGTTTCCCGGTTTCTTTGTGCGCCTCTTCGAGACCGTGCGCGCCGGGAAGATCGACGCCGCGATCGAGATGCAGCATCGATTCGTCGCCTTCCTCGACCAGGCGGTCGAGATGGGCGGCATCAAGCCGGTCTTCGAGCACATCATGGCGGAACGCGGCTACGGACCGCGCGTGTTCCGGCGCCCCCGGGTCGAGCTGGACGATGAGACGCGGGCCGGGTTCGCCGACCGGATGGGGCCGCTGCTGCGTGCGATCGAGGACCGATGAGCCAGTCCCAAGGTCAGTGTGACGAGCAGGTCATGGTCGAGATTCGCGAGGTTCGACGATGCAAGATCGCGTCCGGTGAGCGGCGTCACCGGGCGTTCACCGGTGCGCTGCGGCTGGCCGACGGCGACATGCTCGTGTTCTACCGGGAGGCGACCGACCACTGGGCGACCGACGACGGCGGCGTGATGATGGTTCGCTCGACCGACGACGGCCGCACGTGGTCGGCCCCGCGGCGCATCTTCTCCAGGTCGCGGTGGAGCAGCGCGGCCCATCACGGTCCCGCGCAGCTATCCGATGGCCGGATTCTCCTGCCGCTGACGCTGATCAGGCACTTCCCGAAGGAACACGAGCGAGAACGGGAGCTTCAGATCCACCTGATCGTGTCCGCCGACGGCGGCCGCTCGTGGTCGCGGTCCGTGCGGTTGGGGCCCATGGAAGGGTGGCGCTGGCAGAACAACTACGGGCGCGTGCGCGAAACGTCGGACGGTCGCATTCTCGTGCCGGGTGGCGGTCAGAAGATTGGCGAAGAACCGTGGTACAGCGGTTACTTCGTGTCCGACGACGGCGGCCTCACGTTTCCGGGCCGCGTCGACGTTGCGCAAGGCCTGGCGGACGAGATCGACATGACGCCGCTTCCGGACGGAAGGTGGATCGCGATGGTGCGCGACGAGAAGGAACCCTACCACCTGCATCAGGCGTGTTCGCAGGACGAAGGGTGCACCTGGAGCACGCCCGTGCCCAGCAGCATCCTCGGCCACTGTCCCAGCTTCCTGGCGCTCCGCTCGGGCACGATCCTGCTCGGACATCGACAGGTCGACACGGCCCGACCGTACGGCTGCACGCTTTCGGCATCGAAGGACGGCGGCGCGACCTGGATGCACGTAAGCGACATCTATGTCTCGCCACTGAAGGAATGGGACTCGTCGTATCCGAGCATGGTTCAGCTCGAGGACGGCCGCGTCTTCTGCAGCTACTACGGCCAGTACCAGGACGGCAACAGCGACATCGAGGGAATCACGTTCGAGGTGGCGGAGTGAGACTCGAACGACAGATAGCCCTGCTCTGAGTCTTCACCAAGGCGTACGTCCCACTGGCACAAGGCCGGTGTAGATCCATCGTCGCAGTTGTTGCAGGCGAGACACGCACAGGCGCCTGCACCATAAAACGAAGCAGGGTCGGGCGTTGCCCGACCCTGCTTGATCTACTTACCTTTATTACAAGCCGGCGTGAACCCGACCAACCATCCATGCTACCGCTTGCGACTGGTTAGAACCATCACACCTGCCAAGCTCATGACCAGCAAAGATGCGGGCTCGGGGATGGGGGGAATCGCACCTACGTAGGTGCCGCCCAGACCGGCGAATGCCGCGGGCGAGCCGAAGGTGAACCGCAAGTAATCGGGACTGCTCATGTCAATGGTTTCGATGAACTGCGGATCCACGCCGGGCAGGCCATTGGCACCGGGGGTGTCATTGAGGCCGGCGACCCAATCCGGATCGTCGTAGTAGTTGTTGTCACTGAGGTTATGGAAAAAGTTGTAGTCGCCGCTTGCGTTTGCAGCTGGATTCGCGTTGAAGGCGGGACGATTGGCGTTGTTGGTGCTGGGATGGCCCGAAATCAGTGAATTGGTGATGCTCAACGTCCCACCCTCGACGCTGCCGGCCCAGAGGTTGGAGCTGCCACCACCGAAGAAGGTGATGTGGTCGGCGGTAATCGTGACCGCGCCGCCGATCGGGGACAGTCCTATCCTGGAATCCCAGATGATCGTGTCATTGACTGAGTTACTCCCGCTGACATCGCCCCTCACCGCTTCGGAAAAGCGTGAGCGGAGCTTTGAGCTCTCGATACTGTTACCGGTGCCCTTGACAATGTGCACGGCCTTGCTGCCGTCACCGGCGCTGCCGCTGGCTTCAATGATCATGTTACGCGCAGTCATCGAGTTGGCGCCGTTGAGAATCAGGCCGGCTCCGCCGCCGGTTCCGTTCTGATCAACGCGAACACTCAGGCCGTCAACGACCACGAACTCGGTCTTGGTCGAGGCACCTTCGCCATCGTTCCAGACCACTCCACGCAGGCCCGACTGGTTGACCCAGTTCAGAAACGGAACCTCGCCGGGAAACGCGTTGTACGTGATAGGGTCGGAGTTGGTTCCGGAGTTCTTCAGGCGAAGGGTCTGATTGGCGTAGGTGCCGCCTCGCAATGTGACGATGTCACCAGGCTGAAAACCAACCCCACCCAGGATGTCGTTGTCGTGGATGACCTGGTCATTCGGCACTGCAAAAGACAGCGGGTTGGCGAGGGTGAAACCGGTTGCATTCTTGCTGGAATAGGCCACCATGCCCAGTCCAGGAATATTCAGGTTCCCGCTGGGCAGGAAGCCCTGGGTGTTGCGCGCCCCGATGGTGGTGGCGCCGATCCCAGAAGTCCCGTTGGCCCGGAAGCTCGCACCGCGCGAGGGTGAGGCCCAGGGATCAGCCAGGGTCCCCGCTCCGGCATCGTTGCCCGTCGGTGAGATGTAATACTGAGTGGCATGTGCCCCGTTGACACACAATAGAACCGCTGCCAAAACTACCACTGTTGCTTTCATGGCCTATCCTCCTCAAGGATAAAAAGATGCAAACTCCGTCCACCACCGATACCAACTGCGAAGAGCACTGGTTCCGGTTCCGCTTAGCCTGCACCAAGCTAAGCTGGCTAAGCCAGCTTGTCAAGGTGCGGAGCTCCTTTCTTCGTATTTTACTTGCATTTTTTGTGGTTTTTGGGGGCAAGGGCCGTCCAGGAGCGCTGCCGGTGACCAGAGCGAGATCAATCCAATCAGATTCAGTGAAACCGCTCTAGCTAGAGGGTCTTCGCACTCAACTGGACGTGATTTTCGCCCCACGGCGGGAGGCTACTACCTGTCACCTGGTCGGTGGATCGTCAGGTCGGCGCTTTTCCTCGCGGGGCAGGACTGGAAATCCTGATCAGGTATCCCCACGCCCAGCTTCCTCCAGTCGATGTTGCGGAACCTCAGAGGCAGAAAGCCGTGGCTGGCCTGGAGCTTGAAGATCCGCACGTCATTGGCGGGCACGCCGCACCGAAGCGCGCCGTCCTCGACGGCCGCTTCCGAGTGTCCGATCCACGCTTCGAACGATTCGACCTCCGCATCCCTGATGCGCACGGTTCCCTCCCACGGCAGGTCGGGGGAGTTGTTGCACAGCGTCACGATCAGCTCGTCGTCCCGGTCGGTGACGTTCACCAGGTTGTAGACCGGCCGGCCTTCGATCGTGACCAGGCCCAAGTCGTCGAGCACCGATCCGATGACGTGCCGGATTCCGTCGAGCATGTCGTGGCGCTTCGCGGAACGACCCCAGCCGGGGACGTTGACGAGATAGAGCGTCCCATCGCCGACCGTGTGTCGCGTCACGAGTGCGGCGCCGCCCGAGGTCTCGAGCAGTACGTCGCCCTTGGTGATCCGCACGTCGCGGTGCTCGAACCGTGCTTCGCGAAAGAGACTGCCGTCCGCCGATCGGCTCTCACCGTGGTGGTTCCGCAGAGTGTCGCTGACGCTGGCGCCTGCCAGAGCCGCAGCGCCGGCGGGCCACTGATCGGCGGCCGCGATCACGATGCCGCCGTCGCGCAGGAAGGTTTCCAGGCGTTCGCTTGCGTCGTCGGCGACACGCTGCTCGCCCAGGAGCACGATGGCACGGTACTTCTCCAGGCAGGCCGGCGAGGCGTTTGACAGGATGACTTCGAACAGGTCGCCGAAGGGCGTGTTGGTGATGTAGCCGCGTTCGTCACGGTAGAAGCTGGCCAGGTGGTAGTCCGGATACACCCAGCGGAAGAAGTTGTCGATCTGATGGTCGCCGCGCGCGTACGGGATGTTGCCCCAGACGCAGTCCTGCCCGGGTCCGTAGTATTCCCCCGGCGGATTCCAGCCGTGATCGCGTTCGAGCATGAGCGCCACCGGCATGTAGCAGGTGCCGCGCACCGGATGCGCGGCCGCAAACTCCTGTCCTTCGACGTGGAGCCTGCCGACGGGGGTCAGGTTCGCCTCCAGCAGACCGAACCCCGGACGATTGGCGCCGCCGGGCATGATGAACGGCTCGTATTCGCCGCTGACCTTCGACGCGTACCGGCCGTAGTGGAAGATCGCCGCGGAGAAGAAGATCAGTGACGCGCCGCACATGTATGCGACGTACCACTCGCGCCGGTTCAGTCCGTGGCTCGGGCCGTAATCCGAGCCGCCGGTGGACTCACCGTCCGTCATCATCGGACCGTCGCGGAAATGCATCGCGTGGCCCCAGCGGTTCGCGGGGGAGATCGACACCGCGGTGAGCAGGTCGTACTGCTTCGATGCGCCGCGGCAGAACGACCAGAGCAGCGTGTCGGAGGGCAGGCACTCCTCGGCCTCGATGCCGAGCATCCGGGCCTCGTGCTCGGCCGCGTAGTGGCAGCCGTATCCCAGGGAGCTGATCGACATGCCGCGGTGAAACGCACGGTCGTAGAGCCAGTCCAGAACCCGGTCGTAATCGCGTCGCGCTTCGGTCCGGGATCGCTGCGGGGAGGGCGTGGCGCCGGTCCCCAACTGCTCGGCCCATGGGCCCGTCCAGGACCAGCCTCCGGTGTATCCGCCGTCCGCCTCCGAATCCGCCTTGAGACCGATGAATCGCGCGCCGAAGGTGTCGAGCAGGAAATCGAAGCAGGCGCGCGACTGCTCCTGGCCGTACCAGTGCATGCCCACGTGGAAGATGTAGACGCCGGCGTCCGCCAGCCGCCTCAGGTTGTGCCGCCATCCTTCCTGCTCTGTGCCGTCGGTCTCCCTGATCCAGTGCCGGCTGTAGAAGTACACCGCCGAAGCCAGGTCGTAGCGCAGGATCGCTTCCCAACAGGCCTGCGAATCCGGATGCTTCATGAACAGGGCGTTGCGGAAGTCACACTTCATCTCCGCCCGCGTCAGCGGCTTGTGCGTGCATGCCCGGTAGTGGTCCCCGTCTTCGGGTATGACGGGAAGGTTGTAGATGGGTCTCATCGGATTCGCCTCCTCAGGCGCAGAGGCGATCCGGAAAGCACCCCGTCTTCTCGATCGGATCCTTCGAGTACCTCGCCTCGTGCAGCGGCTCGAACATGAAGGCGCCGGGATAACCGATGTCGTGCAGTGCCGTGAAAATCTCGTCCCAGGGCATCTGGCCCCCCTCGTCGAACGGTGCGTAATGATCGCTTCCGTGGGGCGTCTTGGGGCCGACCGCGCTGCCGACCCACTCGTGCAGATGCAGGTGGCGCAGCCGATGCCCGAGGTTCCCGATGACCCGGGTCGGGGTCCCGGCCTGGATCATGAGGTTCTGGCGCTGTTCGTTCACTTCGTGTCCGATGTCCAGGCAGACGCCGATCTTCGGATGCCCGATGTCGTCCACCCACTCGATGCAGGCCGCGACGTTCTGCTGCTGCGTCATGTTGTTCTCGATCAGCAGACGAAAATCCTGACCCTCGTAGTGGCGGGCCAGCTCGACGTAGCTCGTCCGCGTCGAGTCGTCCGTGATCGGCAGGTGCGTCACCCATTCCGTGCAGCCGAGCGACAGGAGGTGATCGATGATGAGCTTGCATCGATCCACCTCCCGGCGACGCTGGGATTCGCCCGCCCAGCCCAGGTTGTTGCGGTCCGACCAGTCCAGGTGTCCGCGCACCTCGTAGAAGCGCGCGTGGAAGGAGACGATCGACAGGTCCAGCGCGCGGCAGGCCGAGACGATTTCGTTCATCGTCTCCGGCTCGTCGTCACGGTATGGGTTGATCGGATGCTCCTGCAGCTCCAGGTTCGGGATGCCTGCCTCCCGAATCTGCTCCAGGATCGTCGCGTCGAGCGGCCGGTCCGACACGACGGAGGTCGAGATGCCGAGGCGTGATCGAATCTCGTCGGCGGTGTAGGGAACCATGGGCACGTCACGCGATCAGTTCGATCTGGCGGGTCGGATGAACTTCTCCAGGTAGTCCTCCGAGGAGATGACGTGCCGCGCGCCCTGCACGGTGCCGTCGATCTCCCTGACCAGCGACGCCGTGCCGACGATGTAGAGATCGCCGCCGACGGTGATGTCGTGGAGGATGATGTCCGAAATGTAGTCGTCCGCGGCGTCGTGACCCGCGACGGCGTTGATACGCAAGTCGCCGGACACGTGGGCATTCGCCACGAAGACGGAACGGACGGGCAGGAACCCGTAGGTCCAGGCCCATGGACCGTCCGGAACATGGTGATCGTCGGCGACGTGGGTGTAGAAGCCGATCGTCATGGAGCCGTAATGCCCGCCGCTGACCAGCACGTTCTCGGGGCCCATCATGATCTGGATGTTGCCGGTGTCGGTGTGGCAGTCGATCAGCTTGACGTTCGCGACCCGCTGCTGGTGATTGAAGCCCTTGACCATGAACGCGTACACGCCGGCGTTCTCCACGCGGCACCGGATCAGTTGAATGTTCTTCGTCTCGAACCGGTGCTTCCTGGACCAGTGAGGTCGCACGAAGAAACCGTGCGCCCCTGTGTCGCGCACCGCGCAGTCGATCACCTTGACGTCCTGGGCGCCTTCCTCGATCTCCCATCCCTTGACGCGGGTGCCCGGATGCCCGCCGTGCTTGCCGTGGGGCGCGTCGGCGGCGACGCAGCGAAGAAACGTGATGCCGCTCGCCCCGCGATCAACGCGCTTCGGCGTGACGCCGAAACCGTCATGGTGAAACTCGGTGACCCTCACATCCCGCGCTTCGCAGTCGTGGGCGCCGAGGCCGAAGGTCATGCCCACGAACGATCGCCTGATCTCGACCTGGTCGATGAGCACGTTGCGCGCGTGCTCGACGTACACGCCCCGCGTCGTGCCCGCGATCTTCGCCGACGCCTGCCAGGCGGCCTCGGCGTTCGTCTGGCCCCAGTAGTTGGCGTCGATGGTCAGGCCGGCGACGCTGACGTTCTGCGCCGGGTCGTCGGCCGTGCCGTAGATCCTCACGATGTGCAGAAGCTTGTCCGCGCTGGTTCGTCCTACCGCTGACCCGTCCTTCAGAAAGACCGTGGCACCCTCGCCCCGCACGTGCAGGTTGTCGGCGCGCAGTTCGATCGAATCGCTGATGAGGTATGGTGCTTCGGCCGGCGGAAAGCGTATCACCCCGCCGCCGGCCCGGGTCGCGGCTTCCACGGCCTCGCGAATGGCCGGCGTGCAGTCGGTCGTGCCGTCGGCCTTCGCTCCGTACTGCGTCACGTCGAATCGCGGCATATCCTTCGCCGCGGACATCGACACCAGTGACAGAATCAGCAGCGCCGAAACGTGTGCTTGCGAAATGATCATCTGCCCATTGTACTGGGCGGGCTCTCGAGACGGCGAAGCCGGCGAAACATGAACAAAGAAATCCTCATCGTGATCATCGTGACGCTCCCGCTGGCAGCGGCCGTTCCGGTCGGTGCGGCGAAGATCCTCAACAATCTCGTCAGCGAGCTGCGCGACGTCTCGCTGCAGGGCGTGCACGAGGCGGATGAAGAATTCGAGAACCCGCGCGCGGGATGGGTGTTCCTTCGCGCGCAGCGCGGAGGCGATGACCACGGCGTGCTTCAGCTTTCGGTGGACGTCGCGCCCGAAGACGGTGCCGACGTCGTCGATCGCTCAGACGGCCGCGTGGTCGAGGGCATGCGCTATCTCCCGGCGGGCAAGCACACTGCCCACGTGCGATGCACCGCGCCCGGCGGAATCGAGCGGCTGGTCGTGCGCACGATGCCCGAGATCCTCTACGCCAACTTCCCCATGCACAGTCCCATTGCCGCTTATCCGCGGTACGACTGGCAATTCCTCGAGCGGTGCGGCCTGCTCGACAACCTCAACACCATCATCGGCGCCCGCCACGGCAGCTCGGCCGCCCGGGTCAAGGTCGAGCAGGAGTACGAGCCGCACCTGGGCGAATGGAAGGCGCGCGGCCGAAGGTGGATCGTCGAATCACCGGTCCCCGGCCTGCGCGACGGGATCCGGGTGACCGCCGACGAGGCCTATGCAAAATGGGCCGGGTGGAAGGGGATCACGCACCCGAAGCTGGACGGCCTCATCGCGGACGAGTTCTATCCCCGGCGCCGGGAGAACTACGGGGCCTGGGTCGAAGCGATCCGCCGCCTCGAGAAGGATCACGCGCCGAAGACCTTCTATCCCTATGTCGCCGGTGCTCCTGACGGCCTGAAGGATTTCCTGGCGCCGCTCGTCGCGTCGGGAACGCGCTTCGCCTACGAGCGCTACCTGCATGAGCGACGCACCGAGCAGGAGGCCAGGTCTTTCATCCGTGAGCAGCTGGTCGAACGGATGGCCGCGCTCAATCGTGCCGTGCCCGGCGCGGCCGGGCACGCGATCGTGGTCCTCGGCATGCTTTCGGCGCCGCCCGAGTCGCTCAACAAGAATCCGGCCGCAGACTTCAAGGTCTACCTCGACATGCAGTTCCACGCGCTGGCCAACGACACGGCCTTCGCCGGCCTGTACGGGGTCATGACCTACCTCAGCCACTACGCCGACGAGGAGTACCTACGCTGGGCGGCCCGGCTCTACCGGCACTACTGCGTCGAGGGCCGGACCGGGATGCTCTCGACGGATCCGTACATGCTCAGCCACATCCGAAACCCGGACTTCGAGCACGGCACCGACGGGTGGGACGTGTCCGCCGCGCAGGATGGCAGCGTCGACACGGGGTCGTTGAAGGATTACGGGTTCCTCGTGATGCGGTATCCGCGTGACGGGCAGGGCGACACGTTCCTGCTGATGAGACGCCGGCGCGAGAAGCCCAATCGCGTATCGCAGCAGATTCGGAACCTTCAGCCGGGTCGCACCTACTCGGCGAAGCTGTTCACCGCCGACCGGCAGCGTCTCGGGACCAGGATGAAGCACGCCGTCTCGATCGATATCGACGGCGTCGAAATGATCGAGCGCCAGTGTTTCCAGGAGGTCTTCCACAACGACTGGAGCCACCACGCCTACGGTTTCGACGGCACCGCGCACAAGGCCTGGTTCAATTACCATCGCAAGGTGTTTCGGGCCACCGGCGCGACCGCAAGGCTCACGATCAGCGACTGGGCCGGCCCCGACGAGCCGGGCGGTCCCATCGGCCAGGAGCTCATGCTCAATTTCGTCGAGGTCGAGCCGTACCTGGTTGATTAGTGAACCCGGGACCCCGCTCTAGCACAGGAACTGCCCATGCCTACGATCGAGATACTTGAATCGGGCCACGTGGACCGTCGTGACTCCGCGTTTCCGACCCTGGTGCGCATGGACGACGGCGCGCTCATCTGCGGGTACAGCGTCGGCGGCGGCGCTCACGTCAGCGGCGGGACCCACTGTTCGCGGTCGACGGATGGCGGGCGGACCTGGACGGACCCGACCCTGATCCTGGATCGCGGTGTCGATCCGGTCACCTTCAACAGCCTGCGCCTCAGCCGGACGGCGGATGGAAGCGTCCTTGCGTACGGGCAGCGGGACCAGAAGGAGAAGACGGCGGATGGGAGCGTCAGGCGCCTGGCGTGCGAACCTACGCTCTGCCGTTCCACGGATGGCGGCCGTACCTGGTCGGATCCGCAGGTCATCCCCTTTCAGATTCCCGGGCCGTACGAGATCTCGAACCCGATCGTCGTCACCGAGGACGGTCGGTGGCTGGCGCCGGCGGCTACGTTTCACGACGGGCGCTACGGCGAACGCGTGGTGCTGCACGAGTCGTCGGACCAGGGCGCGAGCTGGCCGCACATGCATACGGTGTTCGAGGACGACGGAACGGGACTGGGGTATCTCGAGCAAAAACTGATCGAGACCGAGCCCGGCCACATGCTAGCCCTGGCGTGGGTCCAGGATTATCCGAACGACACGGACCTGAAGAACGCGTACTGCCTGTCGACGGACGGCGGTCGCACGTGGGACGGACCTCATCCCACCGGCATTCAGGGGCAGACCATGACCCCGATCTGGCTGGGTGACGATCGGTTCCTGGTTCTCTACAACAAGCGCTTCGGCGATCAGGCCGTCCGGATGTGCCTGGTCCGGATTGCCGGCGCGCAATGGTCGACCGAGTTCGAGGGCACGTTGTACGACGGCAGGGCCAGGCTCGAGCTTACCGCCGACGTGAGCAGCCAGGCGCAGATTTCGCTTATCGAGTTCGGGTTACCCATGGGCGTGCGGCTCGACGGCGACACCGTCCTCACCGCCCACTGGTGCGCGGAGAATGGTGTCTGCGGCATCCGCTGGACGCGCCTGCGCGTGGCGTAGCCGAAGTGGCCACACTTCGGATCGACTCGCGCATCGTTTGTGGCATCCGAAGTCTGGCGACACCGGCTACGAGGGGACTTCGGATCGGGCTCCGGCGACCCCGGCTACGGCGCTCGTCGTGACTTCGGCGGGATCACGAGGTTGGCGACGCGGACGTTGCTGAGGAACCGTCCCATCTGGTTGTCGAGCGTGCGCGCGGTGCTCGCGGCAAGCACGTCCCGCTTGCTGATCTGGGAGACAGGATGGACATAGGTGGGCACGATCAGGGTTCTTTCGACCCGTTCGATGGTGGCCGGCTGACGCAGCGTAAGCGTGACCGTGGTCAGCACCACGTCATCGGACAACTGCGGCGGCGTGCCTGAGAGGATTCGCAGCTCGAGCACGGGGACCTTCCGGTCGGGCGCCACGACCTCGATGCCGATCTTCGCGAGCCGCCCGGTCCAGTTCTCGATGATCTGGTCGTTGGTGATGCCCGTGTCGGTGAGCGTCTCGGGCATGTCCGCCACGAGCAGGCCGATCCGGTCGATCCTCGCGAGGCTGAGCGTGATATCGGAAGCGCGCCCGGTGTTCATCTCCGGGGCCGAGCGCACGAGCGCCCAGGTGCTCAGCACGGTGATCGAAGCGACGATGCAGATGAGGGAAGTGCGGTTCATGTTCTGCTCCTCGTGAACGGCCCGGACAGGAATCGTATGCACCGTCAACTACGGGAGGGGTGCCGGGTGGCCGTGACTCATGTAGAAGAACGAGGTGTCTCACCCGGGCGTGAGCTCGACGCGATACAGCTCGCGACCCTCGAGATCGCGCAGGGTGACGGTCAGGGCGCGCGTGTCCGGATCGATGTCGGCAAGCCCGAAGTACTGCCTCCCGTCCGACGGCGGGCGCTTGGGCTTCAGATCGGCGGGTACGCTGCTGAACTTCACCTGCGGACCGAACGTGTTGTCGAGCTGCTTCGGCGGAAAGGTCCCCGCGTGGATCGGACCCGCGACGAACTCCCAGAAGGGACTGAAATCGGAGAACGCGGCGCGGGCGGGATCGTAGTAGTGGGCCGCCGCGTAGTGCACGTCGCCCGTGACCCATACGAGGTTGCGAACGTCTTCCTGCTTGATGAAGCGGAGCAGCGCGGCGATCTCGAACTCGCGGCCGAGCGGTGACCCGTCGATATTGGCGATGTTCTCAATGGCGTGCTTTCCGTCTCGAACCACCAGGCCCAGCGGCATGTCGGCGGCGATGACCTTCCAGACGGCGCGCGACGCCCGCAGCTCTTTCTTGAGCCAGGCCATCTGCTCGTCACCGAGAAATCGCGTCGCCGGCCCCGGCTCGGGTTGAAGGTTCGCGGTGTTGGGCCCGCGGTAACGGCGCATGTCCAGCATGAACACGTCGAGCAGCGGTCCGTGATGGAATGACCGATAGATCCGGCGCTCGTCACTCGGATCGATGCGGATCGGGTTGTACTCGATGAATGCCCGGTGCCCGCGGGCCGCCAGGAGGTTCACGTCCCTGACCGTATAGCGGGCGTCGTCCAGCACCTCGTCCGGGTACCAGTTGTTGGTCACCTCGTGATCGTCCCACTGGACGAGTTGGGGCACCTGGGCGTTGAATCGCCGTACGTGCTCGTCGCGCAGGTTGTACTCGTAGTTGCCGCGATATTCCTCCAGCGATTCGGCGACCTTCGACTTGGCCGCGGTCACCAGGTTGCGCCATTCGCGGCCGTCGTCCAGGAGGACGGTGGGCTCGATCGGGTTGTCCGCGTAGATCGTGTCGCCGCTGTGAATGAAGAAGTCCGGGTCCGACCGGCGCATCGTCTCGTAGAGGCGCATGCCGCCCCATTGCGAATTGATTCCGAAGCCCTGGCCGGCCGTATCGGCGGAAAAGGCGAACCGGATCGCGCTTGCGTTGTCGGGGGCGGTGCGCAACGTGCCCGTGATCCAGTCGCTGACGGCGCGCCGGTCAGTCGGGCTGGAGAACGCGACGCGGTAGAAGACCTGCTGCCCGGCCGGAAGGCCGCGCAGGTCGACGCGACCGGTGAAACCGGTATCGGCCGCGACCACGGGCCCCGCGATGCGCGTCGGGTTTCGATACGACTCGGTCGCGGCGTACTCGACGATCATGCGCGCGGGCCGGTCGGTTCGGCTCCAGATGATCGCCGCGTCCTGCGTGACGTCCCCGCTGGCCACGCCCCAGTTGGCGGCCGGGCGCGTTCGATCCGACGTCACCGCGAAGGGCGCGGCGCACCCGGCCGGCAGGACGAGCGAGCCGGTCGCGGCCGCGCTGCGGGCCAGGAACTGCCGGCGGTTGAGTAGCCTGGATGGCGTGCATCGAGTCATTGAAGCATCCCGGTGAAACATATGATCGTAACGCGGCGGAGCCGCAACGTTCGGGAACCACGGATCCCGGCGCGTCGCACCGGGACGGCTGAACACGGATGGAATTTCGTACCGGACGCCGCGCGGTTCGCAGATTGGGCGGCGTACCCTCGGCGTCAGCCGGGGGGTGGAACGTGCCATGGCTCCGTCAGGCCAGTGGCGGCTCGTTGCTTCATGTCGCTCCCATGGCATTCGACCCGCGGGCTGACGCCGCGCGGTTCGCAGATCGGGCGGCGTACCCCGGCGTCAGCCGGGTCGGCAGCGGTCCGGTGCGTCATGCCGCTCCCATGCCCTTCGAGCCAGACGACTACCGGTGGTGCGGCATCCTCCTCGGATCAGCCGCGGGCGCGGTCATGCACCCATGTGACCCTCAAGTGCCTGAATTCCGTTGACCGACCGGACTGCCGCCGGATACGATCAGGAGTCACCGGCCCGCATGAATCGCTGGCAAATGAAACGACACGGTTTCACGTTGATCGAGCTGCTGGTGGTCATATCCATCGTCGCGCTGCTGATCGCGCTGCTCCTGCCGGCGATCAAGCGGGCTCGGCGGTCGGTGCACCAGGTGAACTGCGCTTCTTCTCTGCGCCAGGTCGGGATCATCGTCCGGATCTACACCGAGGAGAATCACGGACGGTGGGTGCAGTGGAGTGCCTTCGGGAACACCATATTCGGCTGGCCCTCCGCGTACCACGTGCACGACATCATCGAATCGCACATGTGGCACCGCTCCGGGTTCATCTGCCCCGAGCGGAACGAGTTCGTGAACTACGCCGGCGACATCTGGTGGGGCATGAACGGTCACCTGACGCCGGAGAGCGATGTGCTCACCGCGCCGGCGCGACACGTCTGGTTCGCCGATGCGCTGTGGAAGCACGTGAACGACAGCGAGTTCAACTTCGACGCCGAGGACGGCGAGAGAATCATCAAGACGCCCGGGACATTGAACGATGCCCCGTTCAAGGGCAACACCATCAGCTACCGGCATCTTGGCGAGACCGCCAACCTGCTGATGTCGGACACCTCGGTCGACACCTACGGTCTGAACGCGCCGCCGCCCTCGGTATCGTCGGGAAGCGAGGGTCGCGGCTTCTGGACCGGCTGGCCGTGAGCGGCTGACGTGTTCTCGCTCGAAGGCGTACTCCTGGGGGCTCGCTGCGCTCGACCCCAGGCACCCGGCGCAGATCCAGCTCGCGCATGTACAAGGCCGTCCTCGTTGCCGAGAACGGCCTTGAACTCAATGGGTTAATTCAATACTTCGAGCGCTCAGCGACGCCGCCGGGCCATCGCCCCGACGCCCGCGGCCACCAGCAGCATGAAGCTGCCCGGCTCGGGCACCAGGTCCTTGGCACCGATGAAGGAGCCGGTGGACGAGGCAAACGCGGCCGGCGAGCTGGACAGGAACCGCAGCCAGTTGTCCTGGCCCCTGGAGAAGTCGTCCAGACCCATGTTCACGAACTCCGGATCGACGCCGGGCTGACCGTTGGCGCCTGGCTGGTCGTTCGCGCCCGGCGACCAGTTCCCCCCGTAGTAGTTGTCGTCGGAAAGGTCGAAGAACAGGTTGTGGTCGCCGCTGACGGTGGCGCCGGCGTTGGAGTTCAACGCGGTCCGCGTGAGATTCCAGACCCCGGTCGGCTGACCGACGATGATCGAGTCGTTCAGCATGATCGTCGAATTCTCAGTGTGGGCCGCCCACAACTGCGAGGCGGGCCCGCCGATGATCGTCAGGTTTCGCGCGTCGATCGTCCCGCCGTTGATCTGGCCAAGGCCGACATCGGAATCCCAGATCACGGTGTTCCGAACAATCGTGCTGCCGGAAATATCACCCCTGACGCCCTCCGCGAATCGCGATCGGAGAACCGAGTTCAGAACCATGTTGCTGGAACCCTTGACGTTGCGGAAGGCGATGCTCCCGTCGCCGAGGCTGCCGGTGGCATGAATGTCCATGTCGTCGAACGTGATGGAGTTGGCGCCGCTCAACCCGATGGCAGGACCACCGCCCGTGCCGTTCTGGTCGATCTTGACGTCGATTCCACTGAACGTCACGAACTCGCTCTTCGTCGAGGCGCCTTCGCCATCGTTCCAGATCACGCCCTTGGAGGTGCCGGGACGGTTGACGATGTTGAAGAAGGCGCGCTGACCGGGCGCCGACTGGTAGATGATGTTGCTGCTGTTGG
This sequence comes from Phycisphaeraceae bacterium, assembly GCA_002686995.1. Classification (GTDB taxonomy): domain Bacteria; phylum Planctomycetota; class Phycisphaerae; order Phycisphaerales; family Phycisphaeraceae; genus NYZC01. Next base: position 29,488 of record NYZC01000003.1, on the reverse strand, counting down.
TCCCCGAGGCCTTGAATCGCAACTGTTCGTTGTTGAAGGTCCCGGTCAGGTTGATCACGTCGCCCGGCTGGAAACCGGTGCCGCCGAGGATCGTGCCGTCCTGGATGATGTCGCTGTCGTTGGCGTCGCCGACCAGGCCCGAGTCCAGGCTGAACGACGTGTCCGTCTTGCTGCTGTAGTTGTACAGCGCTCCGTTCAGGCGGACGCTTCCCGAAGGAAGGAACCCTGCAGTGTCGCGGACACTGAGCGTGGTCGATCCTGCGGACGCGGCCCCGTTGAGACGAACCCCCTGGCCGCGCGAAGGCGACCGCCAGGGCGCGCCGGGGCTCGTCCCGTTGTTGGTGTCGTCACCGCTCGTCGAGATGTAGTAGCTCGCCGCGTGCGCGTTGCCGATCAGCGACAGCGCAAGCAACACCGCTCCCAGAATCACGTTACGAATAGCCATCTTGTTGTTCTCCTTCGCCTTTCTCGTGCCCGATGAAATTGTCGGCCCGCCGCCCGGGCCAGGCGACGGCCGTAGATCGCTTCAGCGCCTCCACGCTCCCTTGAGAAGCCTCGGGCGAGGGGCGATCCTCCAACCATCATTGTCCGTCAATACATTCCAAAGTCAAGGCCCCGATGTAATTCGGGGCCAAAACTTGCGACAATGACGGTCAAATCAACAGGAACGACTCCGGCCGGGCCACTACGACCCCGGCCTCGTGTGCGTCACCCGGGTCGGCGTCTCAGTTGACCGGCCCGCCGCGCGAGAATAGGATGCCCTGCTCCAGAAGCAGCATTCTTCTATGCATCACTGACCGCCTGCGCCAGTCTTTGCCACCATGAGAAGACCCGGCTTCACGCTGATCGAGCTGCTCGTCGTCATATCCATCGTCGCGCTGCTGATCGCGCTGCTCCTGCCGGCGATCAAGCAGGCTCGCCGGTCGGTGCACCAGGTGAACTGTGCGTCCTCCCTCCGCCAGATCGGGATCCTCGCCCGTGTCTACACGGAGGAGAATCACGGCAACTGGATGCCGTGGAGCGCCACCGCACCGGGGTACAGCTTCGGCTGGCCCTCGGCGTACCATGCTTACAAGGTCATCGAATCGCACACGTGGCACCTCTCCGGGTTCATCTGCTCCGAGCGGAACGAGTTCGTCAACTACGCCGGCGACATGTGGTGGGGCATGAACGGACGTCTGACGCCCGAAAGCAACGTGCTCAACGCGCCGGCGCGGCACGTCTGGTTCGCCGATGCGTTGTGGAAGCACGTGGACGACAGCGAGTTCAACTTCGATGTCGTCGACGGTGAAAGGATCCTCGCCACGCCCGGTGCGTTGAACAGTGGTCCGTTCAAGGGCAACACGATCAGCTATCGGCATTTCGGCGACACGGCGAACCTGCTGATCTCCGACACCTCGGTCGACACCTTCGGCCTGGCGGCGCCGCCGCCTTCGCACGCATCCGGAAGCGAGGGACGTGGCCTCTGGACCGGCTGGCCGTGACCCTCTCTTCGTCGCTGCTCGCATTCGACCCCTTCGAGACCGACCACCTCGGCCGCGACTGGCAGATCCAGTTCGGTGTATGGCGCGTCGTCGACGGGCGGTTGTGCCAGGTGCTTCCGGACGGTCCCGATCCGGACGCCAACCTCGTCATCTCCGGCTCCGGCCTTGCCGGGGCCCTGGCGCGACTGGGCGCCGTCCGATGCAACCTGCCCGAGGGGGGCTTCCAGCGCGTCCACGTGACCTTCGAAGCGTCGCTGGCCACGCACGAATGCTTTGCGGTCGGCCTGGACGAATGGGCCGTCGAGTGGGCGCCGGATTTCGGGATGAGGCCGATGCTCACCGACGCGACCAGCGCGTCGCGCGGCCACGAATGCGTCGATGAACCGTGGGGCCCGGCCGACACGACGCACAGGATCGAGCTGATCGGCGACCGGGAAACGATCACGTTCCGTTGTGACGGCCGTGACCTGTTCTCCACGCCCCGGCGATCCGATCGTCCCTACCGCGCATTGATGATCCACAGCTACGCGGGCCCGGCGCTCGCCCGCATGCGGATCGAACGCCAGGGCTCCTCGCCGGCGCGCCGCCCGGCGCGCCGTGCGGACCGGCCGCTGCTGGCCGCGACCGTCGACTTCCTGGACGACATCCTTTACGAGCCGTTCACGACCGGGTTGATCGACCGACTGGTCGAGCGCCTGGCCGAGCTCGATATCGGGCGCATCTACTTTCACCACACGACCCGCGTGCGCCCCGAAGCCCTTGGGCCCGACGCCGACCCGCAGCTGAGCCGCAGCCTGGACCAGTGGAAATGGGGCCGCGACGCCGATGACGGCAGCTCCTACGGCACGAGGACGGTGCGCAACTGCTACCCGTTCCTTCCGAAGGCCGTGGACTCGGCGCACCGTCGCGGCATGCAGGTCTACGCCGTCATCAAGCCGATGGACATGCACGTCGGCCACCCGACCGGCGGTCCCAGCCCGTTCTTCAACGAGCACCTGTTCCAGAGCCGGCCGGACGCGTCGATGCAGCGGTGGATGCCGCCGGAGATGACCGACGATCGCCCTGAGCGGCGCCCCGTCGCGACCCTTCGATTCCGCAAGGATGACGATCGCGATCACGGTGTGCGTCCCGAGCAGATCACCGTCTGGACCAGCGACGACAACGAGTCCTATCGGCCTGTCGAGCCCCCGCCGAAGATCAGCATGGAGCTTCGTCCCACGCGCTTCCGCCGGCACTGGGAAGGCGGCTGGACCGACGAGCGACCGGTGCAGACGATCACGATCGACGGATTGCACCTCACCTCGAGGTATTTCGCGGTCACGGTCGACGGCGATCGCGCGGGCACGTTTCGCAATCGCGTGTATCGACTTGCCGAAATCCTGGACGCCGAAGGCCAGGAAATCCCCGTGACGCACAACTTGCTCGAGTTCCCGCGCGACGGCGACGCGCCCTGGCGCGGCGAGGGCGGTTTCGTCTTCACCGGCTTCACGACGTCTCGTCAGCCCACCGCATCCTGGATCGGCCGGGACTGGATCGAAATGCTGCAGGCGCTCGACGGCATCGATCGGGGAATCGCGTTCGAGCGCGGCGTCAGGGAGTCCCTCGTCGGCGCGCCCGATCCGGCGAACCCGGTCGTGCGCGAATACTGGATGGACTGGCTCGTCGAGTCGCTGGACGCCGGCGTGGACGGTATCGACCTGCGCATCATCCATCACAACAACCCGATGGACTGGGCCAACTACGGCTTCAGCGGGCATGTCGCCGACGCGTATGAACGACGCTTCGGCGGGCCGCTGCGACCGGAAGCGGCATGCCGGCACGAGCACGCGCAGCTGCTCGGCGAGGTCTACACTGAATTCGTGCGCGAAGCGAGCCGCGTGACGCGGCAGCGCGGCGCGAAGATGCAGCATCACGTGAGCGTGCCGATGGACAGTCCGCCCCATATCCGGCCGATGACGGGCATTCAGTGGGACTGGCGGCGCTGGATCGAGGAAGGGCTGCTGGACGCCGTGACGCTCAAGAACCTCGACCCCGATTCATGCTTCTTCGACGAGGTGATGGCCGTGGCCGAGCGACACGGCGTGGAAACCATCCACTGTCCGTACCTGAACTGCATTCTCAACGCGTCCGACACGTGGCCCGAGCAGTTGCGGGCCGTCGTCGAGAACGTCACGCGACACGGCATGGACGGGCTGATCCTGTACGAGTCCGCCTCGTTCCTGAATGCCAACGGCGCCGGTGAGATCGAAGAGGTGTTGCCGAACCTGCGCGATATCCTGAGACCGGAAGCGTCGTCGTCCTCGATCTGATCGTCGCGGCGCGGGATCCCCGGAGGTCACAACTTGAGAACACGATGCTGTCTGCTTCCGACGCGGCTCGCCGCGATTGCCGCCGCCGTCTGCCTGGTGGGTTCTGCCCACGCCCGCGAGCTGGTCCTTGTCGACGAGGGCCGCGCCCGCTGCGCCGTCGTGGTCCCCGACGAGGCCGACTCGTTCACGAAGATGGCGGCAGGCTGGCTGGTCGATTACGTGCAGCGCGCCACGGGGACGACGCTGCCGATCGTCGGTGAATCCGAGTCTCCTGACGACATCAGCCTGATCTTCGTCGGACACCCGCGCGGGACCGGAGCCGACACCTCCGAATTGCGAGACGACGGGTGCCGGATGCGGGTCGACGGCCGCACCCTTCACCTGTACGGCCTCGATTCCCCGGTCCGTGGCAGCGCGGTCGCCGAGCCCAAAACGGGTCCCTGGCTCTATCACTGGGAAAGCGGGCAAAGCCGCCGGGCGCTGGCGGTCGGCGCCAAGGGCACCTGCCGCGCGGTGACGCGATTTCTCGAGACGTTCTGCGGCGTCCGCTGGCTTATGCCCGCCACCGAGGGCGTCGTCGCGCCAAAGCGGGATCGGCTCGCCGTGCCCGCCGATCTGGACGTGAGCTTCAATCCCGCGTTCTCTTTCTACATCGGCAGCGCCTTCTACCGCAGCCAACTGAGCCATCCGGAGTCCTATGCGAACAACACGCGAAGCTCGGTCCGGATCCGCCACTACGGCGGGCATTCCTACATTCACTGGCTGTCACCGGCGGAGTTCGAAGAGCATCCCGAGTACTTCGTGCTGCACAACGGGGCCCGCTCCAACGTCGGCCACCACGTCTGCCCGTCGAACGAAAGCGTGCGCCGCATTCTGCTGCGCGGTCTCCAGCAGACGTTCGACGACGGTTACGACTGGGTGGAATTGGGCCAGTCCGACGGTCACGTGCCGTGCCGGTGCGACGCCTGCCTGGCCATGACTGAAGACGACGGCCGGCGCATGCTGCTGCTGCACAAGTGGATCTGCGACGAGGTCGCCCGGTCGCACCCGGACAACACGGTCCTGCTGCTCGCCTACGGTCCGACCGGAAAGCCCCGGTCCGACGTCCCGTTCGGCCGCAACGTCGTCGTGGAGGTCACGGGCGCGGGGCAGGATCGGATCGAAGCGTGGAAAGGCTTCGGCCGGGGCATGACCGTGTACCACTACTGGTTCGACGACGGAATGGGGATGGGGTGGGGTCCGAAGATGACGCCGCAGGAAGCGGCGCAAATGGTGCACTACTACCGCGACAACAACGTCATCGGCATCTTCGGAGGCGGCGGGCGCGCGTGGGGGCTGATCGGGCCGACGTACTACGTGCTGGGGCGAATGATGGGGGATCCGGCGCTCGATCACCGGCAGCTCGTTTCGGAGTATTGCGACGGCCTCTATGGCGCCGCGTCGCAGCCGATGCAGGCGTTCTACGAGTTGCTGTATTCCCGAAAGTACTGGCATCTGGCGCACCGTCGCAAATTGAGATGGAGCATCGAGGAGTCGATCGTCCACCTGTTCCCGCCGAAGGTGATCCACGGGCTGGAAGAGCGCCTGCGCCGCGCGGAGGCCGCGGCCGACAGCGAAAGAGCCAGGGCATGGGTGCGCACCACGCGCGACGAATTCGATTACCTCAGGCACATGTCGCGGATGCTGCACCTGTATCGCGCCTACCTCGTCGACGAGAACGCGGCGATCCGCCGGCAACTGCACGAGTCGGTCAACGGGTTCAACACCTGGCGGCAGCGGATCGTCAGGATCGACGGCGAACGCGCGCTGAACTATCACCCGGGCCACGGGTACCTGGCCAAGTTCCTCACGACCGGCGCCAACTCCGGCTGGTATTACGACGCGTGGCACGACCTGCGGGACAAGACGGACTACGAGGGCCTGGATCGGACCGGCATCGGGTTTTCCGAGGGTTCGTCTCTGAACGAGCCCATCACGCTGGACTTCGACGCGGCGCGGCCGCAACGGGCGTTTCACCTGGTTCAGGCGCCGAGCCCTCCCACGATCGACGGCAAGCTCGACGAAACGGCATGGGCCGGGGCGCCGGCCACGCGCATCGACGGCGCGACACCGACGCATGTGCGCGGGCTGTACGACGGCGAGAACCTGTACCTCGCCTACGAGTGCGAGGAGCCGATGATCGACAAGCTCAACGTGCAGGATCTCTACCGGGACGGCGAGGTGAGCCTGATGGACTGCGTCGAGTTCATGGTCGCCCCCGAGAGCGCGACTTACGCGACGCGGTACTACCACTTCCTCGTCGCACCCGCGAAGGACGCCGTCATGGATCTGCGCACAGGCTTTCGATCCGGACGCGATCAGGACGAATCATGGAACGCCGATGGCCTGAAGATCGGCTATCGAATCGACAAGGCCGGAAAACGCTGGTCGATCGAGATGATGATTCCGTTGGCCGACCTCCGCGCGGCGGCGCCGCGGTCGGGAGACGTGTGGATGGGCAATCTCGCCCGTGAGCGCCGCATCGACGCCGTGGAACTGCAATTGTGGTCGCAGGGCGGCGACGGCGGGTTCACGGATCCCAAGGCATTTGGGAGTTTCGTGTTCGATTGACATGGGCACAGGTATTGCTGGAATCGGAGATTCGTAACGCGAGATGAGCATGAACAGCTACGAAAAGCCAGGGCGCGGGCTGAAGCCCGCAACGCATCGACACGCAAGTCCGTCAATGGGATACCCCCCCAACCCCCCCTTACAAAGAAGGGGCTTCGTGATTCTTTCGCTCGTCATCATCGGCGCGACCGCCGTGAACGGCGCCGCCGGCCGCAGCATGTTGCAGCGCGACTTCGACGTGACCACATTCGGAGCCCGCGCCGACGGTACGCATGACAACTCGCCCGCCATCGAGCGCGCGCTCGCGGCGGCCGAGGCTGCCGGCGGCGGGCGCGTCGTCCTGCCGCCGGCCGCGCAGCCCTACCTGATCACCGATTCGATCCGAATCCAGGCGAGCCGGATCCATCTCCATGGCGAGGGGGCCACCGTCCTGCTGAAGGACGGCGCCGCCACGGGTCGCACGTCGGACGAGGACATGCTGCACATCGTCCGCATTCAAGGCACGCCCGAGCGGCCGATCGAGCATGTCACCCTCACCGGTCTTGCGATCGACGCGAACTACTGGGGGCAGATGGACAATCCGTCCATTTGGCAGAAAGCCGCCGCCCAGGCCGGGATCATCCGCGGCATCAAGGTCAACCACGCCCGACACGTCCGAGTCCGGGACGTGACGATCGACCGGCCGTTCGTCGGCATGACCTTCGGACTCGGCTCGCATCACTGCGAGGCGGAGAACGTGAAGGTCACGCGCTTCCATCACGATGGATTCGGCGTGACGCCGGAGTTCGTCGGCGGCGGCGCCAGTCACATCATCTATCGCAACTGCGTGGCCGCGGACTCCCCGAACGGAAGCCGCGGAGGCCTGCCGGGCAACCGCATCAAGGGCTGGGAGGTCGAGGAAGGGGCCCAGCACGTTCAGCTCATCGACTGCGTCGTGCGGGACACGAGCGCCAACGGCTTTTACATACGGCCGCACGGGGCGCCCCATCCGTTTCGCACCGGTCACATCCAGCTGACCCGCTGCCGGGTGGAGAACGCCGGCCTCAACGCGTTCGCCGTGTTCGGCTACAAGCACGAGCAGCCCGTCAGTCACGTGCGACTGGTGGACTGCGTGGCCCGTCACGGCACACTAGCGGTCTACCTGAACCCCGACCACGTGTCGGTCAGCGGCGGACCCTTCGGCCAGGTGACCGTCGGCTTCTACCGGGATTACGACGACCCTCATCATCTCGTCGACGGGCCCCGGAAGGACCTGTTCTCCGCGCTGCCGGTGCGATCCGCGGATCTCGAGGACGTGGAGGTCGACGGTGACGTACGAATCAACACGCGCACCGGCCACGACGGCGTCGTCGAGTATCGGCCGAGAATCTCTCTCTCTCGGCTCAAGGTGGCCGGCGACGTGCACGTCGTCGGGCCGCCGGAGAACAAGCCGCGGGTCGAGATCGACGACTCCAGCGTGGCCGGAAGCATCCACCACGTCACGACGCACCAGTACTTCCAGCCCCTGCACGACGCGATGAACATTCCGGCGATGCGCGAAAGCGCCGTCGGCTACACCGACCGCGCGCCGATGATCGACGGCGACGGTCGCGACGCCTGCTGGGCGGCCGCGCCGCGCATGGACATCGTCAATCAGTACGAGCGGGCGCGCGGACGGCGCGGCGGCCATACGTTCCTTCACGTGTGCTTCGACGCCGAGGCGCTCTACGTGCTGATGGAGTGCCTCGAGTCGGACATGGACAAGCTGGTCACCACCACGACGGACCGCGACGCGGATCTCTGGTTCGACGATAACGTCGAGCTGTTCCTCCACCGGTCCGATGACCCGAAGACCTATTTCCGGCAATGGATGGTCAGCGTCGCCGGCGCGGTCTACGACGGCGATGAGACCGACGCGGAGCGGTGGAACAGCGCGATTCGGGCGACGGTGAAGAAGTACGACGACCGCTATGTCGCGGAGATCGCGCTGCCGTGGAAGGACCTGGGCGGTCCCCCTCGGAGAGGCGAGAAGCTGAAGGCGAACTTCATCCGCAATCGCGCCACGAACGACACGCGCTGGATCTGGTCCTGGCGCTACGACGGGGAAGGCGCGTTCAAGGACATCAGCAGGATGGGGACGCTGACCGTAAAGTGAGCTGGGCGGGCTGCGAGCGAAATCGTCCTCGTCCTCGTCCTTCGTCCTCGAAGGGCTGCGCCCCAACGACCGAGGACGAGGACCGGTGGTTCAGTCACCTTCCGTCACCGTGACAAGAAGTCGCGGATAGGGATCCTGATGCATTATCGCCCCCTGATCATCGTCGCGGTGCTCGTCGGATCTCTCGTTTCGGAACGGGCCGCGGCGACGGAGTTCTGGGTCGCGCCCGACGGCGACGACCGCGCTTCCGGCACCTCGCGCGACCAGGCATGGTCGTCGCCGTCACGCGGTCAGCCCACGCGCGTTCGGGACGGCTGCAAGGCCGGGCAGACGCGGCTTTCGGTCCTGTCGACGGAGGGCTTTCTCGATGCCGGCACCCTCGACGTGGGCGGCGTGCAGCGGCGTTACACGAGCCGGACCACCGATGGGTTCGAGCTGGCCGAGCCGTTCGATCGCGACCTGGCCGCCCTGGAGTTCGTCAACGACGCTTCGATCCTGGGCGGCGACTCGTTCGAGCCCGGCGACGTCATCCATCTCGCCGGCGGCCGTTACGTCGACAAGCCGTTGCGTTTCTGCCGGTCGGGCGCCGAAGGCGCGCCGATCACCTATCGCTCGGCACCCGGCGAGCGGGCGGTCCTCCTCTCCACGACGCACAACGTCGCGCCGGTTCAACGGCTCGGATCCTGGCGCAAGGACAAGACGGCGCATGTCGTGTTCAAGGACCTGCGCATCGAGAATCACACCGAAGGCATGCACTGCGCCCCCGGCATGTCGCTGTACGGAATCAGCGCGATCCACATCGACGGTTGTGACATCGACATCTCCGGCCGCGACGTCAAGGGCGACAACAACGCGATCTCGATGTTCGGCGCCGATCGGGTCCGGATCGAGCGGTGCCGGCTGCGAAGCCGCCAGGCCAACGGCCTGATGATCTGGCAGGCCTCGAACGTGCTCGTGGCGGACAGCGTCATCTACGAGTCGTTCAACGGCCTGCTGGTCGCCGGAGGAAGGTTCCCGGCGCGGGTCAAGGTTCGCAACTGCACGTTTTACGCCGTCAACACCTACGGCGCGGTCAACGTCGAGTCCCCGGGGAACGCCGACGTGGAGAACTGCATCATCGCCCAGATGCCCACGGCGCTGACGCCGGCCCTGCGCGGCCCTGGGCAAGGCGACTACAACTGCCTCTGGCAGGTGCCGGTCTCCTACGAGCGGCGCTGGAATCGCAAGGGCGAGGACTCCGTCCAGTCCGACGCGGCCGGCGTGCCGGGCGGTCACGACGTCGCCGTCGATCCGCATTTCATCAGCCTCAACCCGGAGAGCGATTACTTTCTCCGCATTCCGCACGACTCGCCGGTGGCTCGATCCGGACGAGAAGGCGTTCACCTGGGCGCCTTCGCGCCCGTCCAGAGACCGACGACGCCGAAGTTCGCGGATTTCGATGTCCGTACGTTCGGCGCAGTCGGCGACGGCGCCACCGACGACCTGCCGGCCATCCGTAAGGCGATCGCGCAGGCCGTGGCGGCCGGTGGGGGACGCGTCGTCTTTCCGGCGTCGCCTGCCCCTTACCTCGTGTCCGACACGATCCAGGTCACGTCAGATCACGTTCAGCTCATCGGGAACGGCGCGACCCTGAAGCTCAAGCCGGGCGCGGGGCGGATGGACCTGATCGTCGTCGGGAGGCGGGTGGACGGCGTCCGATCCGGCCCGGTCCCGCCGGGCGTCGAGCACATTCGGGTCGAAGGCTTCACGCTCGACGGCAGCTATCGCTCCCAGCCTCAGAAGCGCGTCGGCAACAACCCGCGCGGGATCTGGGTCGGCAACGCGCGGCACGTCGTCGTCAAGGATCTCACGATCCGCGACACGTTCTGCGGCCTGACCTTCGGGCCCGGCGCCCGTGACTCGCAGGCGGTCGACGTGACCGTCACCGATTGGGATCACGATGCCTACGGCGCTTCGGGCCGCGGTCTCAGCGGAAGCTGCACCGACATCCGGTTTCTTCGATGCCGTGCGGTGAATACGCCGAAATGCATCAAGGCGTGGGAGATCGAGGAAGGCGCGCACCGCGTGCTCCTCGAGGATTGCGTCATCGACAACCTCGGCGGCGCGGGAACGGGGTATTACGTCCGACACCACGAGTACCAATGGCCGGTGCTCGTGCACGACGTGACGCTGCGCCGCTGCCGCGTCAGCAACATCTCCGGGCAGGGATTCGTCCTCACCACGGTGCCCGGCACCGGCCCCCGATCCGTTCGCCCGACCGTCCGGACGCAGAAGGTGCGCCTGATCGATTGCACCAGTGACGCCCCGGTGACGATCGCCGCCGGCATCGACGACGTGGTCGTCGAAGGGGGCCGGTTCGCCGACCTCGTGACCATCGGATTCGACGCCACGAAGCCGAACGAGGACCGCGGTCCGCGCTGGCCGGCCCGAGCCGTGACCATCCGCGACAGCACGATCGACCGGCTCAGGATCAACGCGAGAACGGGCAACCCCAACGCGAAGCTTGGCGACAAGCACTGGCCTGACTACGAGCCTCGGGTCGCGCTCGAAAACGTGGCGATCCGGCAGCCGGTGCAGATCGTCGGCCCGCGGGAGCGGGTCCGCATCACATCGAAAGGGAAACAAGCCATGCCGGGACCAAGTGACGACGGACAGATTCAACTGGTCACCGGCGGCAAGGCGACGAGCACGATCGTTGTGGCCGACGACGCCGACTGGTGGCACCGGATGGCGGCGGGCTGGCTGCAGGAATACGTGCAGCGCGCCACCGGCGCGAACCTGCCGATCGTCCGGGAGAGCGAAGCGCCCGAGGGCACGCTCATCAGCGTCGGGCACACCCGACGGGCGCAGGAGGCCGGCATCCGAACCGACGATCTCAAGTGGGACGGTTGTCGGCTCGTCGTCCGGGAAGACGTGCTGTTCCTGATCGGGCGCGACGGTGAGGGGCCGGGGCGCGGCGACCCGTCGCCCAAGCAGCTGAAGGACTACTACGAAGGCGACCCGTGGCGGCCCGATCGGATCGCTGCCGCGAAGGGCGCCGACCTGGCCGGAGCCAACGGCACGTGCAAGGCCGTCGTGACGTTTCTGGAGCAGATCTGCGGCGTGCGATGGTTCATGCCGTTCGAGCAGGGCATCGTCGTGCCGCGCCGCGACGACGTCACCGTCACGCGCGGCATGAACAAAGTCGTGCAACCCGTGTTCGCCTACGCCAACGGCTCGTTCCTGTACGGGACTCCGCGACTGTACCCGTCCGCCTACGCCAACAACTTTCGATTCGGGATTCGCCTGAAGACCTACGGCGGACATGCGTGGAATGCGTGGGTGCCGAAGTCGATGTTCAAGAGGCACCCGGAGTATTTCGCCCTCCGTGACGGCAAGCGCAATCCGCAGGACAACCATCTGTGCACGACCAACATCGAGGTCCGGGATCGACTGCTCAAGGAGATTCGCGAGCTGTTCGACCAGGGTTACGACTGGGTGCAGCTGGGCCAGTCCGACGGCTGGAAGCGCTGCGAGTGCGACGCGTGCGAGGCGATGGACAACTTCAAGCCGTATGACGCCGCGGTGGACGGTCCGGACTGGTACAAGTGGCTGCACAACACCAACCGCCGGAATCCGGTCGACCGGATCCACGTCCTGCACAACTGGATCGCGGAGCAGGTGGCGGTGTCGCACCCGGGCAAGAAGGTGCACTACCTGGCCTACATTCCCACCCGCTGGCCTTCGCTGAAGGTCGACTACAGCCCCAACATCGTCGCCGAGCTGTGCCACGAGATCCCCGAGATGCTCGAGGCATGGTCGGACAAGGTGACGTCGATGACGGTCTACCGGATCTGGTGGGACATGTCCTGGGTGTACGGCTACGGCCCGGATCCGACGTTCAAGGAGGTGGCCGACGAGATTCGCGACCTGCGCGACAACGGCGTGATCGGCCTCTTCAACGGCGGCGAGGGCAACTGCTGGGGACTCAACGGGCCGGTGTTCTACGTGATGGGCAGGCTCATGGGCGACCCGGACCTGGATGAGAACGAGGTGGTCCGCGAGTATTGCCACGGCGTGTACGGTGAAGCCGGCGCGCCGATGAACGACTTCTTCCAGGTGCTCTACAAGGGCCCGGCGCGGAAGAACAAGCCCTTGCCCGGCGCGCCGCACGGCGAGCACCTGCGGGCGCGCTTCCCTCCGCGGGTGATCGCGGAGCTGGAAGAACAGATGAAGAAAGCCGAGGCCGTCGGCGTGACGGGGCATGCCGCCGACAACCTGCGCATGACGCGCATCGGGATGGACTACCTGCGTCTCACGACCCACATGTGGCTTGCCTACGAGACGTTCCAGGTGATGCCGTCGCTCGAGTCGCTGGCCGAGCTGCGCAAGCACGTGGACGCCTTCGAGGATTTCCGCCACGAGATCCTGCACATGGATCCCGACGACGCCGAACGTCGCTACCCCGACTGGGGTCACTTCTGCAAGTGGCTCACCGGGTCCCACTACTGGCATTCCTGGTACCAGGTGAAGGACAAGGTGGACATCGATTCGATTCGCGGTCGACCGGTCGGCTTCTACACGAAGATTCGCAAGCCGCTGACGCTGAACTTCGACGAGCTCGAGGCGGAGTTGCGCAAGGGCGCGAAGCTCGACGCGGACTACCTTGACGAGATGGAGGAAGGGGAAGCCGAGAAGCTCGCCGTGGCGCTCCGCGTCGAGGATCATGTCCCGGATTGAACCCGGTCTCGATGGCGGGATGAAGGGTGGAGCTTCCGCGACGCCGTGGCCTGGTCGCCGGTGTGCGGCCTCGCAGGAGCTCGGCCCTCCAATGTCAGAAGCGAAGCGCCGACCGTGCCCAGCCACTTTGCGCCAGTATCCGACGAAGACGCTCCAGCCGGGGATCCCTTCCGCGCGCCCGGCGAATGGTACCGCGGCAACACGCATACCCATTCCACGTGCTCCGACGGCAAGCTATCCGTCGGGCAGGTCGCCGACTGGTACGAGCGGCACGGCTACGACTTCCTTTGCATCACCGACCATAACGTGGTGGCGCCCCTCGACGAGGCGGCGGGCGCCGGGATCGTCGTGATCCCGGGGGCGGAGATCGGCGTGGCCTGGCCCCAGGCCGCGCTGGCCGAAGTCTGCGCGATCGGCATCAGGGAGGTCCGGCGCAAGCACGTTCATCCGCAGGAGGTCATCGACGACGTCCTCGATCAGGGCGGCATCCCGTTCATCTCGCATCCGCACATGAGCGGCGTGTACTCGTCGCTCATGATGGATCTCGAGGGGCTGGTGGGAATCGAGATCTTCAATGCCGCGTGCCAGCACAGCGGTCGCCGCGGCGTCTCGACGACGCACTGGGACGACCTGCTCACCTGCGGCCGTCGCGTCTGGGGCTGGGCGTGCGACGACCGGCACACCGACGACGAGTACCCGCCGCCGCCGGGGTGCCTGCCGTATCGCGATCATGCAAAGGGGTGGATCATGGTGCGGGCGCCTCGGCGCAGCGAAGAGGCGATTCTCCAGGCCATCCGGGACGGCCACTTCTACTCGACGACGGGGCCGACGATTCACGACATCCGGGTCGAAGAGGGCATGATTCACGTTCGTTGCTCGGAGGCAAAGCAGATCACGTTCGCCTCGGTGCCCTGGACGGGCACGCGCGTGCACGCCGAGCCCGGCGGATCGCTCACCGAGGCGTCGGTCTCGACGGGCGCGGTCGGCGAGCCGTCACGGATCATGGGCACGATCGCGAACAGCGCGAACCTGGGCGATCATCCCCGACCGAAGAAGATGGGCAGTTATTTCCGGGTCGAGATCTGGGACGGCGAGGACGGCTACGCCTGGTCGAACCCGCACTGGTTCGGCACCGCGTCGTGGACCCCGGATGAGGCGTGAGCCACCCGATCTAACCTGAACGCCGTGTCAGGCGCCCGGCAGCTCGCCCAGGCAGTAAATTCGATTCGCCGCCGCGACGCTGTGCCGCTGCGAATAGTGAAAGACGCGGCAGATCTTCTTGCCGTCTTCAATAATGGGCGTCGGCACTTCGCAGACGAAGTCGGCAAAGTGGGACACGTTGAAGGCAACGTAGGCGAGCTTCACCGTCTCGACGAACTTGTGATCGCGATCGGCGAGATCCGGGAAAAGCACGGGGCCCGTGTCGACCTGGTAGATGTCCCTGCCGTCGTGGATGTTCATGGACTTGATTGGGTATTCGATGACGGCCCGCAGCCCGGTGTCTTCGTTGCGGATCTCCGTCTGCCCGACCATCGGCACGTTGGCGTGCGTCGCGGCTCGAATCTGCGCGTTGGTGGTGAGCTCGACCGCGACGGGCGGGCTGACGTAGTCATGCGACTTGACCCCCCAGAGCCGGTTGGCGGGGTAAGTCGTCCGGTACTCGACGTTCAGGTACGCCTTGCGGCGAAGGACCAGCTCGTCCCGGGGGCCGAAGATCGGAATGAAGTCGTAGTTGTCCTCGATGAACAGGTCCTTCTCGCCGAACGTGTTCTCACTCTTGCACGCGGCGCACTGAATGTAGGACGCCTCGGTGCCGTCCCGTTCGTCGATGAGCAGGCAGCGGGACTCGACCCACAGCCGCAGCGCATTGCCCGGGTCGCTTCCGTTGACGAACGACAGGCCGTAGTCGATGACTTTCATTCGAGGAGTATACAGGTGGCGGATTCACCCGCATCGCGGATTGGAGGGCCGAGATCCCGCCTCTGAAGTCTGGCGCCAGAGTTCGGGAAGGGCACCGAGTGCGGACTGAACGTTCGAAGGGCTTCGGCCGCGGTCCTCTGACGTAGCCGGACTCGCCAGAGTTCGGGAAGGGCACCGAGCGCGGACTGAACGTCCGAAAGGCTTCGGCTGTCTGAAAGGTTGCGGCGTCGCGGGAGCTCCGCCCTCCATCGCTGGAACCTCCGACAACGTCTAGAATTGCCACCATCACACCGTCGGAGCACACGACTTGAACAAGGCCACGAATGAAACGATCCGCGTCGGACTGATCCGTTGCGATCTGCATGCCGTCTACTACTCGTCCCTGATCGCGGAGCACGATCCGCTCAAGCTCCGCAGTCCGCGACCGCCGGACTACAAGGACCGGTACGTCTGGGAGCGCGGCGCGGCGCACTTCTACCATTACACGAACTACAACGACGCGCGGCGCCTCACCGTCGAGCCGGTCGACGGCTTCGAGATCGCGCGGATCTGGGATGAGCACCGCGAGGCGGCGGAGATCTTCGTCGAGGTCTTCAACGGGAAGCCGGAGATCTGCGATCGCGTCGAGCAGGTCAGTGACGACGTCGACCTCGTGTTCATCGCGGACTGCGACCTCGAGGGAAAGGACCATTTCGACTTGGCGCGGCCCGGCCTGGAGAAGGGCGTGCCGACGTTCGTGGACAAGCCCTTCGCCTACACGGTGGCGGACGTCCTGGAGATGCTGGAGCTGGGTAAGCGCCACGGCGCGCCGGTGATGTCCCTGTCGATCCTGCGCTCCCTGCCCGAGGCCACGCTGTTCGCGCGGCGCATGGAGGAGATCGGCGGCGCCCGGTTCGGGACCGTGCAGGGCGGCAGCACGCACCTGGCCGGCCTGATTCACAGCGTCAGCCTCGCCCAGCATCTGTTCGGCGACGGCGTCGAGACGGTCCAGCAGATGAGCAGCCGCAAGAACGACACCATCATCCTGGACTACGGCGACCGCCAGG
Source organism: Phycisphaeraceae bacterium (assembly GCA_002686995.1). Classification (GTDB taxonomy): domain Bacteria; phylum Planctomycetota; class Phycisphaerae; order Phycisphaerales; family Phycisphaeraceae; genus NYZC01. Next base: position 13,266 of record NYZC01000003.1, on the reverse strand, counting down.
ACAGACCGTCGCAGGGCGTGGTCATCAACACCCAGGTCGGCCCCGTGCCGCATTGCTCGTTCTACGCCAGCGCNTTCGGGCCNAAGGGGCGCATTCACTCNCCTCACTTCGACGACTACATCTTTCCGTTCGGCGCCGCGGANAACCTCAAGAAGATCNGGCGGATGGTGCAGACCGGNGAGGCCCAGGCGCCGCGCGAGGAGATGATCGAGGCGGTGGCCGTGGCCCAGGCGTCACGGATTTCCGCNGAGCGGGGCGAAGTGGTCGCNGTGCNCGACGTGATCGAAGCGAAGATCGGGNNACCGTGANATGCACGTGTCACCGGAAGAAACNGATCGATNTGCCGTGAGTTGCCATGAGCAGGGGCGTCTACCCTNTGTGGAAGCGCGCCGTCGAGCGNGCTCGCAAACGCGGGAGGACCGGCCATGACCGGTGATGTCGGGTCGTCGCAATGTCCGTGGCCGGGTATGGAGGGCGGTTACCAGGATCAGTCTCTGGAAGTGTCGCCGCCCAGCGCCCTGGAGCTTTGGATCGCCTCACCGACACTGGTGGCCGGCGGGGGCGACCCGCGCAACCTCCTTCGCATCTGGCTGCCTGAGGCCGTCACCGTGGACCGGGACGGCGAGCAGCCGCTGCCGCTGTACACCAAGCAGGAAGGGGCTCACTGGGTGGCCCAGACCCGTGGCGTAAGCGACATGAAGCGCCGTCGGCCGACGCGCCAGCACCTGCGCGCGGTCGACACGCTCGGCGATCTGGCCTTGATGACACGCGAGGTTCTCTGGCGCGGCGAGCAGGCGGACCTGGAGATCCGCCTGCGAAACACAGGGCGGCTTGGGTGGGACCGCCTGCGACTGTGCATCTGCCTTCAGCGAACGGGGGCGCCTGACTTCGCAGATGTCGGTCGCGAGCGGACCTACCTCCTCACCGACCGTGGTTTTCTACCTGTCGCCCGGCTGGCCCCTCCCGATCACGGGGCCAAGGTCTTCTGCGAGGTCGGGCAGCCGGTGCGGCTCGAGGACGAGTCGGCGGCGCGCATCACCGAGGGCGTATTCTTCGTGCAGAGTGAAGACGGCAGGTACGTGCTCTGTTACGCGTGGCGGCCGGCCTGGCGCATTGTCTATCACCCGTCGGCCTGCGTGAATTGCCTGCACGTCGACCCGGCGATGACGGATGTGCCGCCGCATGCGGAGGCGTCCGCGTCGGGCTTGCTGTTCGTGGCCGAGTGCTCACTCGAAGACGCATGCCGTCGGTACCGAGCATGGGCGGAGGTCTGAAGCGTCGCCGGTTCCTGCTCTCATAGGCGTCCAGGATGGGCGGCGCGGACTTCAGTCTGAATGGTGGACGCCGAACGCTTCCGCGAGCGGTCGCCCGGCCGTCCCGGAGGGCGGTTGAACGTTCAGGATCATGGCGATCGTCGGGGCGACGTCCTGCGGGCCCACGCGACGGTGCACGACGCGCGGCTCGATGCCCGCGCCGACGAGGATGATCGGCACGTACGTGTCATACGACCAGGGCGATCCGTGCATGGAGCTGTAGACGGTCTTGGGGTGCATGTACCAGGAAGGTCTCTGGATCACCATCACGTGTCCGCTGCGCTGCGGATGGAAGCTGCGCTGGATCATCCGCATGATCGATTGATCCTGTGCGCGACCCCGCATGAGGTCCGTTCTCGTTGCCGTGTAGGCGACGCCCGGCACCTCGTTCAATGCTGACGCGACCACCTGCTCGACGCGCGCCGGATCCAACTCCAGGTCGCGGATCGCCCGGGTGTCCAGGTACAGGCCGGCGCTGCGATAGGCGAGCACGAGATCGCGATCGATCCCGAAGTGCTTCCTGGCGGCGGCGTCGGCGATCTCGATGAGCCGCTTCGGATCCAGTCGCCCCGCGGTGCCCTGCGCCGCGGCATGCATGTAACCCATGTGCTCCGGCGCCGCGTCGACGCCGTGATCGCTCGACAGCACGATCAGCGTGTCGTCGAGGCCGACCCTTTCGTCCACGTATGCCAGGAGGTCGTCCAGCGTCCGGTCGAGCCGCAGAAGGTTGTCCTCGGCCTCGAGGCTGTTGGGCCCGAACGCGTGGCCGATGGCATCGGTCGCGGAAAAGCTCACGGCCAGGAAGTCGGCCGTTTCGCCGGCGCCCACGTTTTCGTGCTCGATCAGGGCCTTCACGAACGCCAGCGTCAGCACGTCGCCCATCGGCGTGAAACGCAGCGAGGCGTAGAACTTGTCAGGGTCGTCACCCAGCGGATGGGGAAACGTGCGACCCAGATCCTTGTAGGCCCGTTCGAACGGCCGGTCATCCTGCCGGCCGAACAGGTAGTTCGCGCGCGGCTTCAGCAGCGTCCATTGCGTATTGCGGTACTGGTCCGCCGGCCGGGCCGCGTTCCATTGCGCCGCCCATTCGGGGTACTGCTCGTAGTAGTACGTGCTCGTGACGAACCTTCCGGTCTTGTCTGAGTACCAGAACGCCTTGCCCAGGCGTCCTGCGGGCAGAATCGCCCCGCGGTCCTTGATCGAGACGCTGAACACGCGCCCCTTGCCGCCGGTGGCGATGATCAGCTCGTCGCCCACCGTGCTGCACAGGAGATTGCGGGGGCTCGTGCCCTTGTGCGCCCGCGTCGGCTCTCCCAGGATCCGGTGATCGGGATCCTCGCCGCAATTGATCCGCTGGCGCAGCTTCATGCTGTACCAGTCGTTGCCGATGATGCCGTGCTGCGCCGGATGCGCGCCGGTGAAAAGTGTGGCATGCCCCGTGCCGGTGTACGTGGCGCTGTGCTCGTAGTGAGCGTTGATCCAGTGGACGCCCCGGTCCATCAGGTACCTGAAACCGCCGGGCCCGAAGCGCTCGCGGAACCGCCCGGGCATGTCGCCGCGCAGCTGGTCGACGGTGATCTGCAGCACGAGCTTCGGACGCCCCAGTGCGGAAGGGGCGGCCGCGAGTGGCAGCAGCGCCGAGATGAGGACGACGATCCAGGCTCGAGCGTGGCGTCGATGTCGGGGGGCATTGACATTCATCGATTGGGTTCCATGTTCAGTCGCGCAGCAGGTCCTTCGCGTTGTGCACGAAGATACGCTCCACGTCGGTGTCGTTCAGATCGAGCAGGCGCGCCGCCTGCCGAAGTGCCAGCAGCGAGTCGATGCCCGAGAGCGTCAGCGCGCCCATGGTCCAGTCGTTCCAGCGCGGATCGTCGCCGTGAAGCCAGAAGAACCCGTCGCCGACGCTGGTGCTGCGGCAACGCATGGCGCTGATGGGATAGTCGCTGCCGTACAGCAGGCGGCGCGGGCCGAACTGCTTGAGGATGGCCATCAGGGCGCCGGGCTCGGTAATGGCCGAGGTGTCGAAGTACACGTTGTCCAGGCCGGCCAGCGCCGGGATCCCGTCGATCGTGTGATCGGCGCAAAATCCGCGCGCCGCGTGCGCGAGAACCAGGTTCGCGTTCCGGTAACGACGGCAGTGGTCCCGGATCGACTTCTGGTTCGCCGGATCCGCCAGCGCGTGCGCGCGCACGATGTGCAGCGTGATCCACAACCCGGATCGATCCGCGATCTCCCATGCCCATTCGGGAAGAAACTCCTCGATCGCGGCGTTCCCCGGATCGGCACGGTCCGCGAACAGGTGGTACACCTTGATGCCGCGGAAGCCATCCGCCCTGATGCGCGATTCGACCGTCGCGGCGTCGTCGCCGGGGCGCACGACCATGAGACCGTGCGAGCCGCCGGCCTGCCGCGCCGCGCGGGCGACGAAGTCGTTGTTGGCATCGATGTCGACGGGAGGTATCGGAAGGCCGAAGAACAGCCCGTCACGCGGCGCGAGGTCGCCCATCCACCAGGACGTGATCTGCGCCCAGGTCTGCCGGTCGATGTCACCATCCTCCTCCGTGAGATCCGCGCGGTCGATCTGCAGGTGGTCCATCGCGTAGAGGTGCGCGTGCGCATCGAAGGCGCCCGGCACGACAAAGCTCCTGAGGGTCCGATCGAACAGCTCGCGGTCGCGGTCCAGGATCGGATTGCGCGAGGGCAGGTACCCCGGCAGCGGTGACGAAGGCTGCGTCGTGGAACGATCGTCGGTCGAGCTCATGGGTCGGGTTGGCCGTAGTGGCGGCGCAGAAAATCGAACGATTCGACGGATTCCGACACGATCTGATCGATGGGGCGGGCCCAGATGTCGTGGTTGAACAGTTCGAGCGAGTAATGGCCGGCGTAGCCCGTGGCCTCGATCGCCGGAAGGACGTGGCGCTCGATGCCGCGTCCCTGTCCTGGAAACGTCCGGTCGTGATCGGTCAGGAACTCCGGCTCGATCGACGTCATGTCGTCGACGTGGGCCAGCAGTATCTCGTCGGGCGAGAGATCCTCCAGGTCGGCCAGGTCGCTGCGCCCCATCCAGAAATGGGACAGGTCGATAAGCAGTCCGAGCGCGGGGTGGTCCACGTTGCGCACGATCTGTTTGGCCGTTGCGAGCGTGCTGACGAGCGTGTTGCCCTGGAGGAACTCGAGCGCCAGCCTGACGTCGTATTCGGCCGCGACGTCGCACGCGCGGCGCAGGTTCCGCTCCATCGTGGGATACACGTCGCGCTTCGGATCCGGGGGATTCTCCGGAATGAAGACCAGCACCTGGCAATCGAGATCCCTGCACAGCGCCAGGCGACTGCGGTACTCGGTCGATCGCTCCGGATCGGCGGTGACGTCTTCGAGCATGATCTGCGCCACGCAGATCCCAGCGATCACCGTCAGGCCGCCGGCTGAAAGCAGTCCGCGAACCTCGGACAGGTCATGCTGCTCCAGGTAGCGATCGACCTTGTCGACGAAGAACTCCATGTGGGTGATGCCCGCGGCGTGGTAGGCCGCGACGTCCACGTCGAACTCGTAGTTCATGGTCGTGATCGGATTGATCGCGAACTGCATCAGCTGACCTCGACCATGCCGCCCGTGTCCATCGATTCGTTGATCGCGAGCGCGGCCGCCAGCGATCGGATCGAGTCTGCGTAGCTGGAGCGGACGACGGACTGATCGTTCGCCGCCACCGCGTCGAGAAACCGCTCGATCTCGGTGACGTAGCAGTCGTCTTCAGTGCGCAGATCGACCTTCTCGTCCCCGATGTAGCCGCTCAGCCGGTGCTGCAGGGAGAGGTCGCACGTCAGGTAGAAATCCTCGCCGATGCAGTCGAATTGCCAGACCCAACCGCGATGGGCCCAGACGTGGGCGTAGGTGCCCAGCGTGCCGCGGGCGAACCGGAGGTTGATGCTGACCGTGTCCTCGACGGTCGTCGATTCGGTCTTCGGCACGATCAGGTTGTCCGCGAACGCGTGCACGCTGGTCACATCGTCCTGCAGCACGTAGCGCACCGCGTCGATCAGGTGGACGCCCTGGTCCACGATCGCGCCGCCGGAACGCCGCTTGTCGAAGTACCACCCAGGCAGGCCGTCCCAGAACAGCACCGTCCAGATGCCGCGCACCATGCAGCAGTTGACGGGCCGTCCCTCGAGAAGCTCGCGCATCCGGTGCACCACCTCGGCCCAGCGGTACATGAAGCCCACGCTGTTGATGATCCCCGCCTGTTCGATGGCCGTTCGGCAACGGTCCGCGTCCGCCAGCGTGCGAGCCGGAGGCTTCTCGCAGAACAGCGCCAGGCCGCGACGGGCGATCCGCGGGATCAGTTCGGTGCGCGTCCACGGCGGCGTGCACAGGAACACGGCGTCGACGGACGACTGATCGAGCATCTCTTCGACGTCGGTGAAGGCGACGGCGCCGTATTGCCGAGCGGCCGCCTCGGCCTTGCTCGACTCGATATCGACGAAGGCCACGACGTCGGCCTTCCCGGAATCGGTGATGTGGCGTGCGTGCTTTTCCCCGGGCCCACCAAGTCCGACCACGGCGACTTTCATGCGCTTGTCCTGGCGACCTCATCTTGTCGACAGTGCGTCGACAGGGCCTCGCGATGGCGCGCGGATTGTATCCGATCTCTCGACGCGCAGGATGTGCCGGGCGGCACACGCGTTGACCTGGCCCAGGAGACCGGATATTCGTTCCCGCTGACGGAGGTTTGAACGACGCCTTCGGGCAGGCCACGATGATGAAGATACTCGACCACGGGACGATCTACCGAAACCCCGAACCGCATCGCACCAGTGAGTACGTCGCGATGCCGTGCATGGTCGCGATGCCGGACGACACCCTCGTGTGCGCCTGCCGGCACGGGTCCGCGCGCGAAAGCGTGGACGGCGTCGTCAAGGTTCACCGATCCACGGACGGGGGCGCGACGTGGCAGTGCGCTGGCGTAATCTGCGAACCGGGCAGGGACGCCGATGGTCCGCAGTGGCCCGGCGGCCTGGCCGTCCTGCCCGACCGCGAGGTCGTCGCCTGCGTCAAGGTGCGTCCGCGGATCGAGGAGCGGGGTGCCAATTATCTCGTTCGATCGCAAGATGGCGGACGTTCGTGGTCGCCGCCCGAGGCGGTGACGATGCGGCCTTATGGCAACGTCGGATCCGTCGGAAACCTGACCGGGCTGGCTGATGGCACGCTCATCGCGACCGGCGAAGGCCGCGGGGATGGCAAGCTCGTGCCGGAGGAGCAGTGGGCCACGCTGATCACGCGCTCGGCCGATCGCGGGCGCACGTGGGATGACATTCAGCCGGCGCACGTCAGCGCGGACCCCTATTACTTCGACCTGGCGATCACGCAGCTCGCGGACGGACGGCTCCTCGCCGCCTACTGGACCCACGACATGCGTCTGGATCGAGGTCTGAACGTGCACCTGGCCTGTTCGGCCGATCTGGGCAGAACCTGGACCGAGCCCTGGGACGGCGGATTCTGGGGCCAGCGGACCGATCTCGTGACGTTGCGAAGCGGCCGCGTCATTGCGGTGACCAACCACCGCCGGCCTCCGTTGGGCATCCGTGCATTGCAATCGGAACCGGACGGCACGAGCTTCCGTGATTCCGATCACGTCGAGATCTGGGGCATCGAACCGGCACAGGTGCGCGCGGCGCCGGTCCTCGAGAAGAAGCAGGACCGCGAGCAGGACGCGCTACATGCCTGGCATCACTTCACCTTCGGTGTGCCGGCGGTCGCCCGGCTTTCCGACGGCGTCATCGTCGTCGCTTACTACGTGACCGAGGATTCGGTCACGTACGTGCGCTGTTGCCGGATGGTCGAAGCAGGAAGCTGAGCCCCTTAGCTTAGAGTCGCTAACAGAATAAACCGCCAGGCCCGAGGCCATAGGACGAACTTAATGTCTCACGCCTAGCGGACCCGCGCCTCGGGCGCCATCCAGCAGTCGATAGAAGGGCCGAGCGATGCCTTGAGCGCGTCGGTCGTCGCGTTGAGGCGCCGGATCACGTCGTCGTCGAGCAAGAGATCCGCCGCTCGTGCGTTCTCCCGCACCTGCTGCGGGTTTCGCGCGCCGGCGAGGACGGAGGTCACTGCGGGCTGGTGAAGGCACCAGGTGAGCGCGACGTCGCCCATCGACAGGTCGATGTCGGCGCAGATGTCGCGGATCGCCCGAATCGTGTCGAACGTTTCGGCTTCGCAGCCCACTTCGTCGTGCCGGGTCTGCGGTCGCCGGTGTGAGAAGTGCCGCGTCCGTGCGCGGTCCTGCGGCACGGCATCGGCGGTCGTGAACTTTCCGGTAAGCATTCCCTGCGCGATCGGCGAGTAGCAGAGAATGCCGATGCCGTGCTCGACGCACATCGGCTGGACCTCGAACTCGATTGCGCGGAACAGCAGGTTGTACGCGGGCTGGTGCGTCGCGATGGGGGCGGCGTCGATCGCCTCCGCGAGGTCGAGCGGTCCGAAGTTCGATACGCCGATCGCTGCGATCTTGCCCTGGTCGCGCAGCGCGACCAGGGCGGCCATGGTGTCCTCGATCGGCACGTCGTGATTCGGCCAGTGGATCTGGTACAGGTCGATGCGCTCGCGACGCAGCCGCTTCAGGCTCGCTTCGCAGGCGGGGACGAGGCGCGACGGATCGACGTCACCCGGTCCGACCTTCGTCGCGATGACCACGTCGTCGTGCTCCTCGAGCAATTCCCCGACCAGCTCCTCGGACGCGCCGTTGCCGTATCCGGGCGCCGTGTCGAAGAAGTTGATGCCCGCTTCGACCGCGGCGCGGATCGTCGCGATCGAGTCGGCGCGGTCCTGCTCACCCCAATTGAAGCCGCCGACGAGGGCCCAGCAGCCGAGGGCGACGGTCGAGACGTCGCGTTCACATGCGTCGAGTCTTCGGTATTGCACGGCCGTTGCGCCTCCGGGTCGATGAACTGTGCCCATGGTAGGGGACCGATCCGGCCGTCGCCTCCGGTTTGACATGGGCGCGCGGACCCCTGACACTCATTTCACCGTTCAGCGTGATTTCTGATCAGAGAGCTCAGGGAACCAAATGATGATTGACACCGGATCGGTTCGTTCGGCCTGCGCCGTCGCCGTGCTCATGCTCGTTGTCGGTCTCGGCGGCTGCACCACGGGGAACAACGTGCAGTTCGCGCGCCATTCCGTGCTGAAACTGCCGAACGTGCTCCCACACTCGTCGGAGCGTTTCGGACTCAACCTCTGGGTCGTCAACCCGAAGAAGAATAAGAGCTACGAGCCGAATGCATTCAGGGTCAAGGTCGAATCCCTGCACCGCACGGATTTCCACAGCGACTGTCAGCGCACGACGTACATTCCAGTGACCGGGTCCCTTGCCGCGGACGGCGGCAAGTTCGTGGTCGAGGACTACTTCTTCGACGATGAGCAGTATGCCGGCGACCCCTGTGTGTGCCGCAGGAATCAGTGCAGCGGCCTGGTCACGATCACGCTGCAGTATGCCGGCAGCGGCAACAAGGTGTCGGGGGTGAACACGAAGCTCCATATCAGCTGGGATGAGCAAGGCAATCTCGAAGACGTCGACGTGAACTGATCAGGGCCTCTTTCAAGGAGCCGGTCATGGCGAATTGCACCCGATCCCGATGGTATTGCGCGCTCTCGCTGTCACTGCTGGCCGTTTCGATGAGCGGCTGTCACAAGAACGTGCGCTTTCTGAGGCTGTACGAGAACAAGCTGCCGAACGTCCTGCCGATCAACGACTCGAACAGGTTCGGGCTCAACTTCACGGTCATCAACAAGTCTGATGATGACGCGCCGCCCAATACGTACAAGGTGAAGGTGCGTGCCTGGTACGGCACGTCGCAGCAGGACGTCTGTTTCCGTGAGACGTTCATTCCGATCACCAAGCTGCTCGTGGCGAAGACGGGCAAGGTGGTGATCGAGGACTACCGGTTTGACAACCCGCAGATCGATGGCGACCCGTGCATCTGTCGCCACAACTACTGCGAGGGCGGACTGAACATCACGCTGCTGCACGCCGACACCGGCGAGCGCGCCAAGGGCATCAATACGAAGTTCAACATCAGCTGGAAGAAGGGCGGGCACATCGACGACGTGGTGATTACGGCGCAGTGAGGCCGAGGCGGAAGCGTCGGAAAGTCGGAAAGACCCAATCCTGTTCGGCAGGGCATTCGCGGTGCGTTCATCGGAATCGCCTCACCGAGCCGGGCCGTCTCGGCCCGGTTCGGCAACGCAAGTCGAAGCGAACGCCGTGCCGAACAGGATTGGGTCAGACCGATCAGACCCCGTTCTTGCAAACCAGCGTCCTGATCTCATGGGGCCGGAATTCGAGCGTGCCGCGCTCCGGCAACGCGCCGTCCGCACCGAGATCGTCTTCGATGATGTTGGACGCGACCATCGATGGGAATGCGACCGGCGCGTTCATGGACTGCGAACGAGGTTCGGACGATCCGTTGTAGAGCCGCAGCGCCACGCCGTCTCCGTCTTCGCACGGCTTGGCCAGGACGCCGAGCACGTCGTCGATCGGCGCGCCGGTGAGCGACCACGTTCGATCCAGCCGTTGTTCGCTCCGCTCGGGCGCATAGGAGAACAGGGCAAGGTTCGCGTCGTACCCGGCACGGATGATCCGCTGCTGTCGGTCGCCGTCGTCGGGTCCGAGCGCCATCAGGCGCAGTTCGGTCTCGAACGGTCCGCGGTCGGAGATCCATGCGGGGAACGTCGCGCAGCGCACGAGCGAGATTGACAACTCATCGTCCCGCCAGAGGCAGCCGTAACGTCCGCGATTCAGAATCGCGAGGCCATGCTTCGGGCCGAGCACGGCCGCGCCATACTGCATCGCGTACTCGACGCCCTCGGGCAGGTTCGGGGTGTAGCCGTACGGCAGGTCGGCGGCGGCGGTCTCCGTGTCGTGGACAGAGAAGTGGGCCTTGCAGTAGCGCTCGACCTCGTGGAACCGACCCTCGACCCGCATCGTGACGAACGATACCGAAGGCTCGATCAGGTACGTCTGCCCCAACGTGCTTTCGCCGAAGCGGTAGTCGAAGTTGACCAGCACGCGATCGCCGTTCGCGGCGCTGATCCGGAAGTCGTGCGGGCGAAGCCGATTGACGCGACCCGTCAGGCCCGCCTCCCACTGGTTGTGCTCCTGGCCGTAGTTCAGGTCGTACTTGCCGGTGTCGTGCAGGCACAGCGCGCCGAGCGGCAGGCCGTCCGCCTCGATGGTGACACCTGACGATCGGTCTTCGAGCACGTCGATGCCGCCGCGGATGGGATCGAACTCGACGCGCAGGCGGTCCGTCTCGATCGTCGTGCCGTCGATACGCACGGTGGGCGCGGAAGGGGGGCAGCGCCGAATCTGCCACGTCCGGTAGCCGAAGGGCGGTACGTCCTGGACGACCATGCGGATATGCGCATACGTGCGTCGCTGCAGGCGCGCGAAGCGCTCGATCATCACCGGGGTTGCGTTGCCGTCGTCGTCGACCGCCTCGAACTGCGCGCTGCCGAAGTAGCCGTACGCGTCGATCTCGTGGTGATGCGAGTGAGGATCCTCGGCCGGCACCGCGGCAAGGTATGCGTCGCGCAGGCTGAGGCGCGTCTCGACGACGTCGGTGCGCCGGTGTCCCATCGGATTGAAGACGACGACGGGCAGGCCGTCGGTGTCGTCGCTTCGGACCGATTCGGCGAGGCGACGCGCGCAGCGCTGGCGGACACGCTCGACCTCGACGACCACCTGGCGGAACTCCTGCTCGACTTCGCGCTGAACGTCCTCGGTGCCGACGCCCGCGACGGTGTCGTGGAAGTGCAGCAGCAGCAGACGTCGCCAGAGCGCATCGAGATCGGTCGCCTCGGTCGTCACGTCGAGCGCCCGGCATGCCGACTTGAGGAACTCGACCTGCTGGATCGTGTTCTCGGCCCGCCGGTTCAGCGTCTTGACGTGCGCCCACGTGGTCAGGCAGCCGGTGAAGATCGGGCCGAGCACGCCCTCGACGTGGGGGAGCGTCGCGTTGTCGATCTCCTCTTCCAGCGCGTCGAAGTATCCCGTCGCGGTGTCGAATTCCGCCCTGAGCGGTCCTGGCACCTCGGGCAGGACGTAATGGTTGACGCCGCCAATGTCGCCGACGCCCAGCGGCCCCCAAAGGTGGCTGATGCCGCGGGCGTTGAACGTGTCGGCGATGTACGCGGCGTCGCCCTTGTCGCTCGGCGCCGTGCTGCCGTCGGACAGGATCGGAATCCCCATGCCCTTGTTGGTTGTGCGCAGCGTGAGCACTTCACTGCCGTCGTTGCCGCGCCAGCGGTAGGGCAGCGTCGGAAGCATCATGTACTTTTCGCGCGGCCGCTTGTGCACGAAGCGCCCGATGCCCGCCTGCCGCAACAGCTGGGGGAAGCAGTCGCAGTGCAGGACGAAGCTGTCCGGGGCCCAGCCCACTCGCGCCCGCACGCCGAAGTGCTCCTGCAGGTAGCGCTGGCCCACCAGGAACTGGCGGGCGTGCACTTCCGGGCCGCCGATCGACACCGCCGGCTCGACCCATTCGCCGCCGACCATCTCCCAGCGGCCTTCCTGCACCAGGCGAACGATGCGCTCGAACAAGGCGGGATCCTCCGCGCGCACCATCTCGAACAGGGCCACCTGGCTCTGGCAGAACGTGAGCGACGCGTCGGCCTCCAGCAGGTCGGCGTGGCCCCGAAACGTCTCGAGCACCATGCGGACCGTCTCCGCGATCGGCCAATACCAGATGATGTCGATGTGCGACTGCGCGATGACGTGCACCGTCATCGGCCGGTCGACGTCGAGACCTTCGAACGGCGGGATCGTCGCTCGTTCTCCGCGTTCGAGAATCAGCCCGTCGACGAACTTCTTTTCGCTTCGTGCGGCCATGCGTTCAGGCGGGCTTCGTGTGCTCTTCGCGCGGCAGGTGGAGCGATCCGCCGGCGGCGTGCCGCCCTTCGAGTGGATCCACGCCACCCAGCATGAGGCCCTGCCCGTGCGAGGGGTGGTCCCCGGTGGTGGGGCGGTCGGCCGGATCCCGCAACTGGATCAGCACCGTCTTGCGTGTCCGGTTCGAGCGGTTGGGCGCGGAGCCGTGGATGGTCAGGTACGAAAAGATGACGACGTCACCGCGCCGGGCGGGACAGCGCGTCGCCTTCTCCACCGGCCAATCGGCCGGATCGAGGTAATGGTTCTGCGGGCCGCCGTCGGGCTGCTTGTAGGTCTCGATCGGCCCCTGCCTGTGCGACCCGGGATAAAAGCAAAGGCAGCCCATCTCCTCGGTCGCCTCCGAGAGATGGATGACCGCCGCGATCATCGTGTCGTGGTCGTGAGGGAAGTAGGGATGGTCCTGGTGCATCGGGAACCCGGCCCCCTTCTCCGGCGGCTTCTGAAACATCTTCGTGTGGTGAAGCTGAACATTCGGACCGATGACCTGGGCGATCGTGTCGACGAACGCCGGCTCGACGAGCGCCCGCGTCCATGCCGCCGAGTAGGCCTGCAGATCGTGCGTGCTGATCAGGTGGAGGCTGGGATCCTGGTTCCAGTCGCCCTGCCACACGGTCCTGATCCGGGCCCGGTTCTTCATCCGCCGGTCGATGATCGCGTCGAACTCGCGCTCCAGCTCGTCAAGCTGCGCGCCCCCGAACAGTCCGCTCGCGAGAATGTAGCCGTCGCGGTGATACTGTTCGATCTGTTCGTCGTTGAGCATGGCGAGAGAAGTGTCAGCCGGCGGGTGGCGGGTGTCAAGGCGGCGGCGGAGGAACCACGGATGAGCACGGATAGGGCATCGGGGATCGCTTCGCTCGACCGCAGCGCGGGCACTGGTCGTCGGCGAACCGCGCGGCGTAAGCCCGCGGGTCAGATGCGAGCCCGTCCTGTCACGAACGGATCGTTCGGCGCGTGTCAACCGGATCGGCTGAATGAGGCCCTCATGGCATTCGACCCGTGGGCTTACGCAGC
>NYZC01000002.1 GCA_002686995.1 Phycisphaeraceae bacterium | reverse complement strand
TGGTCACCGAAGAAGTGCTCAGGATCATGCGGGAAAAGCCCAACGGCACCGTGATCTCGGTTTCTCAGAACGACAACCCCCTCTACTGCCGCTGCGAGCGCTGTGACACGCTGACCCGTCAGGAAGGCGCGCCGATGGCCCCTTTGCTGCAGCTGGTCAACAAGGTGGCGGAAGCCGTTGAGAAGGAGTTCCCCGATCGATCCGTGGAGACGCTGGCGTACATGTGGAGCGTAAAGCCGCCGAAGACGATCCGTCCGCGGGACAACGTGATCATTCGGTTGTGCAGCTACGGCGCGTCCTCGAATGCCAGAATCGAGAACACCTATTTCGCCAACGCGCTGAAAGCCTGGGCCAAGGTCACGGATCGGATCTGGTTCTGGACCTATCCGATGTCCATGACCCAGTACTACATCCCCTGGCCGATCGAACGGGTGATCGAGGAAAACGTCCGGTTCTTTGCTGACAACCACGTCACGGGCGTGTTCTTTCAGGACAATTCCCGGTCACCTCACGGCAACTTCAATGAGCTGGACGGGTACCTGATGGCGCGGCTGCTCTGGGATCCGGACTACGGCACCGACCGGGCGATGAACGAGTTCCTGGAAGGCGTTTACGGCCAGGCGGCGCCCCCGATCCGGGAATACATCGACCTCCTGCACGACAAGGCGGATGAAGTCAAAGCCTGGCTCTGGCCGGGAACCCCCACCCCGCCCTACCTGACCCCGGACGTGCTCGAGAAGTCCGTGGCGCTGTGGGACCAGGCCGAGGCCGCCGTCGCCGAGCATCCGGACGTGCACGAGCGCGTCCTCCGGGCCCGGTTGAGCATCGACTATGCCGTGATCATGCGGGCCCACCTGTCCATGGCCGCAAGCAGGAGATTTCGAGTGGCCGGTGACGCCTATGTCGCCGACGCGATCGCCTATGCGCCCGACGTCCAACGGACCATTGATCGGTTCCTGGCCGTGGGCGAGCGGGCGGAGATCATTCAATTCAATGAGAAGGACACTTCTCTAAAACAGTTTCGAGCACAATTGCAGCCGAAGGGCCGGCAGCACAAGACCGTTTCAATCGAAAACGACTCCCTGGTCATCACGTTCGTGCCCGACCTGACCGGGCGGATGGTCGAGATGAAGCACAAGTCGACGGGGAGGAACGTCTGTCATACCGGGGTGCCGGAGCAGAAGGGCTATCCGGACGTCGCAGGCTACAGCGATACCGCCGACTATCGGATCCGGGGAATCGGCCCGTACGAAACCGACATCGAGACCTCGGTCGACGGTACCGTGTTGACCGCGCGGCGCGAACGCAAGGGCCCGTTGACCCGAAAGGTCATCCTGCCGACGACGGGCAGCACGTTTCGAATCGAAACGACGTGCCCGGAATCCAGATTCGATAACCGCCCGGTGGGCCTGCGAGGACAGTTCGTCTTTGATCTCGGGCGCACGGACGACGTGACGCTTGCGGTGCCGGGCCGTCCCGCCGTCAGCCTCTCCATGCCGGCCGAGGAGAACGAGCGTACGCAGGTGTGGTCCGCTGGAGATGTGGTCGCGGGTCTGACCCTGGCCAACCACGCACTCGATATCGGCGTACGGATCGACGGGTTTTCCGAGACGCTCGACCTGATCCAGGTGCACGTCAACGCCGGGCGCCGATCGGTCACCGTGCGGCTCCAGGCCGGGCCCGGAGCCACCCGCCTGGATCACCAGGTCACGGTGCTGACGGATGTGGCTGACATCCCGAAGGCCCGGCACGCTTCCGCCGGGAGTCACCGGGCCGGACGGGTCAGGTACGGACAGGACGAGATGAGGCGCGTCCGCTCCCAATGGGGCAGGTTCGTCAAGGATCCGACGGCGACGAACGGGGTGGCCATGTACCAGCTGCCCGACCACAAGGAGTGGGCGGTGCAGTCGTGGTTCGATCCGTCCCGCTTCGAGCCCGAAACGCGCTACGACGTGTATGCCCGCATTCGCGTCGACAAGAAGAGCGCGCAGGGTCAGGCGTTTTCTTCAGGTGTTTACGACCAGGAACGAGGGGGCGTGGCCGGGCTCAGCGTGAAGCTGCAGGACATCGAGGACAACGGCTGGCACCTCTACAGGATCGGGAGGGTCACGCCCTCGCTCCAGCAGTTCATCTGGTGCGCTCCGAGGAACAACCCGCAGGACGTCGGGGGCTTCTGGGTGGACTACTTTGAAATGCGGGCCGTTCGGCCTTCGCGAGAATGATCCGTCCTGTCGATGCCGCCGTCACGCCTCCGTCCCGGTGACGCTGCCGTCTCATGCCCGCTCGATCTTCGTGAGGTCAAACGGATTCGACCATGCCTTGCGGCCGTCGGGGCCGACGATCTCGAAGCGCGTCCAGCGGGCTCCGGGCCTGAGGGTGAACGTGGCGGCTTCGAACGTCGTCGACTTCTCCCTGTACTCATTGCCCCAGTTGTCGGCCACGGCGAAGATACGTTGTGCCTCGGAGCATCGAATGCTGGCCTCGATCACGCGCTGACCCTCTTCGTCATCCACGCGTCGCAGCTGGATGTCGTGAATGACCGGTCCCGTGCTGCCGTAGGACGCTCCCGTCATCAGGGCGTCGACAATCGCCTGGCCGCTGCGCTGCTTGACCCGCGCCCACGTCCATCCCTGGCAGGTGTCGTACTCGTCCGCGTCCAGGGCGTGCGCATCGTCGTTGGCCAGACCGGGATACAACCTGTTTTCCTGCTCCATCCAGTCATCCCAATGGACGGACGACTCGCCGCGCGCAGCGCAGCGACAGATCGTATTGAACACCTCGATACCTGCGAGCCCGCGCAGCGGCAGGATGTCGCGGTGGATGTTCACCGAACTCCAGTGCGGATGCGCGAGGAACACGGCGCCGCCCTGCTCGTTGACGGCGTCGATGACGTGCTGCGGCGGCATCCTCGTCGAGTCGATGTCCTCTTGGAGATTCAGGCACAGCAAGTGATGTCGCTGCCCGCCGAACGGGTTGTCCGGATGCAGTTCGGCGCCCTGGATCAGCGTCAGATTCTCCGGGCAGTCGACGCTGTCGATGCGCGTGATGGTGTAGTGGTCGGACATGCACAGGTAGTCGTAGCCCCGTTGGGCATAGCCGTCCACGCGCTCCTGGGGCGAGGGCTTGCCGTCGGAGTTGGTCGTGTGGGAATGCAGGTTGCCCTTCAGCCACACGTAACCTTCATCGTCGGGGAGGTCGAAGGGACTGGTAAGGCTGCCGGCCGGTGAATCCAGGGCCATGGGGTTCTCCTCGGGCTTGAACGGTGACCAACGCGGTCATCGGCACGATTCGTCTTGTGCCGGCAGATAAGCATACATTCTGCTCACCGGCGCACAGCGTTTTCATCAACGAAGGGGCAGTCCTCGTGCAGGTGGTTCGAGTGCTCGATTGAACTTCTGTCGACGGGCGTCGAGAATGCCTGTCGCAGACTCGGGCACGCCCGGGAGAGAACCACACATCCATGGGGCATACCGCACCGAACATCCTGGTCTTCATGACCGACGATCATGGCCAGTGGGCCGCGCGGTGTTACGGGAATCGGGAACTGGTCACGCCCAGCATGGACTATCTCGCGCAGACCGGCTCCAGGATGAACCGTGCCTTCACACCCTCACCAGTCTGTTCTCCGGCACGGGCGAGCTTCCTGACCGGCCGGTTGCCTTCGCAGCACGGGATTCACGACTGGATCAAGGAGCGCGGAGAAGGAATGGATCACCCCGGGCTCCAGGGACAGACGAACGTCGGGCAACTACTCCAGTCTGCAGGCTACCAGACCGGCCTGATCGGAAAATGGCATTGCGGGAGGAGCTGGGTGCCTCATCCGGGTTTCGATCGATGGTTCAGCTATCAGAACGACCAGCTCCCCCATGTGGGAGTGCAGGGTTTTTCAGACCAGGGCACGCACGTGGTCCGGCGCGGACACCAGGCGAATCTGATCACCGACCAGGTGATCAATTTTCTCCGGGACAGGACCTCGGACGATCCGTTCTTCCTCCTGGTCGGATACGTCAACACCCACACCCCTCATGAAGATCAGCCTGAGCGCCTCGCCCGCCGGTATCGAAAGGGCCGGTTTGATGACATTCCCCATGAGCAATTCCCGCCTTGCCACGGCCGCACCCGCTTCCGGATCCGGGACTTCGAGGACCCCGAGTATCTCGAGTCGCTGGCTCAGTACTACGCGGCGGTGACGGTCATCGACGAGCAGGTGGGCCGGGTGCTGGATGAGCTGGACGGGTCCGGTCAGCTTGATTCCACGCTCGTGGTCTACACCAGCGATCACGGGCTCATGAAGGGACATCACGGGACACAGATGAAGGGCAACTCGACGGTGCCTCAGAACTTCTTCGAAGAATCCATCCTCGTCCCTTGCCTCCTGTCGTGGCCCGAGGGCGCCGCTTCGGGAGCGGAACCGGATGCCCTTGTCGATCATTGCGATCTGTTCATGACGCTTCTGGACGTCGCCGGCGTCCGTCTGGACAGCAGGACAGCCGCCGAGATCCGATCGCCGGGCAGGTCCTACCTTCCAGTCCTCGAGGGCGATGTCAGGGAGCCCTGGGGAGAGCAGGTGTTCGGTGAGTATGGAAACGCGCGTATGGTCCGGACCCGCGACAGAAAGCTCATACGACGATATCCCGGCCCGACCGGGCGCTTTCCGGATGAACTCTACGATCTGTCGTCGGATCCACGTGAGACGGACAACGTCTTCGAGAACTCGCAATACACATCCGCTTGTGAAGAACTTTCATCGAGGCTGGAGTCACACTTCTCTCGATACGAGTTTCCTGATCGGTCAGGCCTGAGATTAGATGAGCAGCCGAGACACAATGAATGTGAGCCCTGGCGCGTCTCACGGTGTTGACGGTATAGGAGGTTCTTCATGGCCGACATCACCGAGGCGAGATGGTGTGAGCAGGCCCCTCGTCTCCCCGGATCGCTGTGTGCATCATGGGAGGCGCTGTGGCGTGAAGGCTGGGCGCTGCATCAGCGCTCATGCCGGGCGCCGATCGGCATGCTCGATGACACCTGGATCAGTGTGGGACAAGGCTATCACGTTCCTGCTTTCGGGCATTGGGATATCGTCCACTGTGTTCTTGATGTTCTTTCGTACGACCCTGTGCTGGCGGCCCGACAGATTCGACTGCTGGTCAGGACGTTGCGAAAGACCGATGGTCGACTACCGGGTCTGGTTCGGGTCCTTGTCGACGACCATGGTCAAGAGAGACTGGTTCCAGATTACGAATACAGCCCCCCGCCGCTGTGGCCGACAGTCGTACCGCACATCGCCCGGGGACTGCGCGACACGGAATTTCTGAGGATGGCATACGAGGGTGCGGTGACGTGCCTGCGCTGGTACGAAGAGAATCGGAGGTTGCCGGGGGGACTCTTCTGGTTCGAGGACTGCGTGGGCAACACGCAGTGGGAGAGCGGATACGACGCCTGTCCACGCTGGGACGGTCTCGACGACAACGTCAGGCCCCTGGCCTGTGCCGACCTGTGCGGGCAGATGGGGATGTGCTACGAGTCGATGGCAACGATCGCGGATCTGCTCGGTTCGACCGATGATGCCGCGCGGTGGCGCGGGCACTGCGAGCGCCTTGCGGACCTGGTCCGAAGCACCTTGTGGCACGATGGTGACGGGCTGTTCTACGACCGCGACCCCGAAACCGGCAGGTGGGTGCGCGTCAAGACCGTCGCCTGCTTCTGGCCGATGGTGGCCGGTCAGGCCACCGCCGCGCAGGTCGATCGCCTCGTCGAGCATCTTTCCAATCGTGAGGCGTTCCTTACCGACGTTCCCGTGCCGTCGGTCGCCATGGACGATCCGACGTTCTGCTATGACATGTGGCGCGGACCGACGTGGCTTTCACAAACGTACTGGGTGATGCGAGGGCTCCTGCGCTACGACTGCCCGGAGCTCGCGAGCCGGATCGGAACGGCGGCGCTGACGGGCGCGGCCGCCTCGCTCGAGAAAAACGGCACGATCCTCGAGTTTCTTCACCCGTCCGGCGGATCGATTTCCGAGTTGAAACGAAAAGGTGATGTCCGCGGCCCGCGACGGGACTACATCGGCCACAATCCCGTGCATGCGATCGCGCTGATGCTGGCGGACGACGGTTCGCAGACGAACGGGATCTGAGGGCCGCGGTTCTAACCGTGCGCCGGGACCCAGGAAGAGGACGGGGATGAAAGGACTCAGGAAGCCACCCTTGACTGCGCCATATGGATGCGCTATATGTAAATACCGTCAGCTTCAGGTTCCGGCCGTAGGATCCTATGGCCTGCGAATCGCGCCTATGAACGAGTTGGAGCATATCGCCGACCCGGGCGGCACACCCGTTGCGGGTGGCACCGGACGGCCTGCTGGTTTCACGCTGATCGAGCTTCTGGTCGTGATCTCGATCATCGCCCTGCTGATTGCGTTGCTGCTGCCGGCGATCAAGCGCGCGAAACGAATTGCCCTTCTTACGAGCTGCGGGTCGAACCTGCGACAGATTACCACGGCCGTGCTGAGTTACGGCTACGACTCTAATGGGATGCTTCCGGAATCCCGCCGGGACAGCTCGGTGGTCACGATGTGGCAGTTCGAGGCGCTCGACGCCGTCGCCGATCGCGCGGGAGGCATAAACGAGTCGGTGCCATGGGGGTACCCGAAGGACCTGGAGGAGCGCTACTCGGAGGTGTTTCTCTGTCCGGTGCGGGAATCCGTGATACCGGAAGGGTTCGCCGGCAACGGCAACATGACCACGCGCAATTACTCTGGCCGGCAGGTCCTCGTGCCGTACGTGCTGACGACTTACGGCCGGTCGTACGAGATCGCCTCGGGCTCCTGGCAGGTCGAACCGCCTCGGACGGTCGAGCAGGGGGAGGCGGAGGTTCGCCCCGAGAAGCCGTTCACCGGGGCCATCGTCAGCGACCTGCTGGGCAAGAATCACGTGGACACCTTCGTGTGGTACGGCAACCATATACAGGACGCGGGAGGCGCGTATTACAGCATCGACCGCGCGATACCATCGTTCAGGTACACCGTGAACACGGGGTTCCTTGACGGCCACGTGGCATTGCGTCACAGCAATGAGATCTACGCGTTCGTGGATCGCGGCGTCGAGTTCTTCTGTCAGTGAACCCGGCAGGTCGTGATTTGCCGGGACTGCCCTCGAGAACCTGGCGGGGGTGCGGCGCCCGGGCCCGTCGGGCGTCCGTCTGCGATGCCCGGAGGTCCCGGCTTCCTCGATGACTCTTCACGATTCAGTGGATGTTCACAAAGCGACGGAGAACCGACTGATGCAGGCGGAGTCTCGACTCGACGTTCGTGTGTTCGCGCTGATGTGGGCCGTCGCGACGACGTGCTGCATCTTCTGCCCTCCGGCCCGGGGCGCGGCGGACGGCTTGATCCTCCATTACACCTTCGCCGAGGGAGCCGGGCCGGTCGTCCTCGACCACAGCGGTCACGACAACCGCGCCCAGGTTCACGGTGCGACCTGGGAGCAGGGCGCGTTCGGATCGGCGATGCGGTTCGACGGTGAGGACGACTATCTGGACGGTGGCATCCGTCCCATTCTGGAGCGCAACAAGGTCGGCTCGATCGTGGTCTGGATTCGTCCCGATTCCCTGCGGGGCGGCCTGGTGACGCAGAGCACGGGTCAGGATTACGGCCACAGCCGGATGGTGCTGGCGTTCAAGGGCACCAACATGACCGGGCTCGTGGCCGACGGCAAGCTCTACGACAAGCTCTATTTCGGCGACGGGGTCATCGAAAAGGGCCGGTGGCTGCAGATTGCCTACACGTTCGGCGATTCGGGAAGGGCCGGATACGTCGACGGCGTCCGGGTCGGCTCACACAGCGGCAGCACGAAGCCTGCGGCCGAGGGGCTGCCGTTGATCGTCGGGCGCAGCGAGCTGTACAAGAGCGGCGGCCACTTCCGCGGGTCGATGGCCGACGTGCGGATTTACGATCGCGCTCTTTCCGACGACGAGATTCTCGAACTGTACGAGCAGCAGGCCGGCCCGATGGGCAAGGACGTCACGCTGTTCCGACAGCCCGGCGTCGAGGCGCTCACCTATCCGGAGGCCGGCAAGGTCGTGGCGTTCGCGGACCTGAACCGAATGCGCCGGCTCCTTCCAGGTGGTGGCGTCCTCAAGGCTGCGATCCATAAGGCTGCGATCCATAAGGCTGCGACCCTTCGCGACCCGAACGATCCGGCGATCGTCGAGGGTCAGGCGACGATCCGCAACCACGAGGCGCAAGTCATCCTCGACGCATCCGAGCTGGCGGCGGATGACTACGTCGTCGCCGCCACGGCGATGGACGACCGAGGCCGGCGGATCGGCGAGACGACGAGAAAGGCGATCACCTGGCGCGGAAGGCCGGCGCGGCTCCAGGGCGCCAAGGTCCTGAACAACTTCGCGATCGAGCTGCTCAATCAGCAGCTTCCGGACCGCAACCGGGCGACGTTCAGAAATCCGCGGCGAGGATGGGTCTTCGTCTCGGTCGCCGTCGACACCCCGACCCCGTCGGCACCGACCCTCACCCTGGACGGCGTCGGGGCCGGCCCGCTCATGGCGCGCGATTCGAACGGCGGTCGGACGTTCGAAGCGATCAGGCACCTGGACGAAGGCGATCACGAGATCGGGATCACGTGGGAGCACGACGGGCCCTCGGTCACGCTCGTGGTCCGGGCGATCCCAGAGATCCAGTACGTCTACTTTCCGCGCAATCCGAAGATCAAGGCGCACGGGCCTTACGACTGGGAGTTTCTGTCCCGCGACGTCCTGCCGAACGTCGCGACGCTCGTGACCTCGACGAATTCACCGCCCCACCTCGAGCGCTGGAAATCCATGGGCAGAAAATGGATCTCGATCACGCCGTTGCCCAAAATCAAGAGCCGGGACACGGCGGCACAGGTCGAGGAGGCGTTCGCCCACTGGACGAGCGCCGCCGGCATGACCAACCCGCTGATGAGCGGAATCATCGTGGATGAATTCACCGGCGGGGACCTGCCGATCTACGACGTGTACCGTCGCGCCGTGGAACGCATCTCCGACGATGCGCGGTTTTCAGGTCGCACCTTCGACGCGTTCTCCACCTTGCTCTATGGAAGCGACGTCACGGAGGAATTCGCCCGGGCGGTCGTGGCCGGCGGTGGACACATCTGCTGGGAGACCTACTTCGGCGAGTATCGCACCCGGCAGGAGGCGGACGACCAGTACCAGGGCATGGTGCGGAAGATGGTGCGGTGGCAGAAGGCTCTTCCGGACATTACTCGCCACATGATCATCGTCCTCGGCTACATGGAGCAACCGACTTACAGCATGAACTTCTACCCTTCGGTCGACTTCAAGGTCGGTATGGACATGCAGTACCGTCTCCTGGCGACGCACCCCGTGTTCGCCGGGCTCGGCGGTCTGTCCCAATGGGCGTCGTCCTATGCCGACGAAGAGACGATCCGCTGGTCGGGCCGCCTGTATCGGCACTATTGCATCGAAGGGAATACCGAGCCGCTGACCGACGATCCCTACGTCCTCAGCCACATCCGGAATCCGGATTTCGAGGAGGGGGCGACCGGCTGGACCATCGAGGCCGCGGAGACCGGCAGCGCCGAGGTCAGGACCAGGCCCGGCTTCGGCTATCTGCAGGCACGATCCCGTGCCGTCGGCAATCGATTTGTCTGGATGCGTCGAACCGCGAGCGGACCGAACGTCTTTTCCCAGCCGATCAGGAACCTCGAGCCGGGCCGGCTCTACTCGATGAAGATGGTGACCGCCGATCACAAGAACCTGATGAACGGCGTATCCGAAAAGAAGCCGGACGTGGTCCGCATTGAACTGGAAGGCGTCGACGTGGATGACGCGCGAAGCTTCCAGTACAGCTTCCCTCAGCACTACGGTCGCGTTGAGGGACCTTTCAAGCGCGGTAATCTGTTCTGGATGAACTACCACTGGCGCGTGTTCCGGGCCAAGGGAACGACGGGCACGCTGCGAGTCCTGGACTGGGCCGAGGACGGAGCGCCGGGCGGCCCCGTCGGGCAGGAACTGATCTGCAACTTCATCGAGCTCCAGCCCTACCTGGAACGGTGAGGATGCAAGGGCACGGCACCTTCCTGCCGTGATGACCTTCTCGAGAACGATCGAGTCCGCCTGGACGTGATCGATCACACACGAACGACGGAGCAGTGACCATGTCCTTAACAACCTCGAGGCGGAGTCCGCACCGTCCTGCCGTCCTGACCGTCCTGGCCGCGCTGGCTGCAATGTGGAGCGGAGTCGCGATCGCCCAGACGTCATTCGATGTCAGGAAGTACGGTGCCCGGGGCGACGCGGCCACCGACGACGCCGGCGCGATTCAGAAAGCGATCAACGCGGCGGCCGAGGCCGGCGGCGGCGTCGTGGTGTTCCCCCGAGGGACGTACCTGGTGACCCGCACGCTGAAGATCACGTCCAGCGACATCGAGCTGTCCGGCGCCGGCGCGACGATCAAGCTTGCGGACGGAGTGGCGAAGACCACCAAGGAGGGCGAGGTCCACGTCATCTTCGGGACGGGCACGAAGTCGAAGCGTATCGCCAACGTGCGGATCACGGGGCTGACCGTCGACGGCAACATCTACAACCAGTCGGGGTATTACAACCCGCGCGGCATCGTCTTCGAGCATGCGGAGCGCGTCCTGGTCAAGGACGTCACGATCCTCCGGCCGTTCGTGGGTCTGGACTTCGGTCTCAACTCCGACGACTGCGAGGCGCGGAACTGCGTGATCGAGGACCACGCTGAGGACGGCTTCGATGCCAGCGGCGATGCCAATCGCACGTCGGGAGGCGTCACGACCAACATCCGCTTCATCAACTGCCATGCGCGGAACGCGCCCCGGTCCGACGGCAACGCCTGGGAGATCGAGGACGGCGTGCAGGGTGTCCTGGTCCAGGACTGCTCGGTCGAGAACGTGGCCGGCAACGCCTTCGGGATCCGCAATCACTGGACCAAGGGCAAGGTGATTGTTTCCCACGACATTGAATTGCGGCGCGTCCGCATCCACAAGGTCACGGGCAAGTACGGCATCTACAGTCACAGTCCCGTTCCGGAATATTTCCCCGACAACACCATGTCGGACGTTCGACTCGTCGATGTCGAGTGTGACGCCCCCGTCCTGTTCTATGGACCGCTCGAGGGCCTTCGGATCGAAGGCGGCAGCTACGGGAAGATGTACCTCGGCTGGGATTACGGATCGAAGCGCAGCCGGGAGCCGGGCAACCCGGTCGAGCTCGCCGACGTCCGCATCGCGAACACGACGGCTCAGCATGTGCGGATCAACGGTTCCAGCAAGTCCATCGAGATGAAGAACGTGCTCGTGGACGCCAGGTCCTCTGACAGCAACTCGGGCATCCGCATCTATGGCGGCTCCGAAAACATCCTGATCGATGGCTGCACCATCACCGGCGCCGGCAGTACCGGCATCGTGCTGGAGAAAGCGTCGCCCCTGATCCTCAATTCGATCGTGTGGGGCAACCCGCAGTCCTTCGGGGCATACGACGGCCCGTCCACGGTGTATGACCAGTTTGACGANTANCCGGCCAGCGAGCGGTGGAAAGGCGGCGGAGGTTGGACGACGAACAGNGCCAACGCCNCCTGCAACGCCATCGGCACCCNATACGCCTCGGGNCGANACGGGGCCAGGGCCCAGAGGCTTCGATCGAGCGGCAAGAAGCAGGGCGTCCGGTCCTGGTTCGATACCGAGCTTGACGAAGACCGGAACACCGTCCGCACCTATGTCCGACCCGCTCAATCCGATCGCATGGTGAGCGTTTCCGTGCGGCAGACGTCCTCGGGGGACTATGCATCCATCATGCGGTTCGGCAAGGACGGCAACGTGTCGGCCCGCTTCGGCGACAAGATTATCCAGGTGGGCCCGTACGTCGCGGGCAGGTGGTACCTGATCACCATGCAGTTCGATTTCGACAAGCACCGGTGGCGGCTCAGGATGGACGAGCAGGCGTGGACGGAGTGGGGCAGCTTCGCCTTCGGCAAAACCTTCGCCGGGGCCTCCGCCGTGCGCTTCGACAGCCACGAGGGCGGGACCATGGACATCGATTTCGTGGAGGTGGCTCCAGTCCAGGTACAGATCGAGGAACCGGGTCGCCCGCAAATCGCCCACAGCTGTATCGAGGGGGGTCTTCCCGATGGCGCCGTCGATCGCGGAGGAAACCTCTCTCGCGATCCGATGTTCCGGACCGGCCCGAAGGGGCGTTGCTACCTGAGCCAGACGTCCGCCGGCCAGGGAGAACAGAGCCCATGCGTGGATGCCGGCAAGGGTCGCGCAGTGGACGCGGGCATGGACCGGTTGACGACGCGAAGCGACTCGAAGCCGGATACGGGCGTCGTCGACATGGGGTTCCATCACCCGATCGCATCGACGAGAGAATGAACGGGCAACGAGTAGGTTTTCCTGACTCCTGCTCTTGTCTCACCACTTGCGGCTTCGCCGCTTTGCAGTTGGAGGTCCTTTCATGCGTGAGCTCGAGTTCGCACCGGAGGCCGTCATTCCCCTCGGAATCGGCAAGACGCAGAAGGCGGCCTTCGGAGATTTCACCGGGGAAGGCGAGCTGGAGCTGGTGCTCGCCGGCAACAGCTTCCTGGCCGATACGCTGGAGATGCGGACCACAAGCTTGTGGGCGGCGAAGCTTGCCCGCTGGGAGAACGACCTGCCCGTGTTCTTCCGACCGCATCGGCTGACGTCGCCGAGTTCTCTGTCGGCGCAGACGGTGACCGGACAGGGGCCGCGCGCCGAGCTGGTGCTGTTCGACGGGACGGAGGTGGCCATCTACGAGAACGCCGCGTTCGACGGCGGGATTCGCTTCAGGCACCGACAGACGCTCTTCCGCCTCGACGACGAGGCGCGGAGCGTATTCCGCGGAGACATGGGCCAGGCGCACATGATCAACGGCGATGCGACGCAGCCGGGTGACGTGATCCTGGCGACGCGAGACATCGACGAGTACTACCCGCCGCTTCGCAAGGAGGACGTCGAAGGTCTTCCGTTCGCGGAGGCGGCGGCGAAGCGCTACGACGACCAGGGTCGGTGGCTCGGGAAACCGGCGCTCATGCGGCTGTACATCTGTCGCGCCGACGACGGCGCCTACGGCCGGCCCGAACCGGTGATCGACGCGGAAGGCCAGCCCCTCGAACTTCCGTACGGCTGGCAGTTCTCCGTGGCGGATCTCGACGGCGACGGCGACCTGGACCTTATCTACGGCACGGAGAACTGGCATCTCGGGTTCATCGAGGACGTGGGGCGTCCGGGCGAGCCTAAGTGGATCCGTCGCGGGCCGGTCAGGAATGTCGACGGTGAGACGCTGAAGTTTTACTACTCATATACGGCTCCGGTGGTGGTCGACTTCAGAGGCCGGATCGGCGTCGCGTCGTCGACGGGAGGCGGGTACCTTCTGCATTGCGCCTTCGAAGGCATGCAGGACAACGTGCCCGTCCTGACCGAACCCGTTCACATCCATGCCACCGGGGGAGGCGGGCTGGGCCGAGACGGCTTTCTCACGCCGGCCGCGGTCGATTTCCACGGCAAGGGGGTGCACGACATCATCAGCGGATGCGAGCACGGCACGGTGATGGTGTACAGGAACGAAGGGACGCCCGGCCAGCCGCGCTTCACGTCGCTGGACTCGTTCAAAGACACCGACGGGGCCGAGATTCGACAATGGTCCGCCAGGTACGGCGCGGGGGATCTGCAGGGCCCGGCGGAAGACGAGTGGGGTTATACGGGAGTGACGGCGGGCGACTGGTGCGGTGACGGCCGGCAGGACCTCATCGTCGCCGACAGCCTGGGCGAGGTCTATCTCTACCGCAACGTGGGCACGGCCACCGAGCCGCACTTCGCGCCGGGCCAGCCGCTGCGCCAGGGCGGCGACGTGTTTCAGACCGTCTGGCGCCATCGGCCGTGGATCGTTGATTTCGACGGTGACGGCGCGTCCGAGCTATTTGCGATGGATCCTTTCGGACACGCCACGCTGTATCGACGGGCGGACGAGGCCGATCCGTTTGTCATCGACGAAGGCACGGCGCTTCTGCTGGAGGACGGCAGCCCCATCAAGCTCGACGGGATGAACATCGTCCCGGGCTCATGGCAGGGCCGCTCGAATCTTTGCGTGGCCGACCTGGACGCGGACGGCCGGCTGGACATTCTCGTCGGGTGGGGCGCGGGGTACATGGAGTCGGACGATCCGAAGGTCGTGCTGGGGCGCTTCCGATACGCCACCGTCAAGTGGTTTCGCAACGTCGGCAGCAACGCGGACCCGAAGTTCCGGTCCGGCGGCTTTCTTCGCCACGACGGCTGGCCGATCGTGGCGGGCGGACACAATTGCGCGGTCCACGCCGTGGACTGGGACGGCGACGACAGGCTCGAGCTGATTCTGGGGACCGACAACGGTCAGGTGTGCGTCCTGGACCACGACGAGTTCACTTTCGACATTCCGTAGTTCGGTAGTGGGCTGCGCCCTCCCGCCCGGGCCCGAAGCATGAATTTCTGGAATCGTTACTGGTACGGACCGGTGCCGGCGGTTCGACCCTATCTGCTGGTCAAGGGCTTTCTGATCCTGCTCGCGTTCGACACCTGGACCGGGATGATCGCCCACGGTGCGCGCTACGGCGCGGGGGGATTCAACGTCGCCCACTTCCGCTGGCTGGACGCGCTGCACCCGGTGCCCACCGCGGCGTGGTACGTGGGGTTGATGCTGCTGATCGGATGGCTTGCCCTCGTCACGGTGCTCGCGGGTACGAACCGCCTGGTGCTGGGGCTGATCGCGTTGCTGTATACCTACGGCTGGTCGATGAGCCTGCTCGACCGATACCAGCACCACTACTTCATTTCGCTGGCGCTGCTGTGCCTGACGTTCATTCCCTCGATCCGATCCTTACAACTATCCGGGCTGCGCGGTGGATCGAGCGCCGACGAGGTACGGCCAGGTGGCGGCGCCGGGCCCGAGACCAGTGCCTGGTCCTACGGGTTGCTGGCGGCGACGATCGCGATCGTCTACGTCTGGACCGCTGTCGCCAAGCTCGACACCGAGTGGCGAACAGGTCTGACACTGCGATCGATCGCCGAGAGCAAGGTCGTCGCCGTGTGGTTCCGGGACATCGCCGGCCGGGTCGGCGTCGGCGCCGACACATTCTGGATGATCGCGTCGGTGGCCGTCGTGGTCCTCGAACTGTTCCTGGCCGTCTCGTACCTGTTGGCGCCCGTGTGTCACGTCGGGCGCCTCTGGCGGTGCTGGCGCATGCTGGCATGGCTGGGTGCCGTCGCCCTGCACGTGGGCAACGAGGTGCTGGAGTTAAGGATCGGTTGGTTCAGCTACTACATGATCGTCCTGGCCAGCGTGTATCTCCTGCCCGCACGCTGGCTTGCCGCCGCGGTTGCCGTGGCTGCCTCGCCGATGCGCCGATTCGAAAGGTGGACGGGCCTCATCGGACGGCCGGTCGTGGCGACGGTCGCAACCGCGGGGCTGGTGGCTGCGACGGGCGCGACCCTCGACCTGCCCGGCGCGCCCACCGCCACGATCGCGGCTGCCGCCTTGTTCGTCGCCGCCGCGGTGATCGCAAGGGCGCGCGGCCGGCAGGTGCAGGCGCTGACCGTCGCCGCGGCCCTCGCGACGGTACTGATGTGGACGGCCGTGGTTCACAGCCGCGTGCGCTTCGATTTCTACACCTACCATGGGCACAGCCTGGTCGGGCCCGAGGAAGGCTTGCGCCGTCAGGCCATGTACCGCAAGTCCCTGAACTACGCACCCGACGACCGGAGCCGCGCCCGGGCGCACAACCATCTCGCCTTGGCCTGCGAACAGGAAGGTCGGCTCGACGACGCCATCGAGCATTACCGTCAGGCCGTGCGCCTGACGAGCCGCGCGTTCGAGGTCCGCAGGAACCTGGGCATGGTTCTGCGGGCGCGCGGGCATGTGGAGGAGGCCATCGATCAGCTTCGCGCGGCCGTGGCGATCAACGCCGACCACGGGCGAACCCACTACGAGCTGGCCACCGTGCTGGGCGAGAACGGCGAGCTCGAGCAAGCGGTCCATCACTATCGCGAGGCGATCCGGTGCGCGCCACAGTTCGCCGCCGCCCACCACGGACTCGGGCTGGGGCTGAACCTGCTCGGCCGATCACGCGACGCCGTCGAGCACTTTCGACTGGCGCTGCAGCTCGAGCCGCAGTCGCCCACCGCTCTGAACGCCCTGGCCTGGGTCCTGGCCACCGATGCCGACGATCAGGTCCGCCGGCCCGAAGAAGCGGTGAGGCTGGCCGAGCGCGCGGCCGCGTTGACTGACCATCGGGACGTGGCCATCCTTGACACCCTCGCCGCGGCCGAGGCGTCCGCCGGCCGCTTCGACCGCGCCGTGGATGTCGCCGGCCGGGCCCTGGAGCTCGCCGAATCCGCGGGCGCCGAGCACCGGGCCGAGCTGATCAGGTCGCACCTGGACCTCTATCGAGAGTCGAAGCCCGTGCCCGGTCGCAGGTAGGCAGGAGACGATGCCATGAAAAGAATGATGGTCGTCGTGACGGCGGCTCTGACCGTGGTGCTCGCGCGCACCAGCCTCGGCGATGAGGGGCTGCCCGGCAAGATGAACATGTACGGGGCGCCGTTGCCGCCCCTCGGGCAGACGTGGACTGAGATAGACGGACAGGTGTACGGTGCGCAGCCGGACGAACGAGGGCCGATCGGCGGTGGCCGCGGCTACCGGGCCGGGGTCACCCGCGGCGACCATCAAGCGTCGAATCTGGACACGCTTCTCGAAGCCCTGGGAGAAGTGAAGGCGGGCGAAGTGGTTTTCATACCCGGCGACGTCATGATCGATTGCACCACGCGGGTCCATATCGAGAAGCTGGTGCTGAAGGTTCCGGCCGGGGTGACGCTGGCCGGGGACCGGGGACACAACGGATCCGAAGGAGCGATGATCACGAGCGACGCCTTCGCGACGGACCCGCTCGTCGAAGCGGTGGGACCGGGCGTTCGCGTGACCGGCCTGCGTCTACGGGGTCCGGATCCTCATCGCCGCCTTGACCATCACCGCCGTTCGTTCGGAGAGATGGGTGGCCATGATTACTACTACAAGTTCCCGCTTTCCGTGGGGATCAGGTCGGCGCATCCGAACCTGGAGGTCGACAACTGCGAGCTCGCCGGCTGGAGTCACGGCGCCATCTACCTCGTCGACGGCGAAGGGCATCACCTTCACCACAACTACATCCATCACTGCCAGTACACCGGCATGGGCTACGGCGTGGTGCTGAACCGGGCATTCGTGCTCGTCGAGCGCAATCTGTTCAACCACAACCGGCATTCCATCGCGGGCACGGGGCGGACTCCGAGCGGCTACGAGGCGGCTCACAACGTCGAGATCGGTGTATCGCTGAGCCACATGTTCGACATGCATGGCGGTCGGGACCGTCGGGACGGCACCAACATCGCCGGCACACGAATGAGCTTCCACCACAACACCTTCCGCTGCCCGAAGACCGCCATCGTGATCCGCGGCCGGCCCGAGGAGCCCGTGGAGATCAATC
>NYZC01000001.1 GCA_002686995.1 Phycisphaeraceae bacterium | reverse complement strand
ATGTCGAGTTTGAGGATTGTGTGATTAATTACGGAATTAGTGGGCCTGTGTTTTCTGGACGGCGCACCTGGATTCTTGAAACAGCCGTTCTTACGATTTCTGTAGCAAAAACATACAAGATATTCGGCAGATTTCTCGATGTTGGTTGTAGCACAGGTTGAACGGAGCCGCTACGCGGCAGCGTTCTGTGTGGTCGTGGATTTCTCCGTAGCTTGTCCGATGTCAGAAATACGGTAGCTCCTTAAGCCGTCTCCTGCATGGTGCAGGAGCAATAGGCAAAAGGAGCCACCCAATGAGTCGGAACGTCACATCGAAGCGCGCCAGCAAGACCAGAACTTCGAAGAAGTCGAAGGTATCGAAGAGGGGCAAGGCAGGCAAGCGCGGCGGCGAATCGCGAACTACGGGGAAGCGATCTACCGCTGGACCGGTACTCGCGTCGACCGGTCGCGGCCGCAAGCCGAACAACGGTGGTATCGGCAATGATGCAGCTACCGATCAAAGGCAGGTCAAGGCGACGACACCACTGCGGGACCGCATGGCCGACGATCTCAAGCTGGCCGGATATGCTGAAAGCACTCAGCAGTGTTACATCCGGGCCGTCAGGCAACTGGCTCAACACTACCGCCAATCACCGGACACGCTCACCGACCAGCAGATCCGCGATTATTTTCTTCATCTCAAGCAAGACAGGCACTTCGCCCGCGGGTCCATGTCCATTGCGTTCTCCGGCATCCGCTTCTTCTACGACAAGACCTGCCCCAAGGACCTGCCGTCGCTCAAGCTCATTCGCATACGTCACGAAAAGACCATCCCGGACGTTCTGAGCCGAAGGGAGGTCAACAAGATCCTGGGGTGCATTCGACTGCTCCGGTATCGAGCCGTACTCACCACGATCTACTCCTGTGGCTTGCGCCTTCAGGAAGGTACTCACGTGCAGCTCGGTGACGTGCACGCCGACCGAATGATCATCCACGTCCATCGCGGCAAGGGCGCCAAGGACCGATACGTCATCCTCCCCGAGCCCACGCTCGTCCTTCTTCGTCACTTTTGGGCGACGCACCGCAACCGCGTCTGGCTCTTTCCCTCTCCCGGTCGCGGCGGCGCGGGCATGAGCACTGCGGACCGTCCGATCGGCCTCACGTCGGTTCAGAACGCTTTTAGCAAGGCCCTGCGAGACAGCAAAATTCGCAAGGCCGCCTGGCCGCATTCGTTGCGTCATTCCTATGCGACCCACCTCCTGGAAGAGGGCGTGCCTCTACAAGTCATTCAGGGACTTCTGGGTCACCAGGACATTCGAACCACCACCATTTACGCGCACCTGACGCCCGACATCCGGCGCCACGCTCAGGCAACAATCGGCCGCATCATGCACGACCTGTAACCGCACCCTGAGGCGTGCCGTCGCTGGCCGACATCTTCCAATGGTACGGCTCGGCGTATCTGCGGCAGAATCCCTGCGCTCTGCCCGGCCATCGCAAGGTCATCCGAGACGTCATCCGTTGTCGCACCGCCGACATGCAGGCCGGCGGCGTCTATCGTTGCAACGACTGCGGACGACTTCATTATGCCTACCGAAGCTGCGGCAATCGCCACTGCCCGCGCTGCGGGCATGACAAGATCGACCAGTGGCTGCACAGGCAGCAGAAGCTGTTGTTACCTGTCGACTATTTCCTCGTCACGTTCACGTTGCCTCACGAATTGAACGCGGTGGCGTACGGGCACCAGCGCGATGTCTACGGCGCCATGTTCGCGGCATCCTCGCAGGCTCTCAAGGAACTGGCGATGGATCGCCGGNTCCTCGGGGGCCACATCGGCATGCTCGGTGTGCTTCAGACCTGGCAACGCAACCTCGATTATCACGTACACATTCACTATCTCGTCCCCGGCGGCGGACTCAGCCTCGATCGAAAACGATGGGTCTATCCAAAGAATACGGACTTCCTCGTTCATGGCACGCCGCTCGGGCGACTCTTCCGTGGCAAGTTCCGACACGAACTCAAGCAGCTNNAACTGCATGACNNCGTTCCGCTTGAAGCATGGGACAAGGACTGGGTCGTNGACTGCACGCCNGTCGGCNACGGACGACGATCNCTCAANTACCTCGGNCCNTACGTNCACCGCGTCGCCATCAGTGANNNNCGCATCANTGATCTCAGNGACGANNANGTNACNTTNCAATACAAGCCTTCCGGATCAGAACGGTTCAAGTCACGAACCTTGACGGTTCTGGCCTTCATCGCCCTGTTCCTCAAACACGTTCTTCCCCGGGGGTTCATGAAGGTCCGCAGTTACGGACTGCTCGCCTCCTCCTGTCGATTGACGCTGCAGGCCATTCGCCTCGCCATCCTCAACTCGCGCTCACAACCGCCTCAACCCGCACCCAAGCCCACCGGACCCATCAACTGCCCGCATTGTGGCGGTCTCATGCAACGGATCGGATTCTTCAACTACGCGAGGCCACCGCCGATATGACCAAGGCCGACCCGCGAACACATACTTCGATCACCGGGACGAGAACCATTGTTCACGCCTCTCAATCCGTCTCTGCGCTGATGACGGTAAAACCGCCTCCGCTCACCGATCGAACCCACCTCGCATCGCAACTTGCACGTCATCAGCGTCCCGGATCGATCGCCAAGTTAACCAATCTCGACCATTCTCACATCACCGCAATGCCACACCACCCCACCTGAGGCCGTCGACCAACACCGCCAGAGGTCAGTAAAATCCAAGGGAACACCCCGGGCTCGTTCAACCAGAGGTTTGAAGCCGGGCTACGCCGGCATCAAACCTGGTTCGTTACGCCCCAATCAATTTTCCCAACAAGGATTCTTTCGATGCCGCCCCGGACTGCTCCTAAAGATCGCCTTCTTCCTTCAGCATCCGAATCGTCTGTCGAAACGCCTCCGCCGTCAGGTGTCGGTCCTCGTCGGTGTGCACCGCCGACACCGGGCCGCCCGGCCAGGGTTGGATGTCTACACCGTGCAGGAGGCATCCGGCGCGAATCTTCATGATCAACCCCGGCGCGAGCGGCGGACACAGCGTCTCGCGATCGAACGACCCGGATTCGATCTCGTCGCGCGACGTGCGGATGTCGTTCGGATTCAGAAACACGTGGAATCCACCGTACGTGCCGTAGGCGATCCAGTTCACGCCTTCTTCCCGGAAGACGTCATCAAGCGCGTCCTGCAGGCCGCGACCGTAGTCGATCGCCTTCCGGCACACGTCCGTCGTGCGGACCATGTCCAGCGCGACGATGCCCGCCGCGCACGCGATCGGATTGGCGTTGTACGTGCCGTGGTGAAGGATCTTCTCGAAGTCGCCCGAAGCCGCTGCGCGGTGATCCAGCCGGTTCAGGATGTCCGCGCGCCCGACCAGGGCCGCGCCAGGCACGCCTCCAGCGACGATCTTGCCGAGCGATGCCAGGTCCGGCGTGATTCCGAGCGCGCCCTGCAGGCCTCCGGGCCCGCACCGAAAGCCGGTGACGACCTCGTCGAAGATCAGGACCACGTCGCG
This sequence comes from Phycisphaeraceae bacterium, assembly GCA_002686995.1. GTDB lineage: Bacteria > Planctomycetota > Phycisphaerae > Phycisphaerales > Phycisphaeraceae > NYZC01. The sequence goes on along the minus strand of NYZC01000001.1, from coordinate 51,864 downwards.
CTGCCGCGTGATCTGCCGCAGCGCCTCGAGAAAGCCCGGCGCGACCGGCACCTGCCCCCAGGTCGCCCCGGTGGGCTCGATGATGACCGCCGCGACGTCGTCGTCGCCCTCGAGGATCCGCCGCGTCGCTTCGATGTCCCACGGCGGCGCCATCAGCATGTTGCCGGCGATCTCGGGCAGGACGCCCGTCGAGGCCGTGCCGTCGAAGTGCGAACTGACGCCGAACGCCACGTGGTCGTGCCACCCGTGAAAATGCCCGATGAATCGCAGCACCTTCGCGCGCCCCGTGAACGCCCGAGCCAGGCGCAACGCGAGCAGCGTCGCCTCGGTCCCTGAGCTGGTGAAGCGCACCCGATCGGCACACGGGATCATCGACTTGATGCGCTCGCCCCACTCCACCTCGAGCTCGTGGCTGGCGCCGTGATGGGTGCCTCGCGACAGTTGCCGCGTCGCCGCCTCGGTCACCGCCGGGGGGCAATGCCCCAGGAGCAGCGCACCATGTCCGCCCGAGTAATCGACGTACTCATGACCGTCCACGTCCCACTTGCGCGATCCCTGCGCGTGCGTGACGTAGATCCCGTAAGGTCTCATGTAGCGCACGTCGTGGGTGACGCCGCTCGGAAACACCTGCTGCGCCCGCTTCGCGAGCGCCGCGGACTTCGGCGTCCTGCGCATGTACGCCTGGATGATCGGAGACGCGGTAAGATCCTTGAAGGCGGTCGCCATGTCGAGTGCTTTCGAAGGCGTGATGAAAGTCGAACCGAAACTATCTTCGTCCGATTGGCGGGTCAAGAGACTCCGCACGACGTGCGTCTTCGACGCGACCCGGGACCGCGACCGATCATGATGACCACCGACTGGATACGGAAGCATCGTGACGACCTGATCGACTTCGTCATGGAGCTTGTCGCGACGCCGAGCCCGAACCTGCCGGGTGACGAGCGCGCGGTCGCGAAGGCGATCACGGCGCACCTGCGGCGCCTCGACATGGACGGGTTCGAGATCGCGGCGAAGGAGCCGCACCGCCCGAACGTGATCTACCGGCTCGCCGGCCGCGGCGACGGCCCGACACTCATGCTGTGCGGCCACAGCGACACCAAGCCTGTCGGCGATGGCGAGCAGTGGCGGAGCGACCCGATGAAGCCGGTGATCCGCGACGGGAAGATGTACGGGCTGGGCACGACCGACATGAAGGGGGCGGTCGCGGCCATGATCTACGCCGTCGCGGCCCTGAAGCAGACCGACGCGCCGCTGCACGGCGACGTCCTGCTCGTCGTCAACGCCGACGAGGAGCGCACGATGACCTGCGGGTCGGAGTTTCTCGCGACGGATTACGGCATCAAAGCGGACGTGTGCCTGCTGGGCGAACCTTCGGGGATCGATGGTCCGGAGTTCGAGTTCCTGCACCTGCTGTCGCGCGGCCTGTCCTGCTTCACGGTCAGGGTCCTTGGCACGCAGATGCACAGCAGCCTGTCGGACCGGATGCCATCGGTAAACGCCAGCATCGTGATGGGCGAGGTGCTGCACCGCCTGGATCGCGAACTGAAGCTGACGTTCGAGCCCCATCCTCTGTGCGCGTCGCCTACCACGAATCTCGGCGTGCGGATCGAGGGCGGCGTCGGCTACGGCGTGTACCCGGGCTCCGCGGCCTTCCAGAGCGATATCCGCACGCTTCCCGGGATGAGCCGCGATCAGCTCGAGCGTGACCTGCGATCGTGCCTGGAGTCGATCAGCCGTGACTACCCGAAGGCCCGGATCGATCTGACGTTCGAAGAGCCGCCCCTGGACTGGTTTGCGCCGTCGCAAGTCGAAGCGGACCACCCGCTCGTCGGTGCGCTGCTCGACGCCGCACAGCAGGTGCTCGGTCGGCGCCCCGAGCTCAGCGCCTTCCCCGGCGGTACGGACGCCAAGAACTTCCAGGTGGAGGCGGGCATCCCCACGATCCCCAGCTTCGGTCCGGGCTGGCTGCCACTTGCACACGGCCCCAACGAGTGCGTGGGCGTCGAGGCGATCGTCCAGGCCGCGCAGATGTACGCGATCGCGGCGATGAGCTACCTGCGCGCGTGATCGCGCGAGACGCGCGCAGTGCGGTTAGAGATGCGCTGTGCGCCTCGGGCTTGACGGTGCACCATGCGTGGCACCCTCGAGATTCCCCAAGCGCCAATGCGTTAAACTGCCTGCCAGCGCCATTTCGACAGGAGTCGAGACATGTCCGAAAGAGCTTGCATTGTCACTCTCGCCATACTGGGTCTGTCGCTGCCGGCCTGCGCCGACGGTGACTGGTACGCGTTCAGCGACAAGTACGAGCGCTGGCAGAAGGATCGTCCGTTCGTCCTGGGTGCACTGCATAACAGCGTGCCCGAGGATCACGCGCTCGAGCGGGCGCACCGGCTCAAGGCAGCGGGATGCAACACGCTGATCTGGTGGAAGCCGGGAAATGCCGTGCACATGTTCGCCGCCGCGCGTGAAGCCGGGATCGGCTGGGCCTGCGGATCCGTGGGCGGGCTCAAAACCATCGGCGAAGCGATGAAGGTCGACGGCAATGCGTTCATCATGGTCGGCGACGAACCGGGTGATGACGAACTGGAGGAGATCGCCGCGCTGACCGACGAGGTGCGCGCGACCTATCCACGGACACCGCTGTTCACGAACCTGTCGTTCATGAAGGTGAGCCACGATCGCTACGTCGAGTTGTGCCGGCCGGACATCCTCTCCTTCGATCACTACCCCCTGCTGCGCAACGGCACGACCCAGGAAAGCTACCTGTACAACGTCGCCTGGGGACGTCACTCCGCACGCAAATACCGGCTTCCCTACTGGCTGTTCCTCCAGGCCTACGGCCGCGAGGAGGAGAAGCCGTCCTACGCCTACCGCGTGCCCGATCAAGCCGATCTTCGCTTCCTCGTGTTCACGCATCTTGCCCACGGCGGGGCCGGCATCAACTTCTTTCATTACTACGGATATCAGGGCAGCATGATCGAAGACACCGGCGTCGAGCGCGAGGCGAGCGGGCCGACGTCGGCCCACCGGTATGAGAACACCGTGGCGTCGCGTGCATGGTTCGCCGTGCGCGACGTCGCGCCGGAGGTTCACGTCCTCGCCAGGGCGCTCGTCAATCTGCGCTCGAAGGGCGAGATCACCTACGCGGGCGACGGCCGCTTGTGGGATCACCGGGCGCCGAAGTACAGCAAGCACAATCGAGATGACGGATACCGCTGCTCGCGGTTCGGCGGTCACGGATCGCTGTTGGACGTCCGAGTCGTGGACGGCGAAGACATGGGACTTCTCGTCGGGCTCTTCGTTGACCGGCGCGGCGAGGAGTACTTCATGATCGTGAACCTCGCGCACGGCATCAATCAGAGCAAGCTGGACGCGGCGCGCCGGGTTCGGATCGAGTTCGATGACGGCATCGAGCGCATCGAGCGTCTGAACCGGATGACGGGACGAGTCGAGACGCTGCGCACCACGACGACCGATCAGCATCGCGTGCTCGACGTCACGCTCGAAGGCGGCACGGGCGATCTGTTCAAGTGGTCGAACGGTCGGCGATGGGCGATGCGATGAGACGCGAGACGGGGCCAGGGATCAGGGGCCAGGGGTGAGAGGAAACCGCGGTCAAGGTCCACGATCCTTACTGTTCGGGCGCTCCGGGTCACGCCAGGCAATCTGCATGTCCCACGGCATCTCGGCGCCGCACTCCGTACATCGGGTCGTGGTGCTGGCGCGCAGATCGTAGCCGCATTCGCAGGTCCAAAGATCACGTTCGGTGTACGCCTGAATGACCCGATGCTGGCAGAATCGGCGCATCACTGATGCGAAGACAGCGATCAGCATCCAGGCCACGATCTCGCCCGATGATCCGAGCGTCACGAGCCTGAGAAGGAACATGGTGTACGCGACGATCGCCGCCACCCGCGACAACTGGCGCGCCCGCCGCCAGCGGTGGATTCGCTCGCTCAGGTGATGACTGAGGACACCCTCGTACTCGACCGGCATGACCGCACACCCCTACTCATCGTAGCGCCTTGACGATCGGCTCGGCGGACTGAGGGCCCGCGGTGCCCAGACCCGCGATGATGTTCAGGTAGCCCGCGACGATCGCGCGAGCAGCTTCGAGAGCGCGAAGTAGAATGGACCTGAACCCGCATTCGCCAGGAGACCTTCATGCCCTCGATCGAAGTCACGGACCGGCACGTCGTCTACGAGAACCCGCACCCTCAGAACCGGGCCCGGCATGCCTACTTCCCCGGCCTGGTCAACCTGCCTTCCGGCGATCTGCTGGCCCTGTTCATCCTGGGCGAAGCGCTCGAGGCGACGAATGTCACGACCGTCGTGTCACGTTCAGCCGACCAGGGACGGACGTGGCAGTTCGAAGGGCCGCTTCACGAGAGGGACGCCGAGCACCGATTCGACTCGGATTACATGAAGCCGCTGGTGCTGTCCGACGGCAGCCTGCTCGCCACCGGATATCGATTCAATCGGTCGGATCCGGACGAGCTTGCCACGAACGCCGACGGGGGCGTGCGACCCGGCGACAATCTCGTGTCGTTCTCCCGCGACGAGGGTCGCAGCTGGACCCCGCACCAGGTCGTGTCCCGAAGCACGCCCGAGGTGATCGAGCAGTCCGGGCCCGCCATCCAGCTTCGAAGCGGAACCATCCTCGCATCCGGATCGCTGTACCCGATGTGGGACGGCAGCCACCCCAGCGGATGCATCGGCGTTCTTTCGCGCAGCGACGACGGCGGCGCGACGTGGGACGACCGGACACGTTTCTTCAAGGATCCCCGGGGGCGCTTTCATCCGGCCGAACCGCGACTGTGCGAAATGCAGGACGACCGCGTGGTCGCCCTGGTCTGGATGATGGACGACGCACGCCACGAGCACGACACCAACCACGTCACCGTGTCACACGACGGCGGCGCCAGCTGGTCCGATCCCATCGACACCGGCCTCGGCGGCCAGGCGTCGAACCTGGCGTACCTGGGCGAGGAGCGGCTGCTTTCGATCCACAGCCATCGCGAGGGATCCGACATCGGCGTCTACGTGCGCATCGTCGACTTCTCGAACGACACGTGGCGCACCGTCGAGCAGGAGAAGGTCTGGGGCAATGCTCCATCGAAGCGCACCGCCAACTACGCGACGATAGGTCAGAACCTGAAGTTCGGACAGCCGTCAGTGCTTCGCCTCGCCGACGGCGACATCCTCGCCACGCACTGGGCCTTCGAAGACGGCCAGGGCAGCATCCTGAGCCATCGATTGCGGATCGGGTAAGAGGGCGTCGAAGAGACGAAGAGTCCAATGGTTCTGCAGCCTCCAGGCACCGCACCATGAGTTCCCACCCCAACAGCTTCTGGCGATGGTCGAAACGGCTTCCGCAGGTCGCGCCGGAGCATCGGCTCGATCTGGGCGCTGGCTGCACCCCGCTGGTGAGGTCACGGCGGATCGGTCCGGCCGAAGGGCTGAGCAACCTGTTCTTCAAGATCGAAACGGCCAATCCCACGGCGTCTTACAAGGATCGTTTCGCCACGGTGGCGATGTCGCACATGCTCGCCGAAGGACAGAGCCGCTGCGTGACCACTTCCAGCGGCAACGCGGGGGCCGCGATCGCCGCGCATTGCGCGGCGGCAGGCATCACTTGCGAGGTCGCGCTGATCGTCACGGCACCGTCCGGCAAGGTGAGCCAGATGCTCGTCTACGGGGCCGAGCTTTATCGCGTCGCCGATTTCGGCCGTGATCCGGACATCACCCGCGAGACGTTCGAGCAATTGAAACGGCGCGGCGAGGCGCCGGACGCAGCCATGCAGATCACCGCGTACTGCTACAGTCCCGTCGGGATGGAAGGCGTGAAGACGATCAGCTACGAGCTGGCCGAGCAGATGCAGACGCCCGCCGAGCACGTGTTCACTCCCGTTTGCGGCGGAGGTCTCGCGCTCGCCGTGGCACGGGGATTCGCCGACCTCGTCGAAGACGGCGCGCTGACGCCCGGACCGAAGATCGAATGCGTACAACCTGAGGGCAACAACACGGTGGCCGGTCCGTTGCGCGAGGGCATGGACCAGGCGACCGCCATCGACCGGTGCACTTCGGAGATCAGCGGCCTGCAGTGTCCGAGCCTGCTGGACGGCGACGCGCTGGTGGCCGCGACGCAGCGCACCGGCGGGACGGGACATCTCGTGAGCGATGAAGCGGTCTACGCGATGCAGAGCCGACTTGCGCGCGAGGAGGGAATCTTCTCCGAGCCGGCAGGCGCGGTGGCCGCGGCGGGCGCCGTCGCGGCCCGGCGCAGCGGCCTGATTCGCGCGGACGCCCGGGTCGTCTGTCTCGTGACCGGCTCCGGGTTCAAGGATCCGCCGTCGGTCGATCGCATGCTGAGCGGCGCCGACGTGCCGACCGTCACGCTCGACGCGCTCACGACCGAGGGTCCGCCATCGTAGCCGACTCCCGATCAGGCCATGATTCGACGCGAGACTTCCTCCGACCTTCAACCTTCGACCTTCGACCTTCGACCTCCGACCTCCGACCTCGGACCTCCGACCTCCGACCTCCGACCTTCGACCTTCGACCTTTTACGAGTATACTCAGCGTTCCATGCCGGACACGATCACGCTTGACATGATTCGCGAATCGATCCACAGCGCCGCGCTCGCGGATGCGCTGGATGGACTCGGTTTCAGGCACCAGTCGCCGCGGCTTCCGATTCAGCCCGTCACCGGGTGCTCGAAGCTCGTCGGACGGTGCAAGACGACGCTCTGGCTCGAGTTCGCGTACGAAGATCCCGACTCCTACGAGATCGAACTCAAGGCCGTGGACGGCTGCGCTCCGGACGACGTGATGATCTGCGCCGCCAACGGCTCCGTGCGGGCTGCCGTCTGGGGCGAGCTTCTTTCCACGGCCGCGCGCAACGCGGGGTGCGTCGGTGCCATCGTGGACGGGGCCGTGCGCGACGTCGCCCAGATGACCGCCATGAAATTCCCCGTATTCTCCACGGGGCGCAGCGTGTACGACGCGATGCACCGGATCAAGGCGGTCGATCTCGACGTCGACGTGGATATCGCCGACGTGCGCGTTCAACCCGGATCAATCGTCATCGCCGACATCGACGGCGTGGTCGTCGTGCCCAAGGAGGTCGAGGAGGAGGCGATCCGAAAAGCCTGGAACAAGGTGCACGACGAGAACCGCGTCCGCGACGAGATCGCCGGTGGCATGAAGGCGTCCGAGGCGTGGGAGCGATACGGGATCCTCTGATGCGCGTCGGTCTCGCGATGATCTACCACGAGTCCAACACGCTCGTGGACCAGCCAATCACGCTCGAATCGTTCCGTAAAGACACGCTCTGCTACGGCGAGGCGGTGCGCGACGCCTTCGCCGGGTCGCACCACGAGGCAGGCGGCTTCTTCGAGGGCCTCGCCGACGACGGGATCGAAGCCGTTCCCCTGCTTGCGGCCCGGATCATTCCGGGTGGGGTCGTCACCGCGGATGCGATCGAGGCGCTGCTGAGCGACCTCATCGCGCGCGTGCACGCGGCCGGGCCGCTCGACGGCCTGCTGGTGGCGCCGCACGGCGCGTCGGTCAGCGAGGTCGATCGCGACATGGACGGACATTGGCTCGGCGCGCTGCGCCGTCACGTCGGACCGGACCTGCCGATCGTCAGCACCCTCGATGCGCACGCGAGCCTGAGTCGGACCATGGTCGAGGCGACCGACGCGATCACGGTCTACCGCACGAACCCTCACCTGGACCAGTTCGAGCGCGGCCTCGAGGCCGCCGACCTGATCGCGCGCACGCTGCGCGGCGAAGTCCGCCCTGCCCAGGCGGCTTGCATGCCCCCGCTCGTGATCAACATCGAACGTCAAGCCACCGCTCATCCACCGCTCAGCGACCTGTGCGCACGCGTCGACGCGGTGCGCCGCGAACCCGGCGTGCTTTCCGCGAGCATGGTTCTCGGCTTTCAGTGGGCGGACGTTCCGGAGATGGGCACGTCGTTCATCGTCGTCACCGACGGCAATCCTGACCTGGCGCAGACGCACGCCGACGCGCTCGGCGACGCGCTCTGGGACGACCGCGACCGGTTCGTCGCCGAGCTGATCGGCATCGACGAAGCGATCGACGAGGCCTCGCGCGACGAGGCGCGCGTCCTTCTGCTCGACATGGGCGACAACATCGGCTGCGCCTCGCCCGGCGACGGCACGCTGATCGCGCACGCGCTGCGGCGCCGCGCCGCCGAGGCGGGGCCCGGCTTCGTCTGTCTCGCCGACCGCGTGGCGGTTCAGGAGGCGGCGTCGGCAGGCATCGGCGAGACCATCCGCCTGGCCATGGGGGGCAGGACGGACGATCGTCACGGCCCTCCGCTGGTGGCCGATGTGCAGGTCGTCTCGCTTCACGACGGCCGGTTCAGCGAGGATCTGAAGCTCCACAGCGGCTTCACCGAGTACGACATGGGGCCGTCGGCCGTGGTCCGAGCCGGGGAGGGCATGACGATCCTCCTGACCAGCCGACCCACGATGCCGTTCAGCCTCAAGCAGCTCACCAGTTGCGGCATCGACCCGGAGTCGTTTCGGGTCATCGTGGCCAAGGGCGTCCAGGCGCCGGTCGCGGCCTACGCGCCCGTCTGCGACCGCTTCATCCGGGTCAACACGCCGGGCGTGACCACGGTCGACCTGGATCGACTCGACCTGGTGCATCGACGCCGACCCATGTTTCCGTTCGAGACGGACTTCGAGTGGAGCGCGGCGCGCGGCCTTTCCTGAGAAACGCGCGACCGTCGAGTCGCGGGTTGTCCGCCGTCACGTTGTCCGCCGTCACGTAGTTCCCGAGAATGTCCGCCCGTGTCCATGCATACGACCCAGACCGCAGGTGAGGCGACCTCATCGCGTGCCGTCTTTCGGCGGGACGTGACCAGCGCCGTCCTGTTCGTCGGCGCCATGCATGGCGTCTGGCGGCTCTTCGACTTCATCGCCTACCGAAACCTGGGCGCGTCGGAGATATGGATCGGCGTCATCGCCACTGCCGGCTACTACGGCTACATATGGAACCTGTTTCTCAACCGGGTTACGGCGAGGCTGAGTCTGCGGCGCGGCATCGTCGCGATCATGCTCGCGTCGGCATGCCTGCTCATCGTCGCCGGATGGCAGACCGCCGCGATTCCGTACTGCCTGCTCATCATCACGGTTGCGCTGCTGCACGGACTCTACGAGGTGCAGTACGGCACGCTGGTTCGACATCTCTACGGCCGGGACGAACGACCGCGCCTGCTCAGCCGGCGGTTTCTCGCGATCAGCGCGACAACGATCGGCACCGCCCTGCTGTTCGGAGCCATCTGCCGCGCGTCGGGACGTCACCTCGAAGCGTTTCTCCTGGCCGCGGTCCCGATGATCGCCGCGGCGCTCGTGTTCCGCGGCATCCCCACGCGCGACGACCATCCCATGGAGCCGTTCCGCGCCCACGAGGTCCTGCGCACCGTCATCCGGGACACGCGACTGCGCCGCGTGCTGATCGTCCTGCTGTTCTACGGCTGGATCGGCGCAGGGATGCGGCCCATACTGACGGTGCAATTCGAGCGCCTCGGATTCGACGAGGCGCAGGTCGGCCAGCTCGTCGCCTTCGGCACCGCGGGCATGCTGCTCGCGCTGCTCGTCGTCACCCCGCGCCTTCGCTTCGCCGGAGGGGTGACCAACTTCCGCCTGTGTTTCGGCGCGGCATCTCTGGCCATGCTCGTGTATCTCGCCGTCGCCTGCGGCGTGCCGGACTCCTGGTCGATGCCGCTGATGGCGATCGGCGGGTTCCTGTTTGGCGGCTCGTTCGCCGTGTTCGGCATCGCCATGCAGACGACGGGCATCAACCTCGCGCCGCCGGGTTGCACGACGCTCTACGTCAACGCGATCATGATCGTGATCGGCGTGCGTGGCATGATCATGCCCCTGGTATCGGCGGAAGTCGTCAAACTCTGGGGCGTCCGCACCGCGATCACCGTGAGCGTCATCGTGTCCTGTGGCTGCCTGGTGATCGCGATGATCCCGGGCATCGATGGAACGGAACCACCGTCTGATCTCCCCCGCGGCCGCAGGTCGCGTTGAACTCTCGCGGCCGAAGGCCGCACTGGAATCCCCCATTGGCCGCCACCTCCGCCCAATCCGACCCGGCGTTCCCCGACCCTGTGCGCATCATTCTCGATCAGACCCGCCCGCTCGATCATCCGCGCGGCGATCGCCTGCCGCTGCTGCTGTGGCCGGCGCAGCACGCTCTCGTCGACGACGTGGCGACGCAGCGGCGGATCATCGAGGCGCTGGACACGCGCGGCGTCGCCGTCATCGCGAACTGGCGGTGGGACGACGCCGATCCGTCCGTAACGCGACGATCACTCGATCGCGCGCTGGCGGCGGCGCGCATCCAGCAGGAGCTCGGCCTGCCCGTATGCGTGAACGCGAACGACATCATGTACGGCTTCTTCGGCTCGGAGGAGACGGCGCATCGCGACGAGGCCGGCCACGTGGTCGACGATCCCTCGATTCCGAGCCGCAGGGGATGCCCGTTTCGGATCGACGCGCGATACGAACCGATGCGCCGCCAGACGACGTACTTCGTCGACGCTTACCGCAGGGCAGGCGTGCCGCTCGACTTCGTCTACGGTGACTGGGAGATCGACGGCCCGCTCGAGATCAACCGCGCCTGGGACGCCGCCCGGAAGTGCGCCGCGTGCCGGCGGCACATCCCCGACATCGAAAGCTTCGATGCATTCCAGATCGCCGTTCGCACCAAGCGATCCGAGGCGACGCGCGTCACCTACAGCGAGCCGATCCTCGAAGCGTATCCGAAGGCGCTGGTGGGTAACTACGCCGTCTATCCCCACGACGGCTGGCGCTACTGGCTCGATTACTTCGAAACGTTCGAGACGGACCACCCGCACCGGATGGATCGCCGCGCGCCCTGCCGCAGGTGGTACGACGATCATCCCCTGACCGGCTACACGTTTGCGATGCCGGTGGTCTACCCGTGGGCGCGGACCTGGGCGTGGTACGACTTCGAGGACGGGGACTACCGCTGGCTCTACAACATGCTGAAGGTCGGCTCGAACGCGGCGGCTCACACCGATCCGCGCACCCCGATCATTCCTTTCGTCCACTGGCACACGGTCTACGAGCCGGATCCCGACGACCCGTCGATCCGCCAGATGAGCGAACGGGCCTACCAGGAGCTGCTGTGGCACCTGCTGCTGCGCGGCCACGGCACCTTCTTCCTCTGGTGCATGAAGAACCAGTATCCGAAGGAGGTCGCACTGCTCCATGAAGTGTGGGCGGCGAGCCTCGAGCATGCCGAATGGCTCGACCAGGGCAGGCCGATCACCTTCGACGTGCCTGCGGAGCCCGGCACCGTGATCTCCGGCTTGCGACTCGATCGCCGCGTCCTCGTGCGGCGCACGGACTTCGGAGAAACGAATGCGGGCGACAGGACGGTGAACCTGGAGGGCGGCGGGACGTTGCGCGTGCCGGCGGCGCCGGGGAGGTGCCAGGTGCTCGCGGTCGACGACCGCTGATCGGGGTTTTCGGGTCGACACGGCCCGGATGTGGAGATCAGCGGTTCTCCTCGAGCGACTCCTCGTTCGCCTTGCACATTCGCGAGTAGATTCGGCGCTGCGGCTGCCCGAAGCCTTTCCACGCGTACGGATCGACGCCGGCAACGTGGATGATCGCTCGCTCATCCGCGCGGGCGGGCGGATCGTCACCAGGGTGCCAGGGCAGCAGCGACCACGCGTTCATGTAGTGGTTGACGAGGACGCGGCGGTAGATGTCGCTGCGGTTGCGGCGCGATCGGTGCAGCAGGTACCCGTTGAAGAACACGAGCGTGCCCGCCTTCACCTCGACCGGGATCTCACTCGTTTCGTCGAAGCCGAAAGCTTCCTCGGCGCCGTCGAACTCATCGTCGTTGTCGTGTTGCCGCATCCGGTGCAAGTACCCGTCCCGATGCGATCCCGGCAGCACCCACAGGCAGCCGTTCTCGACGGTCGCGTCGTCGATCGCGATCCACGCCCCGACGAGCGAGCGGTCGCGCGTCGGGATGTACACCTCGTCCTGGTGCCAGCCCTGCCCCTGGAACCCCGGCGGCTTGACGAAGAACATCGACTGCATGCACTTGACGCTGCCGTCCCACCAGGGCAGATGGGCCGCCGCGATCTGTGACAGAACGCCGCAGATTCTCGGATGGCGCACGTACTTCTCGATGACCGGGCTGATGAAGTGCGGCTGGTGAATGCACAGCACCGTTTCGAGCACTTCGGCATCAGTCAGGGTCGCGGGCACCGACTTCATGTTGGACTCGGCCGGGTACCCGCCCCTGGCGACCTTCACGATGTCGCGCTTGAGCTCGTCCAGTTCGTCCGGGTCGACGAGGTTCGGTACGACGAGATAACCGTCGTCCAGGTAGGCCCGGACCTGATCCGGCTCGAGGATGCGCGGAACGTCGATGCTTCGGGTCTCGGCTGATTCAGACATCAGTGGCGCTCCGGCTCTATCGAAACTCCCGGCGGCCCGGAAACGGGACGTCGTTCCCGCCCGGGCTCTGATCGTCCTGCCTGCCTGCGTCGTCGTCAATTCCTGTCCCGTTCCCGCCGAGCCCGTCGGCGACGCACCAGGTCATCACGGCGGGCAGGAATGGCCGCTCTCGTCATCTGTCCCTTCGTCTTACTCCCGGCTACGCTTAGGTCGATGGACGATCAACAGAAGTACCTCTTCGACGTCAACGGCTACCTCGTCCTGCACGACGTCCTGACGCGCGACCTCTGCGACCGTCTTGTCGCCGCGGCGCACGAGGGCATCGCGACGCCGAACGAATCCCTGCCGGAAGGCGTCGGCCACTCGGACGACGACCCGCACGAGGCATCCCTCGGCGACCTGACCAGCATCGGCCCCCTCTTTGCCGACCTGATCGACCTGCCGCCCGTCCTGGACGTCCTGCACACCGTGATCCACCGCGAACTGCGCCTCGAGATCAGCTACGCGTTCGTTCGTCGCAGGGGATTCAAGGGTCTGAACCTTCACGGCGGCGGCCATTGGGACGGCGCCGGACAGGACCTCCAGTTCACCTACCGCTACCACGACGGCCGCATCTTCTGCGGCAACACCGTCGTCGCGTTCAATCTGACCGACGTCGGTGCCAACGAGGGCGGATTCATCTGCGTGCCCGGCAGCCACAAGGCGAACTTCGACATGCCCGAGGCATGGCGCGACGTCAGCTCCGGCTCATTCGATCCGAACGTCGTCAGGTCCGTGCCCTGCCCCGCGGGCTCGGTGGTGATCTTCCCCGAGGCGCTGTGCCACGGGGCGGCGCCGTGGCATGGCGACCGCGAACGCGTCAACCTCTTCTACAAGTACAACCACATCGGCATGAAATGGCGGTCGTTCTACCCCACGCCGGAAGCGCTCGAGCGCATGACCCCTGCGCAGCGGATGTTCTACGCCGAGGTCTCATCCGACCACCGGGCGCAGCGCGAAGTGTACAAGGGAAGACGATAGACTCGGCGCCTCGATGTGCGACCAGTCACGGGCCGCAATCGCCGCACTGAGCGCGCACGTCGAACGAGGTGACGAATGATCGCTGCCGACGAGCGCGTCGACATCCGCGTGACCTTCGATCACGTCAGAGATGCACGGCCACCTGCGAAAACGCGGTCAGGCTTCGCTCTCGAGGGGCCAGAGACGGGGGTTGATGTGCTGGTATTCAAACTGGTCGAAGTGCGGCATCGTGGCGCCGGGGGCGGCGACGTAGAGGATGTCGGCTGCGATCGGGGCGAAGCCGGCGTGGAAATGCTGCATCGACTTGACGACGAGGATCTGCCGGTCCGCAACGTCGATCCCCAGTGACGTGAACGCGTCGGGGCTGAACGTCTGGCAGCGAATCGAGTTGACGACGACATCGACGCCGTCCACGCGCAGGGCGGCCGCGTCACCGAGCGAAAACGGCGCGCCCGCGCAGTACTGCACGCCGTCGGACGTCACGCTCGCCACCTTCGCGGTCACGTCGAGCGGATCGCCCGACATCGGTCCCATCTTGCCGCCGAGCCGCAGCGCAATCTGCGCTCCCTTTCCCGCTTCGGCCGCGACCGTCACCGCGATCGGGTCCCAGATACAGGCAATCGCCGCTCGCTCGACACCGCGCTCGAGCATCCGCCGCAGGATGAACGTCGAATCGTTGGGGGCGCCCCCGCCTGAGTTGTCCGAGACGTCGGCGAGCACGACCGGCCCTCGCGGACTGGCCAGCGCCCGGTCGATCCCCTCGTCAATCGACAGGTAGTCCGGCTGCAGACGATCGCGCAGCGCGTACAGTTTCTCGCCAAGAGACCGCGCGAGCGCCGCCGCCGCCTCGGCGCGATCGTCGGTCACGACGAGCATCCTCGCCCCCATCTCCTCGACGTCACCCCACGGAAAGCCGTGAGCCAGCGAAACCGAGAGCACGCCGTCGCACCCTTCCAGGTCCGTCATGCCGTCGACGAAACCGCGCATCGGCTCGCGCGTCGTGTGAAAGACTCCGATCATTTCGCAGTCGTGCAACGCCATCGTCGGACGCACGCGACCCTCGACCGTATCGGCGACGATCTCGAACAGCTCCCCGGCGCGCTCCGCGAAATCCGTGTGCGGGTACTCCTTGAACATGACCAGCGCGTCCGCGTGACGGACCATCATCTCGGTCAGGTGACAGTGCAGATCCAGCTCGGCGCCGACCGGCACCCCGGGCCCCACGATCTCCCGCACGCGGGCAAGCAGATCGCCCTCGCAATCGTCGCAGCCGTCCGCGACCATGGCGCCGTGCAGGTTGAGCATGACCGCGTCGACCGGCATCGCCGCCCGAAGGTCCGAAAGAATCTCTTCACGGTAGGCCTCGTGAACGTCACGGCGCGTCACGCCTGCCGGCGTCGCGAACGTGGCGAGACTCTCGACCACCTGCCACCCGCGCTCCCGAGCGCGCTGCCGCCACACCACCAGCGGCACGGCGAACATCGACGGAACGTCGCCGTGTGCGCCGGCCCGGACCAGCAGCGTTCGCTCGAAGTTCTGGTTCCCGGTGACGAATGGCGAGAACGTGTTCGTCTCGGTGCCGAGCAGCGCGGTGAAGAGCTTCATGACAGCTCACGACAACTGCGGCCGCGGCAGATCGAAGATCCGCCACGCGTCGAGTGGCTTCGGCTCGTCCACGTGAGGCTTGATAAAGCAATCGATGAATGCCCGGTCCTCGCCGCAGAGACAGCCTGGGTGCCTTCCGTCGAACCAGCCTGACGTCAGCAGCGCGTCGCGCATCTCCCGGATGCTCCGGTCGCGGATCGTACCGAGCGTGAACTGCAGAAAATTGCAGGGCAGGAGCTGACCGTCCGCCGTCAGCCCCATGAACTCCGTCCCGGCTGGACAATGGTCCCGCTCGCCAGAGTAGATGTCGCGGCTGACCATCTTCTGACCGTTGGCAAGGACTGGGCAACCCAGCTGCAAAGCCTTGATGTAGCGGGCATCCTCCGGCGTGATCAGGTGCACGGTCTGCCCGTCCCATCGGCCCACGGGCTCGGCGATCTGGACATCAAGTCGTATGCCTCGGCGTCTGGCGATGCCGTAGGCCTTGCGGAAGCCCTTGCCGTACAGCGTTTCGTGACTGACGACCGTCGAAACACCGGCAAGCAGCCCTTCAGCCTGCACGCATTCGATCGCGGCAAGCACGCGCCGGAACGACCCCGGCATTCGGTTCGCGTCGTGTTCGCACTCGATGCCCGAATCCAGGCTGAAGGTGATCTTGTCGACTTTCAGTTCCCTGAGCCAGCGCACGGTCTCGCCGCTCATGCTCCACCCGTTCGTCACGACGTTCAGATACGTCTCGTCCGGATGACAGGCGCGAAGGATGGCTTCGAGACGGCCGGGTTCCAGGATCGGCTCCCCACCCTGCAGGATGTAATGGAACACGCCCAGGTCGTACGCCTCGTCCAGCGCGCCCTGCAGCACTTCCAGCTCGATAGGTCCCAGATGAAGCAAGGACGCCGCGTAACAGTGCGGACACCGCATGTTGCAGCGCGGGGTGACGTCCAGGGCGATGGTTCTCAAGTCACCGGCCCGATGCGCCTTCTGTCGCTCGTGCAGTCGTGGCTTCTCTGCGTACATGGGCGAGCCCTTGCCCTGCCGCGTCGGGATGCATCCCGTCACCGAGTTCTATCCCGCAGTGCAGTCCCCTATTTCGTCGTCGATATCGCCTCTCCATCTTCACCGGATCGAGTGGTTCACCACCTGAAATGGTACCGCCTCCCGCGACGGACAGGTCAACCCGACGCTCAAAACAGGTAACATGGCATAGCGCGTTTCGATCTCGGCCGACCGGGGGCAGGCTCCCGCCCCCCCCCGGTCCGGAGGCGCCCATGCCCGACGTCAGCACCCTCCAGCACAAGCCCGACCTGAATCGGGCGCGGCGCTACTGGGACGCGCTCTGGCAGCACCAGGTCATCGATCGCCCCTGCACGCTCGTGACGGCCGCAAGGACGCCCCGGGCGACCCGGTATGCCCGCCTCGTGGCACTGGATGACGACTTTTCGGACATTCTGGAGCAGGCGGAGGCGTACCTCGAATCGCATGCGTTTCTGGGAGAATCAATTCCTGCTTTCCGGCCGGGCTTCGGCCCCGACCAGATGGCCGCCTTTCTCGGTGCGCCCCTGACCGTCAGCCGGGATGAGAACCCGACAAGCTGGTCCGAAAAGATCGTGAAGGACTGGGACGCGTTCCTGCCCATGCGTCTCGACGAGCGCAACCGGTACTTCGAGCGCATGAAGGCGTTTCACGCCGCGGCGGAATCGCGTCTCGCCGGCCGCTGCCTGCTGACCGAGATCGACATGCACTCCAACATCGACCTGCTCGAAGGGCTTGCCGGCGCGGAGAACCTGCTTTACGACATGATCGATCACCCCGCCACGATCATGACCGCGATGACCCAGGCGCGGGCGATCTACCGGCAGATCTACGAGACGTTCCATGCATACGGTTCCAAGGACGAACTGGGCACGATCAGCGAACTGCCCATGTACGATCGGGGCCGTTTCAACCGCATCCAGGCTGATTTCATCGCACTGCTGAGTCCGGACCTGTTTCGCCGGTTCGTGCTCCCGGCTATCGAGGACGAAGCCGGTTACCTCGACCGATCCTGCTTCCACCTCGACGGGCCCGATGCGCTGAACCACCTCGACGACCTGCTCGCCATCAGGGACCTGGACGCCGTGCAATGGGTCTCCGGGGCCGGAAGCAAGCCCCAGATCGAGTGGCCGGACGTGCTCAGGCGCATCCAGAAGGCAGGAAAGATCATCATTCTCCACCTCACCGCCGACGACGTGCGACGCGTCCACGGCGAGTACGACCCCAACCTGCTGGTCTACGACGTGCGGACGGAGAGCGTCGAGGAAGGCCAACAACTGCTCGACTGGCTGACGAAGCACACCTGACACGCGGTGGCGGCCCCTCGCACCGAGCGCATCCGCCCCCTCGAGGGGGCGACCTATATCAAGACCTTGATGTCTTGACATCGTTCCGTCGCGCGGTACGGTGTTCCCGTCAAGCGGCGTTCCCCCGATGCATCGCCGGACGAAGCCCGCCGTCGCAGGGGGATGACAATCAGTTCGACAAAGGAGCAAGAAGAATGGTGATCCAATCACGCGCCATCGTGCCCGCGCTCGTGGCGCTTGCCGCGGCGGCAGGGCCGGTCGACCGGAACCTCGCGGCCATCATGACCTCCGGCAGCATCCTGCCAAGCCCTCTGCACGCGGGCGACGGCATCGTGACCAGCGATCTTCAGGTCGGCTTCACCGTGAGCAGCACCGGATCGGTGAGCGTCACGGACGGCGACACGCTGACGACGCGCAACCGCAGCTTCATCGGTTCCGGCGTGGGCGCCACGGGCGAGGTCGATATCACCGGCGCGACATGGGACGCCGAGTCGGCCGTTTTCATCGCCAGGAACTTCCTCAGCGAAGGGACGGTCACCGTGACCGATGGCACGTGGACGGTTGAATCCAACCTGGACATCGCACAAGGTGACCAAAGCGTTGGCGAGGTGATTCTCAACAGTGGATCCTGGACGGTCGAGTTCGGGGTGGACATCGCGGACTGTGAGGACTGCCAGGGCACGGTCACCCTCAACGGCGGCACCTGGACGGCAAAGACCGGCGTCGTGGTCGGGGGACTCGGGTTCACCGACAGCAACGGCGACGGTTCGATCAACATCGGGACCGGCGCCCTGATGGACAGCCGGTACGGACTGCACATCACGGATCTCGGAAGCCTGCAGCTTGACGGCGGGACGCTGTCACTTGCCGGCGAATCCAGCTTCGACGGCGTCGTCGACGCCACACCGAGCGGCGGGACGATGCGCCTCAACGTCGGACCGGTTGCCGGCGGCATCGGCCTCTTGAACGTGAGCGACGATGTCGATCTCTCCGGCATCGAGATCGAGATCGCCTTCCATCCCGATTTCACGCCCGATCCGGCTGAGACGTTCGATCTCTTCGAGGCGCATGGCCTGCTCGAGCTGTCGGCGATTCTGGATGCGGCCAGCCTGATCACGCCCCCCGCGCAGTGGCAGCTCGACCACGGCACGGGCGTGCTGAGCCTGATTCCAGAGCCCGCGACCGCGACGCTGCTGCTGACCGGCCTGTCCGCAGCGACCCGCCGACGACCCCCGAGCCGGAGCGTCGTCCGCAAGGCGCCCGTCAGCAGGCGTGCTCCTCGGCGAGCCGCATGGCCGCTTCCGTCCACCGGACGAGGCGCCCCACGTCGCCCCTGACGGTGCTGATGTCCTTCATGATGATCTCGCAGGACATGCCCCGCGACGCCGTGATCCGGCGGCGCACGTCCTGCTCGGCCGCGGCGAGATCGAACTCGTCCGTGGCGAAGACGGCCGGGTTGGGCTTGTGGCTGAACACGTATCGGCGGCCGGCCCGGGCCGCCGTCTCGCCCGCGTCACCCCAGGGACTGATCGAGATCTTGCGCAGACGCGGCACCCGGTCCAGCAGATGCACCTTCGGATGAAGCGGCTCGCAGCAGCCGTAGTAGTTGAGACCGCAGAGCTCCATGACCTCGGTTTCATACTGCAGCGCGAACTGCTGGTGCATCTCCGGCGACACTTCGCCGAAGATCTGGGCGGTCGCGCCGCCCCACTGGTCCCGCAGGCGCAGCCCGCCGCCTCTTTGTCGAACCAGCTCGTCCGTCCAGCCGGCGGCGCCTGATCCGACGCGAAGCAGGCTGTTGCTGTCCTCGAGCTCGCCCAGCGCCTCGTACTGCCTCATGCGCATCACGAAGGCGTCGGTCATTCGGCGCAGGACGGCATGGATGAACTGCGGCCGGTCGACGAGGTCGATCAGCGCCTCGGTCACCCCGATCCATCGCACCAGGTCGTCCCAGGGGCTGAACCAGTGCTGGCGCGGTCCGTGTGCGCGCACCGGCATGACGTCGCCGAACGCCTCCTCGGCCGGTCGCATGACCGCGCAGGTCGCTTCGTGGTCGTAGCGCACCGACGGCATCCTGATCTTCTCGATGTCCTGCGGGCCCGCGATCACCGCCCCGTAATGGTGCGATTTCACGTAGGAATCACCCTGATCGATGAGGTCTTCACGGATCTCGATGCCGTAATCGGCCCCGCGGTACTGCTTCGGCACCCACCAGATCCCGTCTTCCACCTCGTCGCAGCGAAAATGGCGCTGCACGAAGAGGCGGCGGCGCAACACGGATTCCATGTGCCGCGCCGCCGCACCGGCGCAGGTCGGGCGGAGCTCGTCGTGACGGCGCTCGAACTCGCCCCAGGGCACCTCGGTGATCCAGATCATCGGGCGATGCGGACGGAGGCCGTTCGAGGCCCGCCAACCGGCGCACCGCTGCTCCTGGACCTCCCCGCCGGCGATCTCGACCAGGTCGCCGGCGAGGGCGCGCAGCGTATTTCGACCCTCGCGGTCCATGGCGCATACGCTCCGGCGCGTGCCGCAAGACGGTGAACCCCGGGATTCTACCATCCCGGTCCTCGGCACGAGCGCCCCCGCGATTCGATCGGATCTGGTGCCCCTGTATCGGCGGGCGGACCGCACGCGGTATCCTGCGCTCGTCGCCGCATCCCACCAGCAGGAAGGAGCACGTGATGTTCAACGGCATCTTCAAGGTACCTCAGCCGGCCAACGAACCCATTTTCGACTACGCCCCGGGCACTCCTTCGCGTGCGGCGCTGAAGTCCGCGCTCCAGCAGGCCCTTCACGATCAGGCGGACGTGCCGATGATCATCGCCGGCAAGGAGGGGCGCAACGGCAAGCTGGCTGACCTGATCTGTCCGCACGATCATCGGCACCTGCTCGGCCGACATCACCTGGGCAGCCCGCAATACATCGAGAACGCCATCGCGGCGGCCAACGACGCCAAGGCCGACTGGGGGCGGATGCCGTGGGACTCGCGCGCGATCGTGTTTCTCAAGGCCGCCGATCTCCTGGCCGGCAAGTACCGGCAGACGCTGAACGCCGCCACGATGCTCAACATGAGCAAGACGCCTCACCAGGCCGAGATCGATGCGGCGTGCGAGCTGGCGGACTTCTGGCGGTTCAACACGCACTTCATGGAGATGGTCTACGGCGACCAGCCGTTCTCCAGCGAGGGCGTCCTCAACTACATGGAACATCGGCCGCTCGACGGTTTCGTGCTGGCGATCAGTCCGTTCAACTTCACCTCGATCGCCGGTAATCTGCCCACCGCCCCGGCGCTGATGGGCAACACCGTGGTGTGGAAGCCGGCGTCCAGCGCGGTGCTCCCCGCGTACATCATCATGAAGATCCTGATGGAGGCCGGGCTGCCCCCCGGGGTCATCAATCTCGTGCCCGGACCAGGATCGGTCATCGGCCCGCCGGCGCTGGACCACACCGACCTGGGCGGGATTCACTTCACCGGCAGCACCCACGTGTTCTCGACCATCTGGCTCGCGATCGGATCCGACATACGCAAGTACATCTGCTACCCGCGCATCGTCGGAGAAACCGGCGGCAAGGACTTCGTTTTCGCGCACGCCAGCGCCGATCAGGACGCCCTGATCACCGCGCTCGTCCGCGGCGCGTTCGAGTACCAGGGCCAGAAGTGCTCCGCGGCATCGCGGGCGTACATCCCCGATTCGATCTGGCCGTCGGTGAAGCAGCGGCTTCTCGATGAGGTCGCCTCCATCCGGATGGGCGACGTCACCGACTTTCGTAATTTCATGGGCGCCGTGATCGATCAGAAGGCCTTCTCGGAAATCAGCGCCTACATCGATCATGCCCGCAACAGCCCGGATCTCGACATCCTGGTCGGCGGCGGCGTCGACGATTCGGCCGGTTACTTCATCGAACCGACGGTCGTGCTCTCGAAGCAGCCCAGGTCGCGGCCGATGGTCGAGGAGATCTTCGGCCCCGTCCTGACGGTCTACGTCTATCCGGAGGCGGAATACGACGACACGCTGACACTGTGCGACCAGACGTCTCCGTACGCCTTGACGGGAGCCATATTCGCCCTCGAGCGCAGCGCGATCGTCAAGGCGACGGACACGCTGCGCCACGCGGCAGGAAACTTCTACATCAACGACAAGCCGACGGGCGCCGTCGTGGGACAGCAGCCTTTCGGCGGATCGCGGGCCTCGGGAACCAACGACAAGGCCGGAAGCTGGCTCAACCTCGAACGCTGGGTCACCCCGCGCACGATCAAGGAGACGTTCCTTCCTCCGACCTCCGTCGCCTATCCGTACATGTCCGAGGCATAGGCTTTGCCGGAAAACCCAGCCTGAACGCAACGTGCAGGGCGAAACTCCTGCGACGCCGCGGAATTTCTACGGGTTCGCGGCGAAACGGTCACGGTCGATCGGCTCGCCCTCCCCCGCTGCGCGCATCGAACCTTCCGACTCCCCGACCCTTTGACTTCCCGTCCGACGCTTCGACTTTTCGACGCTTACGCCCCGCGCACCACGAACCGGTCCTCGTAGCTACCGCGCGGAAACTTCTCGAGGTCGAGATCGCCGGGCAGGTAATGCCATGCGGTGCTGTACCGAGTCCGGTCCGAATGGTTGTCCAGCGCGCCGTGCAGCAGGTTGGCCGAGAAGAGCACGACGGTGCCGCCGGGGCAAACGACGTCGACCGCCTCCGACTCGTCGACCTCGGTCCACCGCCCATGCCGATTCGGCGCCGACGCGTGCTCGACGAGGACCTGATCGCGATGACTGCCCGGCACGACGCGCAGGCATCCGTTGTCCCGGTCCGCCGCCTCGTAGTAGATGCCGCAGCTCACGATCCCGTCCGTGTTGGTGCCGAAGTAGTGGTTGTCCTGGTGCCATTGCGTCGAGGTGCCGAGCCTGGGCAGCTTGGGAAAGAATTTCGTGCCGAACACGTCGATGCTCGGCCCGACGAGCGATTCGACGACGTCGAGCAGGTCGTCGTCGGCCGCGATGTCCAGCACGCGCGGCTCTACGACGCACACGCCCTGCACCTTGTGCAGCATCCGCGGGATCGCTTCGCCTTTCGCGTCGAGCTCGAATGTGAAGTGGCGGGTTCCCTCCATGGAGCGGCCACGCTCGGTCAGCTCGTCCAGCACGGCCTTCTGCCTGGCCAGCTTGTCGCCGCAGAAGAACGACTCCAGCACGAGATAGCCCTCATCTCGATATCGATCGATCTGCCGGCTGTTCAGCATTGCGCGTACTCCGTGAGTCATCGGCACCGCACATATGTTAGGCATCTTCAATACGGCCGACCTGATCTTCGCGTCGATCCCCTACAAGGTGGTGCCCGTCACCCAGAGACCGATCTATGACGAGATTCGACGGCGCGACCGCGCGCTGTACGAAGGCCTCGAAAAGGCCGGTTTCATGCTGGATTTCAGCGACGGCAACAGCGGCCTTTTCATCAAGTACCTGCGGCGCGGCTCGGGCTACTACATCGACGTCGGCGCCTCGGCGCTCATCGCCGACGGAAGGATCCGGCTGAAGGCCGGCCGAATCGAACGGCTCACCGCCACGTCCGTGATCCTCGAGGACGGCACGGAGATCGAAGCGGACCTGGTCGTGTACGCGACCGGTTACGGATCAATGAACGGATGGGCGGCACAGCTCATCAGCCGGGAGGTGGCGGACAGGGTCGGCCGGTGCTGGGGGCTCGGATCGGACACCCCCGGCGATCCCGGCCCCTGGGAGGGGGAGCTGCGCAATATGTGGAAGCCCACGCGCCATGAGGCGCTCTGGTTCCACGGCGGCAACCTGCACCAGTCGCGCCATTACTCGCTGTACCTGGCGCTGCAGCTCAAGGCACGGGCCGTCGGCATCCCGACGCCGGTGTACGGCCTCGCCGAAGTGCATCATCGCTCGTGACGTGCCGCCGGACGAGCCGGCGCCGTCACCCCGGCGACATCCTCACCGTCGATCCTTCAGATCCGTCGGCAGCGCCGCCCATCCCGGGAACTGGCCCGAGCGCCAGTCCTCCTGGATCGCCCGCTTGCGCTTCGCGGCCTGCGGCACGTCCTCGAACGGAATCCGGTAGCAGCGGTAGACGTTGTTGATCATCCAGTCGCCGATGCCGCGCGGCCCGTACGGGCTCACGTACTCCCAGACGATGTCCCCGTCGTGCGTGATCTCGAAGAGCCGGCTGCCGACCGAGTCGAGCGAGAGCGTGTTGCCGTTGGGCAGACGCTGCACCGAGCCCCATGCACGGCTGAAGAAACGGCACATGAGCTGCGCGGTGTAGTGGTGCGTGTAGTGCGTTCGAATCCAGTTGTCGGGCAGGTAGACGTACTCCCACTCGATCTGCTCCGTCTTCGGGTTCACCTCCACCAGGCGGGTGTAGCTCCGGTAGACGGGCGGATATCCCGCATCGACGCCCCCGTCGCTGCCGTTGTCGTAGACGACGATGTTGCCGTTGTCGAGCATGTTCGGATGGTGCTGCCCGACCAGCTCGTCCGTGCCCCATTTCCACGCGAACTTCCCCGTCGCCTTGTCGACGATGACGATCATGTTCAGGTTGCGGAACGACAGCAGCACGTTCCCGTCGGGAAGCACCTCGAGCGTGTTCGTATGCAGCCAGTCCGCGCCGAGGGCGCCGCGCTGCTTGTCGGCGTACCAGTCCCGGATGTACTGCTGGATTTCCGGAGGGAATCCGAAATCGTCGTAGTGGTCGTTCGTGTGCCACGCCCAGACGGTGTCGCCGTCCGGGGTCACTTCGGTAATGTAGTCGTCCCTGACCGGGCGGTCCGAGATCTGCGGCAGCGGCACCTCGTGCTCGGTCTTCTTCCGCTGGAGGATCATCGTGTTGCCGTTGGGCAGGCGCGCGAAGTCGTGGTGCTGCTCGACGCGCTCGTCCATGCGGTACTCCCAGACGACTTCGTTCTCCCAGTTGAACTCGCGAATCACCGCGTCGTTCGCGGCGAGCAGGCGGCCGTCGCCGAGGGACTTGCCTTCGCCGCCGCTCTGCCAGACGTGCGCGACCTCGCCCTTCATGTCGATCAGGTAAGTGAGCGATCCATTGCCGGGACTGCTCGAAGGCCACACGCTGAACAGGGTGTAGCCGTTGAAGCACCGCTCGGGCTCGTAGACGGACAGACCGGTCGGCCATTCGAGAACGGATTTGCCGGGCATGGTGGTAGCTCCTCGAAGTTACCATGAAGTTTATGCGATTCGCGCCGGGTGGCCGAGTCGCGGGTCACGTACCGCGCTCTGTCACCTCGGCGCGCCGCCGTATATCATGCCCCCAACTGAAAGGGACTCCGATGACCGATACCGCACCCTGGATCACCTACCGGCCCGAGCTCACCGTGCTCGACTGCACTATCCGAGACGGGGGTCTGATGAACGATTCCCGGTTCACGGATGACCAGGTCAAGCGGGTGTACGACGCGTGCATCGAAGCCGGCCTCGACTTCATGGAGATCGGCTACAAGAACTCGCTCGAGCAGTTTCCGAAGGCCCAGTACGGGCCGTGGCGGCACACCTACGAAGAGGACATCCGCCGGGTCGTCGGCGACCACTCGCCCGAGCAGACCGGGCTGAAGCTCGCGGCCATGGCGGACGCCGGCGGCAAGAGCGACTGGCAGAAGCAGATCATCCCGAAGAACGACAGCGTCCTGGATTACATCAGGGTGGCGACGTACGCCCACCAGATCTCGGAAGCGGCCGACATGGTCCGTCATGCCCACGAGATGGGGTACATGACGTGCCTCAACATCATGGCGATCTCCATCGTCCAGGACGCCGAGATCGACCAGGTCCTCGACATCGCGAAGGATCTGCCGCTCGACGCGGTCGTCGTGGTGGACAGCTTCGGCAACCTCTACCGCGAGCAGATCGACACGCTGGTCAGGAAATACGCGAAGGCGGTGGAAGGAAAGGGCATCGAGGTCGGCATCCACGCCCACAACAACCAGCAGTTGGCCTTCGCCAATACGATCGAGGCGATCATCCTCGGCAGCAACCGCGTGGACGCCACCCTCCTCGGTCTCGGCCGCGGCGCCGGCAACTGCCCGATGGAGCTGCTCATCGGTTTTCTGCGCAATCCCAAGTTCGAGCTCAAGCCGATCCTCAGCGTGATCGAGGACACGATCCTGCCCCTCAAGGAGCAGTTCGACTGGGGCCCCTCCATCCCGTACCAGCTCACCGGCCAGATGAACCGGCACCCGCGGGGCGCGATGGCCTGGCGCGCAAGTGAGACGCCGGACGACTACACCGGCTTCTACGATCAGGTCATGGCCGACGTGTGATCACCCGAGATAGCGGCCGGCCTCCGCGCCGAGACGATCCTCCAACAGCGATGCCACGTCGACCTCGACGCCGTGCGTCACCCCGTTGACGGTGTCGGCCGATCGCTCGAGGCTCTGCTCCGCCGCCTCGCAAACCACCGTGGTCCAGAATCCCAGCTCGAGAGGATCGTTCAGCTCCGACCGCTCGCGCTCGGGCAGGGTGCCGTTGCGGTGCTGGAGCAGCTTTCGGTAAATGCGCCCGGGCCGGCTCATGCCGTACCCGGTGACGGTCCCGTCGGCCTCGAAGTTACGGAACAGCGGATTGCGCTCGATGATGCCGTCGTCGATCACCTCGCGATAGCCGGGCATGTCGAGACCCAGATCGATGTATCCGTCCGTACAGATCATGCGCGACGACTGCACGGTGGTCGCGTGGGCGGTGTTCGGAAGGTGCCATCCGGTCACGACGTGCGCCACCCCCCCGTTCTCGAACACGATCTCCGTATCGCACAGGTCGTAGCCATGCGACGCGATCGGCTCGAGCCTGGCCAGCCGCTGCTTCCAGCCGTGCGCCCGCACCTTCACCGGCTTCAGACTCACGATTCGAATGAACGCGTCGGCCATGTGCACGGTCAGGAACGAGATCGGCGAGTTGTTCGCCGCGAAATCCGGTGACGCGAAGAACCGCGGCTCGTGGTTCGGGTCGGCGACGAGAAGCTTGTCGACCATGTACCACTGGGCGTGCTGGAACTCGCCGTACGCGCCGCTCCCGTAGCGTGCCTGGCACTCCTTGATGCGCGGGTCGTCGCGCTTGTGAAAGTCGACGCCGATCAGTCGCCCCGACGCGCGCATCGCCTCGATCATGTGGTGGGCGCCTCGGATCGTGTCCGCCAGCGGCTTGGGCACCATCGCATCGAGACCGCGTTCGAGCGCGGCGATCGTGGGCTTCTCGTGCAGCGAATCGGGGGTGTTCACCTGCACCGCGTCGAGATCGACGCGCTCGAGCATCGATTCGTACGAGGTGAACCTGCGTTCCCGCGGGATGCCGTGCGCATCGCAGAACTCGTGAAGGCCCTGCTCGAACGGATCGGCAACCGCCTCGATCGACAGCAGCGAAGCGTACTCGCTGGAGAAATACAGGTGCTGATAGATCTCACGCACCACCGATCCGACGCCGATCACGCCCAGGCGGATCCTGTCCATCGAAATGCTCCGTAGATGTTGCCGCGGTCACTGCCTGTCACGATCCGTGTTCATTCGTCGTCCCCTGATCCTCCTCGGACGTTCCGGTCTGCTTCAGGATGTAATGCGCCAGGAACTCTGCCGCCTTGATCATTTCGTTGACGTCGATCTGCTCGAAGTCGCTGTGCGCATGGTTGAGCGAGCCCGGCCCGGTCGTGATCACGGGCAGATCGTCGTATTCCTTGGCGAAGATGCGCGCGTCGCTCGAGACGTCCCAACCGCGGATCGGATCGTCGCGCCAGATGCCCGCGCGCCGAGCGCAGTCGATGGCGTTGCGCATGTCCGGTGAGTCCGGGTCGCCGTCGAACGCGGCGTTGTGCAGTTTGTCGAACGTGACGTCGAACAGGCCGGCCGCATCGCCGTCGCGGCCGATCATGCGCAGGTAGTGACCGGCGCCGCGGTGGACGGCCGTGGTCAGGCGGCGCTGCACCTCGTCCAGCTCGTGCGTCGGGAGGAAGCCCTGGCCGCCCTCGAGAACGAGGTGGGACGGATCGGCCCACCCGTTCTGACGAAACACGACGCTTCCGCCCGTGACGCGCTCGATCGCCTCGCGACTGCGCATGAGGGCGCGCACCATCGTCATCATCTTCGTGATCGCACCGTCGTTCTCGAAGATCGAGCCCATGTGGCCCGTGGCTCCGTGGACGGTGATCGAAAGCCCGTGAGGGGCATCCTCGAGATCGTAGTGGTGATCGACCTTGGGCCTGCCCGTGGTCGCGTCGTTGACCTTCGTCTTGTCGCCGTAAACGCCACAGTACTCGTCGAGCGCGAACTGAATGACGTCGGTGACGAGCGTGCGGGCGCCCGCCGCGTCGCCCCCATCGACGACGATGTCGAACGCCACCTCTCCGTTGATGCGCGAAGGGTGATCGCCGCAGTCGCCGATGATGCCGTGGCAGGTCTGCACCGGACGGTGCGGAAAAAGCGCGTGCCGCGACTCGGCGCGGATGGCGCGCCCTTCGCGCTCGAGCTGGGCCACGACGTACGCCGCGGCCTCGAGCAGGTGCGTGTCCGGCACTTTCGCCTCGACCTTGTACCACACGGCGCCGCGATTGGCGGGATGGATACGGTTTTCGCAGATCTCCAGCACCGTTAGGCTCTGGTATCGCTGCTTGAGATCGCGGTCGATCGCCAGCGAGAGCGAGCCGTTGCCGCCGGACTCCTCGTCGAGCACGAGCATGCAGGTGAGATGCCGATTGAGGCGGCGGCCGCGGTCCCGGAGCCAGTCGGCGACGAGCCGGATCGCGCCCATCATCGCCACCGCGTTGCCCTTGTCGTCGCAGGCGCCGCGCCCGTACACGATGTCGCCCTCGACGCGGGGCGGAATGAACGGCGCGATCACGTCGATGTGCGCGTTGATCGCATGGTCGACGCCGCTCGCGTCGCGCTGCTCCCCGTCCACGAACAGCAGGAGATTCGATCGGTTCGCGTAGCACGCCGCGGCGTCGAGTCCCCCGGGACGATCCTCGGTCCGGGTGTAGTAGAGCTGCGAGAAGAAAGGATGACGCTCGATGGCGGGGTTCATCGGGCGGCGCTCGGTGCGCGCCGCCTCGAATCCGCACTCTTCGAACCACGACTCGAGGATGTCGAAGATCGCCGACTCGTTCGCGGCGAACGCCTCGACGTCGCCGTTCGGCGTGGTGTCGATGGCGCACATCTTCACCAGCATGTCCACGAGCTGATCACGAAACGCGGGTGACGCGGCTTGCTCGGCGATGGTCATCGAAGACCTCCCAGGCGGTTGACCCGCAGCATCTCAGCGGCCCAACATCGTCCGCTCGGTGCGAGTCCAAACAGGGTAAGGTAACGCGCATGGCGCCAGATGCCGATCCTATGGAAATCTTCCTGGATATCCAGCGCGGCCTCCCCCGGCAGGGCCCCGGCTCGGACGAGAGCACCGCCCGGGCGCTGTCGCTCTGCCGCGAGCTGCCCGCCGACCCGGCGGTGCTCGACATCGGTTGCGGTCCCGGCATGCAGACGATGGTCCTCGCCCGTGCGCTCGGCGGTCACATCACGGCGGTCGATCTCCACCAGGAATACCTCGACCAGCTGGCGGCGCGGGTGCGGACCGCCGGCGTGGCCGATCGCATCGAAATCCGTAACGGCGACATGCACGACCTGCCGTTTCCGCCACAGGCCTTCGATCTCGTCTGGTCCGAGGGCGCGGCCTACATCATGGGCGTCAGGGAAGCTCTCGCCGCCTGGAAGCCGTTGCTCCGGGCCGGCGGGTACATCGCGCTGACCGAGCTCGTCTGGCTGCGCGATGCCCCGCCTCGGGGCGTCACTGAATTCTTCGCGGAGGCGTATCCGGCCATGACCGACGTGGCCGGCGTCCTGAACGCCATCCGCGCGACCGGGTACGAGACTGTGGGCGAATTCACGCTGCCCGACAGGGACTGGTGGGAGCACTACTACACGCCGCTGGAAGGCAAGCTGCCGCCGCTCCGCGAGAAATACGCGCAGGACGGGCCGGCGACGGATCTCGTCGAAGCCACCGCACGCGAAATCGAGACCCGGCGTCGCTTCGGTACATCGTACGGATATCAGTTCTTCGTGGCCCGCAAGCCACGTTGATCATCCTATTCTGTTATGGCCCTGCCCCGTCAGGCCGTGCTTCCCTCCACGCGTTCGGCGACCTCGCCTACGACGCGCCCCTGTAGGTGATCACCAACTCGATTCCCTCGAGCCGCACGGGCCCGGCCTGATCTGTGCGTGAAAGCGTGATGGCGACCTCGTTGTCGTCCTGCCGCGCCGGGACGCCGTCATGCGTCAGCGTCGTCACCTTCGGCATTTCGGCGCGGTGGCCCGGACCGAGCGTCTCACCGTTCAGCGCGACGGACAGGTCGACGTGCTCCCCCCGGCCGTCGGTCGCGGTCACGCGCAGCCACATGTCGTTCAGCACACCGTCGCGGCGGGCGGCCTCGATGTCGTCGCCGACATGAATGGTGAACCGCGCCGCGTCGCCCGCGCCGTGGAGCAGGAACGGCAACGGGAACAGGCCCCCCTCCTCCGGAAGACGCGACATGACGTCCGCCGTCACCGTGTAGCACTTGTTCCTCCGAGAGATCAGCGCCGGATCGTGGATCTCCCTGAGCACCTGGATCTCGGCCGGCGTGTACGGGCCGTCGACCGGCAGGTTCTTCCGGTGGCAGTCGTAGTTGAACAGGTAGATGAACGTGGCGCCCTGGCGGAAGTAGCTCGAAGCCGCCGCGTAGAGCATGTCGGCGCCGGCGTGCCCGTACCCCTTCGCGAGGTGCTCGAGCCCCGCGCCGATGTGGCAGCTCGTCCCCTTCGCCAGCTCGACGAACTGCTTCACGTGCGCGCTCATGTCGAGATACGTGTTGTTCATCGGCACGAACAGGTCGGCCAGCTCCTCCTGGATCCACGTGGGCGCGTCGATTCCGTTCGCCTCACATTTCGCCAGGGTCGGCGCGATGCGCAGCATGAGCGTGAATGGCCTGCCCTTCCCGGCCGCGATGCGCTTCGTGCCCTCCCGGATCTTTCGCATCATGTCGGTGAGCAGGGGCATGCCCTCCTGCTCCATCCCGTCCTTGAAGTACCAGGGTCCGCGCTGAAAATCGAGCTCGAACCCGTCGACGTCGTAGCGCTCGCAGGTTTCGAGGATGAGGCCGATCTTTCGCTCGCGCACCTCTTCGTGGATGAAGTCGAACGCCCAGGTGAAATCGTCCGCCGGGTAGCCGTAGCCGTAACGCTGGGGATAGGGCGACCCGATGAGCAGCTCCGGGTTCGCCTTCTTGAACTCGCTGCGAAAGCTGCTGAAGCGAGTGCTGTCGTCCTCGTGGATGTCGTTCATGCGCAGCGTCGGCCAGAACTGCAGCCCGCGCGCATGCGCGCGCTCGGCGAGAAGCTCGACGAGGTTGACGCCCTGGTTCGTGAGCGCCCTTTCGTTGTCGTACATCCGCTTCACCCAGCGCACGCTCCCGGCTTCGGGCCATTCGGTCACACCGTCGCCGAACCGGGACCCGTACTCGGTCGGATGGGAGAACGTCTCGTCCCCGCGCCCCATCGAGTTGCTGAACACGTCGACCGCCGTGCCGACCACCTCCTCGATGTCGCGGCACGCCTGGTCGACGGTGATCGGCGGCTCGAACGGGCCGAGGGTCGTGCTGTCGCCGTCGGAGTTGTAAATCAGCTTCGGAATACCCATCGTTCGTGCTCCCAATTCGAGAACGTCGCGCCTCGCTCAATCCCCACCACGCTCATCCCTCATCGCTTTCCTTCCACGCCCGAAACCTCTCCAGCGCCTGCTCGAGCGATCCCTCTTCGAGAAACAGGGTCCCGCGGCAACGGATCAGCATTCCGGGATCGATCCCTTCGAGCTGCACGTCCGAGTGCAGGCACCGGACGCACAACGACCGGTTGAGAAACAGCCGGCGGGCCCCCTTCCACCCGTAGCCCAGCACGTACCGGCCATTCTTCGACACGACGAACATCGCCTCCTCGGTCAGCGTGCGCTTCGAGCCGTCCTGCATTGGCAGGTCCTTGCCGAGGTGACCGTAGATCATCGGCCGGTCGGACGGAAAGACAAGCTCGCGGCTCGCCACGAACCCGCCGTCGCTCACCACGAACGTCCGGTCGTTGTCCTCGTCGATGTACTCGGGCGTGGCCGAGCGCTGCAGGCACGTGCTCGTCGACAACCGGTGCCACCGCACCGGTCCGACGTTGTTGAAGTCGAGGGAAAGGTGCGCCTGCATGCCCTCCCAGCGCACGCCGCATTGAATCAGCGCCAGGTCGTGCACGTTCTCCGTACGCACCAGCGCCTTGCGAATCTTCCGCCCGCTCTTCATATCCGCGATCGCGAGGTTCTCGTACTTCCACGGCGCCCGGAGATCCTCGTAGGTGGCCTCCCAGAGCAGGTTGTCCGCGGCGTCGAAGGCCAGCACGGACTCGGGAAACCAGAAGCGCAGGAGGTTCGCGGGTGCCTGGCTGCGCTCGCCGCGCCGCGGCTCGTTGAGCCAGATGTCCATGCAGGTCGGCGGGTAGACGTTGATCTGCTGCAACCGTTGAATCCGGGCGGTCCGGGTTGAACCCGCACAGGGCCGTCCCTATCGTCTTCTGAGCGATGGCGAACGGCGATTATTTCGAAGGCGAGCCGATGCGAATCGGCCACGTGCCGCAGCTCCTTCTCGATGAGCACACCGTGGAGGACCGCTGGAATCTCACGCGCGTGTCGATACAGCCGGTCAAGTTCGCCGGCAACCCCATCATGGTGCCGGATCAGCCCGGCGAGTTCAACTGCTACGACTGTCACGTCATCCGCGACGAGCCGCGCGGCACGATGATGATGTGGTACCAGGACGCGGATATCGAGGAGACCTTCCGCGGCCGTCTCCCCGCCGACCCTGACTCGGCGGAGCATCACGCCGACTTCTGCCGCTACGCGGAAAGCGACAACGGCGTGCACTGGACCAAGCCGGCGCTCGGCCTGCTGAAGCACCGTGGCAGCGATCGCAACAACATCGTGCTCGCGGGCGTGAAGGAATGCGACCGGTCCTCGATCGTAGTGAACCCCGACCCCGACGACGTCGATCGCCACTACATCATGGGCTACCTCGACGCGCCGAAGGGCGAGAGCGGTTTCTGCCTCGCGTACTCGCCCGACGGCATCCACTGGACGCCCGAGCCGCGCAACCCGGTGATCAGCGGCCACTACGACTGCGTCAACACGCCGGTCTGGGACCCGATCCGGCAGCGCTGGCTCTGGTACGGCCGCCCGCCGGTGTTCGCGTTCGGCTACAGCAACCTCGCGAAGGGGTGGACCGACGCCGATCCCGACTCGGGCCTCGCCCGCCATCACCGGCGGCGCGTGAGCGTTTCGGTGAGCCGGGATCTCGTGAGCTGGTCGAAGCCGCGCACGGTGCTCTATACGGACGAGCGCGACGCCGACGCGGACTGGCACGACATCGATCACTTCCGCCCCTGGTTCCAGAACGGCGTGTTCCTCGCGAACGCCTGTTACGTCGACCCGTCGGGCTGCGCGGCGGGTCGGCTCATGCTCTGCTGGAGTCACGACGGCTTCCACTGGCACCGCCCCCACGATCGCGCGTGGCTCATCGAGCCCGGTCCGGACGGCGCGTGGGACAGCGGCTGGGTGCTCGGCGCGTCGGCGCCCGTGCTCATGGGCAACGAAATGTGGTTCTACTACGGCGCGCAGCGAAGCGAACCCCACGGCATGGTCCACCTTGCGACGTCGGTCGGACTCGCGAAGCTGCCCCGTGACCGGTTCATCGCGCAACGCGCCGGGCGCGAGCCCGGCTACCTGCTGACGCGCGAGGTGGTCGTCGAGGGCAATCGGCTCCAGCTCAACACCGCCCCGCACGCGGAAAAACCCGTGAGTCGGACCGCGATGGCGCCGATGCCTGATCTGCGCGTCGAGCTGGTCGAGTCGGCCGAGGGCCGGGGCAACGTCCTCGGCGGCCACGTGATTCCGGGCTTCAGCTTCGACGACTGCGACGTCATCCGTCGCAACATGTTCGACTGCATCGTGACCTGGAACGGCAGCGACGATCTGTCCGCGCTGCGCGGTCGTTCACTTCACCTGCGCTTTCGCCTGAGCCTGACGAGCCTGTTCACGTTCGCGTTCGCGGACTGAATTCGGGACGCGACGATGGCGAACCGCGTGGCGTAAGATCCTATGTGCGGAGCGAAGCTTCGCACGGCATCTTCAGAAAAGGGCCGCTGATCGTTAAGCTCCAGAGGGTCCGTTAAACCTCGTTTCACAAGGAGCCT
Source organism: Phycisphaeraceae bacterium (assembly GCA_002686995.1). GTDB lineage: Bacteria > Planctomycetota > Phycisphaerae > Phycisphaerales > Phycisphaeraceae > NYZC01. Next base: position 18,160 of record NYZC01000001.1, on the reverse strand, counting down.
AGCAATGACAGCGACCCAGAAGTTGGATTGTAGCGGGGATTCGAAGAAGAGCAGCGGTGACGGGCTGTACCTGGCCTTCGACCTTGGCTGGGGGGGCAAGGGGGTCCGACCCGGGGTTTGACTCCCTCCGGGGAATCTGAAGTGTCTGGCGACTTCAGAAGCACGCGAGAGGAGCGAATGGAGGCCCATCTCCTCACGCGCGCAAGACGCCCTCCCTGGGGGCTCGCTGCGCTCGACCCCAGCCACCCATATACTCCGGCTGAAGGAGCAAGCCATGTCCGAACCCATCCCGCTCAGCCCCGAGCAGATCGCCTTCTACGAAACGTTCGGTTATCTCGCGTTCCCCGGCCTGGTGGCCGACCGTATCGATGAGATCGTGGACGCGTTCGAAGCGGTCTGGCGCGAGCGCGGTGGCGGGCACGACGGTCGGCCGCACGACGGCAAGCAGCGCTCGTGCATCGTGCCGTTCATCGACCAGAGCGCGACGCTGAGCGCCCTGCTTGACGACTCGCGCATCGCCGGCATCGCGTCGAGCCTGCTCGGCGACGACTTTAACTACATGGGCAGCGACGGCAATTACTACGTCGGCGACACCGGTTGGCATTCGGACGGGTGGCATCCCGAGATGCACCACGTGAAGATCGCGTTCTACCTCGATCCGCTCACGACGGACACCGGGGCGCTGCGCGTCATCCCCGGCAGCCATCGCATCGGCGAGGGCTACGCCGAGGGGTTGAAGACGGACCTGGCGATGACGGAGAATCGCTGGGGCGTGCACGGCAGCGAAGTGCCCGCGATGGCGCTCGAGACGCAGCCCGGCGACGTCGTCTGCTTCAACCACAATGCGAAGCACGCCGCGTTCGGGGGCGGGCAGCGCCGCCGCATGTTCACCATCAACCTCTGCGAGCGGTACCCCGAAGAGCGCCTGCAGGACCTGCGGGACTACATCGCCAGGGCGGCGCGATTCTGGATCGACCGTGCCTACGGCCCCGCCATGGTCGAGACCGCCGGACCAGCGCGGCGGCGGCACCTCGAGCAGGTGATGGCGAACGACGGCCACCTCGCCGAACTGTCGCGACAGGCCCGGGAGAGCCGCCCGGAGCCCTCGCGGGGCTGAATCGGACTCGCCTGGGGTCGAGCGCAGCGAGCCCCCAGTGGGGCTATGACCCCCTGAGCAACCTTGACCGTACCGGGTAGCGGCAATACTCTATTGGGGTAGCAAGAGAGCGAGGAAGCCACTCATTGGCAGAGCGAATCAAGCTTCGAGAGCGTTGATCGATCAGGCTTCGGTTTCGCCTCGTGGGCGGAACCGACCGGTACCCGTATGGACGGTAGGAAGTTGATCCTCAGGCGTCACGATATCGAAAGGAGATCCTGACATGACGCGTTTCACGACTGGTCTGATGGCGGCAATCGCACTGGTGGTCTGCATCAACTCGGCATTCGCGATCGAGGTGTTCCACAACGGCACTTCCGTCTTCCGCGAGGACTGGGAAGGCGGCACGCACCAGAACTTTCCTCCCGGCTGGGCGCAGGGCGGGGCCGCGGCCTCTGAAACCTGGGTGTGGGATACGACCGTTTCGACGATCCACGGCGCTCCGGCCATTGAAGGCGACAAGTACCTCTACATGGGCAACAACTGCTGCGCAAACGGCAACCTTCTGCGGAACATCGGCCAGCTGGTCGGCGGTACCGTCAGGGCCGAGTGGATGGCCTGGATGGTCTCCAACCATACGGATGCCATCGGCGGCACCATCGCCCTTCGGACCGATGGGCCAGGCGAAAATCGCGCGGGCGTTTCCTGGAACCGCGTGACCAGCACCCACGCCGATGCCAACGGCACGGACACGGGCATTGCCATCATCCCGGAGCAGTGGCAGGAGTGGGCCGTCGACTACGACCTGAACGCCAACACCTTCACGGTGAGCATTGACGGCCAGACGAGCCCGGTGATCAACGGCGGGACCGCGGGCCCGGCCAACATCGGTGAGGTCCTGCTTGCCGCAACCTTCCGCGACTTCATCATCGACGCCGTGATCATCCCCGAGCCGGCCTCGATGGCCCTGCTGGGTCTCGGCGGACTCATGCTCCTGCGCCGTCGCAGCGCGTGATCGGCCGGGCTACGGCCGTCGACCGACAAGGACTATAATGCCGGCGCCGGCCTGCCTGACGGCAGGCCGGCGCGTTAGACCTGACACCACGGTCATGACTTCACCCAGGACACGTCCGCGGGGCTTCACGCTGATCGAGCTGCTGGTGGTGATCTCGATCATCGCCCTGCTGATCGCCATGCTGCTGCCCGCAGTCAAGAGGGCGAAGCAGTCCGCGATGCAGATCACGTGCGCGTCCAACCTGCGCCAGATCGGGATCGGGATCTCATCCTACATGGCCGAATATGACCAGCACTACCCCACCGTCTTTGGCGGGCGCCTGATGATGCTGGGTGGATACTGGGGTTCGTACTTCGAGGGGATCAACGACACGACCGCCCTGCCGGAGAACCGCACGCTCAACGTGTACATGCAGAACCTGGACGTCTTCCTCGACCCGGGAGACGTGGAACCCACCAGCGGCGCGAGCTATCCCTACGCGTCCAAGGGCATCATCCAGGGCCTGCTGGTCACACCCGGGGTCAAGGGCGGCGGCGGCGGTCTGTGGGTCAACTGGGACTACGCGGAGGGACTGTGGCCCCTCATGTACCAGGGCGACGACATCGTCAACCCGTCGAGGCTCATGGTCATCGGCGACGCGGGATTCCTGACATATCACGGCAACATCCCGCCGCCCCCGATCATCCCCGCCGAGCACACCCGGCACAGCAGCAGCGAAGACACGATCATGGCCAACGTGACGTTCTCCGACAATCACACCGAGTTCATCGAGATCACGCGCACGCCGCACCGCGGGCTGTTCGGCGACGGCTACCACACCGATCACGGGAACCTGCCGATTCACGAGCTGCCGAACGTGTATTGAGCAGCTTTTCTTCCCCGGCATCACTTGCTCACATGACTGACGGGCAGCAGCGAGAGAAACTGAAGATCCTGGGCATCTACGCCCATCCCCATGACTTCCTGCATTCGTCGGGCACCTGCGGCAACCATGTCGACGCCGGCGACTCGGTCACGGTCGTCGTGCTCACCGACGGCGGCAGCACGCACAACGAGGACCTGATCGACGCGTTGCGCAAGGCGCCCGGCGAGAGTGACGACGAGGTCCTGCAGCAGTCGCTGAAGGATTACACCGACCAGAAGGAGCGCGAGCTGAATGCCGCCGCGGGGCAGTACGGCATCACCGACGTGCGGATCCTGGGTTACCGCGACCGCCCGCTGATCCGAACCGACGAAGTCGTCGACGAGGTCGTCGACCTGATCTGCAAAGTGCGGCCCGACATCCTCATCACCGAGTGCCCGGCCCACATCGCCGGCTCGCGGGCGGTGCCGATGCCGAACGACCACTACACCGTCGCCGCCATCGTCGGCGAGGCGATGACGATCGCGATCAACGCCCGGGCAGGCAGCGACCGCGTGCCCCATCGCGTCGCGCAGGTCTATTACATGGCGACCGACCTCGCCTATGGCGACATCGACTTCTACATCGACATCAGCAACCAGTACGACAAGCGTCTCGCGGCGGAGATGTGCTTCGAGAGCCAGGCGCAAACGCCCGACTACGCGCGGAAGCGCGTCGAGACGCTGCCCGGCTGGCTCGGGTTCCTGGTCGGCGTCGCCTACGCGGAAGGGTTCGTGCGCGGCGGGCTGAAGGTGGACACGCTGCTTTCGGTCTCGCCCGTCGAGCTGGGCCTCTCGCGCGAGTCGGGCGGCGAGCGCATCGCGAGGCAGGAGCTTCCGCAGGAACCGTCGAACGCATGAGCTGCGCGTCTCGCGAACCTTTCGAGGTCGGTCTCGACCGCCAGTCGTTCGTGAAGGGGGAACTGGTCGCCCATACGGCCGGTTGCGTCAGGCGGATCGCGCCGCCCATCAAGCGCGAAAAAACCGTGCTCGCGCCGTCGGAGCGGGCGGGCGATGCGTTCCGCCTCGGCCAGGTCCGCTGGGATCCTCAGCAGCAGCGCTTCCTGCTGTGGATGCTCTGCGAATCGACAAGCGGCGCCACCGTGCTGCGATACGCCACCGGAAGCGACGGCATCCGCTGGGACCTCGCGGACAGCGGCATCGCGGTCGTCGATACGAACGGCGAGCCCGTCTGCCCGAAGTGCGCAATCTTCCTGAACCCGCGCGCGAACGACGGTGACCGCCGGTTCGTCGCGATCTTCCAGAAATGGCACTACTACTACGGCCATTCCGCGGACGGCATTCGCTGGCAGATCGACATGGACCGGCCCGTCTGGGAGCGCGGCAGCGGCGACAGTCTCGGCGAGACGATGTCGTTCATGTTCGATCCCGCGCGGGACGTCTGGCGCGCTTACGTGCGGATATGGGTCGATAACTCCACGCGGCGCGCGATCGGGCACGGCGAGAGCCCGGACCTGCGGTCGTGGTCCGGCCCGCGCATCATCTACGAGGCCGACGACCGTTTCGGGTTCGGGGCGCAGGTCTACTCGATGAGCGCCTGGCTCGAAGGCGGTATGTACTGGGGGATCGCCAACATCTACTTCAGCGATCTGCACCCGAAGCGGCGGATGCAGCAGACGATGCAGCCCTGGCTGATGCACAGCGATGACGGGCTGAAATGGGAGCCGGTCGACACCGACGCCCCCTTCATCCCGCTCGGTACGTTCGGCACGTGGGACGGTGGCATGATCGGATGCGGCGCCCCCGTCATCCAGGACGGCCGCGCGCTCTTTTACTACTCGGGCTACCCGGAACCGCACGGATGCGCGCGCCTGGCCAATGCCGCGGCGCAGCGCGGCGCAATGGGTCTGGCCATCGGCCGGCCAGGGGCTTACGCGGGCATGAACAGTCTTTCCGGCGAAGAAGGCGTGCTCATCACCCGGCCGTTTCGACTCGAAGGCGACCAGGTGGCGGTCAGCGCGACGACCCGTCGAGGCGGCTGCGTGAAGGCGGAATTGATCGATCCCGGCGGGAGCATCGTCCCTTCGCTCGAGATCGACCGCGACTGCGATCCGCTGACGGGCGATGCCGACGACGCGCTCATGTCGTGGCGCGGCAGCACGACGGCGCCGGGACGCGTGACGGGCGAGCACGTCCGACTGCGGCTGCGCTGGGAGGACGCCACGGTGCACGGGTTCCGCATCCGGCAGTCGACGCCGGAGGTGGCCCGCGTCGCGACCGGGCCGGGTCCCATGCGCTGCGGTGCGACGACGCGGCCGCCGGTGATCGACGGGAGGCTCGACGACGACGTATGGCAGGATTTCTCCGTGCTCGGCGTCGCGGACGCGTTCACGTGGTACGATCGGACGGATACGGCCCCCGTCGCGACGACGGTCTACGTGACATACGACGACACGGCCCTCTACTTCGGCCTGCACCTCGACGAGCCGCACGTCGAGAAGCTGGTCGACGACTGCCGCGCGATCGACGGCCAGCGCACCTTGCTGACCGACGACGCGGTGCAGATCGAGCTTCAGCCACACGGTGTCGAGGGGCCGGCGACGATGGTGCTGTTCAACTGCCGGGGCGCTTGCGGCACGATCACTTCCGACCCGAAGAAGAGCCATGACTTCCAACCCGGCGACCCGCCCGGGCTCGAGGTGGCCACCTCGATCTCCCAGGGCTGCTGGGAAGCCGAGATCCGCCTGCCGTTCGAGATCCTGATGGTCGCCCCTCCCGCGCCCGGCGACCGCTGGCCCTTCAACGTCCACCGCTTCCGCCGCGCCGGGCAGAAGAGCCGCGCGATCTACTCCTGGGTCTGCACGTACGGCGAGCTGCTCCGCCATGACCGCCGAGGTGAGCTGCGATTCTGACGGACGGTCGCAAGTCGGAAGTCGAAGGTCGAAGGTCGAAGGTCGAAGGTCGACGCGCCGGCGAGGGGCGCGCGCGGCCCGCTGCTTCGGGCGTCCAAGCTGCCGACTTCCGGAGCGGTGAGCCGACTGTGCGCGACGGCGCAAACGTCGTGCTCTTTGACACGATTCACACCCGGACCACTGAAACCGCGTGCCTGCACCTTCCCCGTCCCACAACCTTCCGACTTCCGACTTTCGACTTTCGACTTTCGACCTTCGACTTTCGACTTTCGACCTTCGACTTTCGACTTTCGACTTTCCAACCTTCGACCCATCCCTACGCCTCGCCCTCGTTGCGGACCTTTCTGACGTTTTCCGTCAGGCCGTGGTCCATGCCTTCGCTGCGCTCGAGGTCGACCATCGTCTTCGGGCGGCAGTTGATGATGAAGGCGCGGCGGCGCGATTCGGTCGTGTTGCCGCGCGAGTAGTGCAGCGCGGCACCGACATGCAGCACGGCGCTGCCCGGCGGAAGCGGTACCGGCACACCCTCCTCTTCCTTCGCTTCGCATTCGAGCGCGCCGCCGCCCTTGCCGGCTTCCCAGTGTCGGCGCATCGGCTTGCGATGGGCGCCCGGGACGTACCACATGCAGCCGTTGTCGACCGTCGCCTCGTCCAGCGCAGTCCACACGCTCAGCGACCGGATGTCGGGAAGCTTGATCCAGTACGCCATGTCCTGGTGCCAGGGCGTGGACGTGTCGGTGTGGGGCAGCTTGTCGATCAGCATGTCGAAATCGAACGTCATGTCGTCGCCAGAATACTGCTGCGCCATGGCCAGCGACTGCACGTGCAACGGCGCGTCGTGCAGCACGGGCACGCAGGCGCTCGGCCACATGATCTGCGTGATGTGCTCCGGTGCGTCCATCTCCGCCTCGTCGTCCACGTGCCCGCCGAGGTCGCCGCGCAGGTGCCCGGTCGAGATCGCACCGGAAAGAAAGGCCTCGTATAGCTCTGCGTACCGCTCCACCTGCTCAGGCGTCAGCACTTTGTCGACGCGCACAAACCCGTCGTCGTCGAGCGCCTTGACCTGGTCCGCCGTCAGTTCCACCGTCATCGTTCGCTCCGATCCACTGCACCTTTCGTCTGCACCTTTCGTCGATTCATTCGATCGACGCATCTGTAGCATCTCGTCACGACGACGACAAGTCAGAGCTCCGACGCCCGCGTCCACTACACTGTCGCCCCATGAATACTCCACCCTTCTCCGTGCTTCCCGCGATGAGTCGGCGCTTCGACCACGTCGGAAGAACCATGGCCTTCGATGCCGCGAGTGCGGCTGAGTTGCAGCGATGGCGACGCGCCCTGGTACGCAAGCTGAAATCGCTGACTGGTTACGACACGATGGTGCCGACGCCGCTGCGGCCGAAGATCACCGAGCAGATCCGGTGCGACGGTTACGTCCGACAGCGCGTCGAGATCCAGACCGAGCCTCATGTCAGGATGCCCCTGTACGTGCTCCTGCCCGAAAGCGGCCAACGATTCGCGCCAGTCATCGCGCCGCACGGCCACGCCAGCGGCGGCAAGCTCGCCGTCGCGGGCATTCGAACGCGCCGGGCCATTGCGAAAACGATCAGGGAACACAACTACGACTACGGCGTGCAGCTGGTCCGCGAGGGCTTCGCGGTGTTCTGTCCGGACGCCCGGGGATTCGGCGAGCGCCAGGAGTTTCCGTCGAACGTGGACATCCTGAACAGCTCGTGCCAGTGGATCAACCACATGGCCTACCCCCTCGGCCAGACGGTGACCGGCATGTGGACGTGGGATCTGCATCGGCTGATCGACTACATCGAGACGCGCCCCGACTGCGACGCGAAGCGCCTGGGATGCGCCGGGCTCTCCGGCGGCGGCCTGCAGACGCTGTGGGCGACCGCGCTGGACCGCCGCATTCGGTGCGCGGTCATCAGCGGGTATTTCTATGGATACAAGCAGTCACTGCTCGAGCAGTACACGAACTGCTCATGCAACTTCGTCCCGAATCTCTACGAGCACGTGGACATGGGTGACATCGGCGCCCTCATCGCGCCGCGCCCGCTGATGATCGAGACCGGCGACGAGGACAATCTCAACGGACGCGACAACCTGCGAAACGTCAAGAGCCAGGTCCGCATCACCCGCCGCGCCTACAGGCTGTGCGACGCGACCGGCGCGCTGAAGCACCGCGTGTTTCACGGACCGCACCGCTGGCACGGCGTCGAGGCGATCCCGTGGCTCAAGCGCTGGCTGCAGCAGCGCGCAGCATCCCCCTCCCGGTGACGTGAGCATTCCGATGGTTCAGATCAGGCTGCGACAGGACGACGTCCCACGTACGCCCCGAGCACGCCGAGCGCGACCGCGATCAGGCCGGACGTGAGCGGCTCGGGCACGACCGTCGCCGTAAGGGCGTCCTTGTTGAGCGACGCGTCACTGCGGAACCCGAACGCCGACTGGGTGGTCGGGTCGTAATCGACGCTGAACAGCGCGCCGAGGAAGTCGTCGATTTCCGTCTCGCCCTGACCGTTCGCTCCGAAGATGCCCGAGGGCACGCCGTCGAGCGTGAAGTTGCCGTCGACCGTGTGCGAGATCTCGAGCCCCGTCTCGTCGATCAGGTCACCGTTCTCGTCGAGGTAGTCCAGCTCGAACGCGTCGAAGCTTCCGAGCGAGGAGAGCACGTCGACGATCGGCCCCTTCGCGTCGAAGGCGCCGTCGAACATCGTGGGCAGCGTCACCGACGTCTGAACGATCTTCCCGAAGCTCAACGCGTTGATCTGTTCGACGACCGTGCCGTCGTCGAACGAACTCCAATCGGTCGTCGTGCTCAGCGTGTAACCCGCCCCCGTACCGTCGGACGCCGCGTCGAAGATCACCCGATAGTCGGCTGCAGTCGGCTCGATGTCGAGCAACGACAGGCCCGACGAGCCGCCGCCCGCCACGGACAGGGCTCGGCCGGTGAACTTGCCGACGATCGTCAGTTCATGCGTCGGCGTGACGCCGGCCGCCGCGGCCAGCGTGCCCATGCCGGGCGTGACCACGGACTGCGAGATGTCGTCGACCAGCCGGTCGACCGAGATCGCGAAATAGTCGGTGAAGGTCGCGCCGACCATGGGTCCGCCCGTGTTGTCGAACACGACCACCAAATGGATGAGCATGCGCCACTCGTCGACGCCGGTCGGATTGGACAGCCCCAGCGTGTTGCCCGGCGCGTCCGCCTCCGCGGCATCCACGAAGTTGAGCGTGTAGTCGTTAAGGTTGATCAGTTGTGCCGGCGCCGGTGACACCGCGCCGACAACACAGAACGCCAGCGCCACGACAAGAAATACTCGACCGGTCATACGTGCCTCCTCGTTGTCCGCGGAACGCCCGGGTTACCCAGTCGCCTTCAGGGCCGTTCCTGTCGACGCCGCCAGCCCATTGGCGCCGCCGTTTCATCCTGGATCCCGGCGCGAGACCTGCGCGAACCGTCTCGCGCCACCTTCAGTTTTCCTGAGCAGTCTGCCCGGATTCCGCTTAGCCACCCATACTCTACCAGTTCCTGCGCCCGCGTCCACTGGAACAGTGCGCGCACCGGCAGCGCAATGGAACACTGAGGTCGGACGCTGACCCCGTACGCCACGGAATCCCCTACGAATCGATAAGTCCATGTTTTTGCTTGTGTTACAGATCCACCGGACGACGACGCCCGACATACCCCGCGAGCAGGCCCAATGCGACGGCCGCGAGACCGGACGTCAGGGGCTCGGGCACGGGCTCGCCATCCTTGTTGAGGGAGGCGTCACTGCGAAAGCCGAACGCCGACTGTGTCGTAGGATCGTAGTCCTCGCCGAACAGCGCGCCGAGGAAACTGTCGATCTCGGCCTCGCCCTGGCCGTTCGAACCGAAGATCCCGGCGGGCACCCCGTCCAGAGTGAAATTGCCGTCGACGGTGTGGGACACCATGTCGATGGTGTTGGCCATGTCGATCAGCTCGCCGTTCGCGTCCCGGTAATCGAATTCGAACTCACCGAAGCTGCCCAGGGTCGACAGCACGTCCGTGATCGGCCCCCTCGCGTCGAATGCGCCATCGAACAACGTCGGCAGGGCCACGCCGGTCTGAATGATCTGACCGAAGCTCAGGGAGTCGATCTTCTCGACCACCGCTCCGTCGTCGAACGAGTTCCACGCCAAGGTGCTGGCAAGCGTGAAGTCGGTCCCCGATGTGTCGGAAGCCGCGTCAAAGATGACGCGGTAGTCGGCAACCGCCGGCGCCACGTCGAGGATCGAGACACCGGCTCCGCCTCCGCCGGTCGCCACGGAGAGCGTCGTGCCGGTCAGCTTGCCCACGATGGTGACTTCGTGCGTCGGCGTGACCCCGGCGCCGGCCGCCAGGCTGCCGTATCCCGGCGTCACGATGGCGCCGCCGATCCGGTCAACGAATCGATCGACGGAGATCGCGAAATAGTCGGTAAAGGTCGAACCGGCCACGGGCCCGCCCGTGTTGTCGAACACGACCACCGAGTGAATGAGCATGCGCCATTCGTCGATGCCGCCCGGATTCGACAGCCCGAGCGTGTTGCCCGGCTCATCCGCCTCCGCGGCATGAATGAAGTTGAGCGAGTAGTCATCGAGGTTCAGCATCGCCAACGCCGGTGACCCCGCGCCCAAAACGCCTGCGACCGCCACCGCAACCACGACCGACAATCGGAATGTCATGAGTCTGCCTCCTCGATTCGCGAGCCCGAAACGACCCGGTCATGCGCGTATCAAAGCCCTGACGCGCGAATACCGTATTTCCCCATTCAATTTGGGACACGAAACAAATCCGCTTAGCCACCAAGATCATACCGTCGCGCGGGCTTGATCCATCCGGGAATCCCCCTAATTCGCAAATATTTCTATCGAAATCGAGAATTAAGCCGGGACTGGGGCAAATGACCCGGAAAACAGCCGGGATCGGCCGCCGGTCAGGCCCGCAGCCTACAATCCGGCCGCCGCGGTGGTCCGCAGCACGATCAGGCTCCCGGACTCCTCGACTCTCTCCTCAGAGGCCGCTCTCGTCGAGGCGCGCGCGGAGATCGGCCGCCTCGTCGTCGCCCTCGTTCATGGGCAAGTGCGATGTCGGCGACGACGATCCTCCGTCGCGCATCATGCCGCAGGTGCAGGCCTGCCGCCGATTCGGTGCGCGCATCCTTTTCGTCAGCGTGTCGGCTGGCGACACGCACCGCGCGAAGGTGTGGGGCCGGCTGCGCCGCGCCGGCGACGTGGCCGCGGCGGCCGGCGTCCGGATCGCCATCGCGCCGAACATTGACTTCGGACGTCGCGGGCATACGATCGAAACAGCGATCACGGGCGACTTCAGGCGACAGGACACGGAGATTGAGGACATGATGACGTCGCGGTCGGACCGTGGAGTCGGCGAATTTCCGCCCCGGCGATTCGCGTCGTGCGTTTTCCTGCTCGCGCTGCTGCTCACCTGTCCCGCCGGCGCGCAGACGTCCGTCGCGCGGCAATGGAACGACGCACTGCTCGACGCGATTCGACTGGATTTCCCTGCGCCGACGGTGCACGCCCGCAACCTCTATCACTCGTCCGCGGCGATGTGGGACGCGTGGGCGTCGTTTGACGACAGCGCCCAGGGCGTGTTCTACACCGACAAGACGTTGAGTCCCGCGGACCTCGCCGCAGACCGCGACGAAGCGATCAGTTACGCCGCGTACCGCGTGCTTTCTCAACGATACACGCGGGCCATCGATCCCATCGCCTCGCAGGCGATCTTCGACGGGCTCATGGGCGCGCTCGGCTACGATCCGGGCATCACGATCACGACTGGCAACAGTCCCGCGGCGATCGGCAACCGGATCGCCGCCCGGGTGCTTGCGGAAACGATCCACGACGGCTCCAACGAGATCGTCGGCTACCAGGACAACACCAACTACGCGCCGCTGAACGACCCGATGCTCCTCGAGTTCACGGGCGAGACGGATACGACGCTCGACGCACCCAATCACTGGCAACCGCTGGCCTTCGCGACACGGATCACGCAGAACGGTCTGGAGGCGGACCTGGTGCAGACGTTCGTCAGCCCGAACTGGGGTCACGTGACGCCGTTCGCGCTGCGGCCCGCGCCGGGGCAGGATCCGTGGACCGCGACGGATCCGGGCCCTCCGCCTCAGCTCGGCGGCGCGGGCGACGCGGAATTCCGATCAAACTTGGTCAGCGTGATCCGACACAGCGCCGTACTCGACCCGGCGCTGGTCAGCGTCCCCTTCGACTTCGGCACCGTCGGCCTGGCCGCCGGCGCGAGCATGATGATCGACATCTCGCCCGCATCGCTCGGCAATCGGGCCCTGGGCACGCACGCCGACCAGGGGCACGCCGTCAATCCGTCGACCGGTCAGCCCTACGTGCCGCAGCTCGTTCATCTCGCCGACTACGGCCGGGTCATGGCCGAGTTCTGGGCCGACGGCCCCGAGTCCGAAACGCCGCCCGGCCACTGGTTCGCGCTCGCCAACGACGTCGCGGATCACCCTGACATCGTCAAGCGGATCGGCGGCGCCGGCCCGGTGGTGAGCGACCTGCAATGGGACGTCAAGGTCTACCTCGCCGTCGGCGGCGCGGTGCACGACGCCGCGATCGCCGCGTGGGGATCGAAGCGCGCCTACGACTACGTCCGCCCCATTTCGATGATCCGGCACATGGGCGGCCTGGGGCAATCCAGCGACCCGGGCGACGTCGCGACCTGGCACCCGAACGGCCTGCCCCTGGTGCCCGGCCTGATCGAGCTGATCACCACGGAAACGACGGTGACCGACGGTCGCCACGAGCATCTCGCCGGCTTCGAAGGCGAAGTCGCGATCTTCGCCTGGTCAGGCGAAGGCGAGGTGCCCGAGGACGAGGTCGCGGGCACGCGATGGATCCGCGCGGTCGAATGGTGGCCGTACCAGCGTTCGACGTTCGTGACGCCCGCGTTCGCCGCGTACGTCTCCGGCCACAGCACGTTCAGCCGCGCGGCCGCCGAAGTGCTCACGGAGATCACCGGCGATCCGTATTTCCCGGGCGGGCTCGGCGAATACTTCTTTCCCGCCGAGGACTTCCTCGAGTTCGAGCTCGGCCCCGCCGACGACCTGACGCTGCAATGGGCCACGTATCGTGATGCCGCCGACGAAGCAGGCATTTCGCGCCTGTTCGGAGGCATCCACGTCGCGCCCGATGACTTCGCAGGCCGCATCATGGGCGCCCGGATCGGCCTGGACGCATGGGCGCAGGCGCAGACCCACTTCGTGCCCGAACCCGCCACCGGACTCTGCCTCGTCACGCTCGTCATCGCAGCGCGGCGCCGACATCCGAAGCGCCCCGAAACAACAATTGACAATTGACAAGGATGTAACCGGTCGGCCGCGGGTTCATAGCCACGAAAAGCCACAAAACGGAACGAAGAATTCGTGGGTGCCGCCGACGAATCCGCCGATCAACTGTCGGTTCGCGAAATCGGGACCGTATGTTTCCGCTTTTCGTGGCTTTTCGTGGCTCTTCCGGCCCGCGGAGCATCGGTGACGCCCAAACGACAATCAGACAGAACAAACGGAATCGACGGAATGACGTGACCTGTTCCCGCCCGAGCGCCGTGTCGAAACCGCCGTCGTCGAGGCTGAGGTTGTTCGGCGGACCGTTGTAGCGCTGCCTCGTTGTAGCGCTGCCTGAAGGCCCCGCCGTTGATCCCGTAGTTGCAGAACGCGCGGATCGAATCATCGCCAGACGTTCAGCCGCCGGCGACGTCAGGATTCACGAGAAGCCCCGTCACACCGGCGATCTTCTCACGTATTCGCGCCTCGGTGATGTAGTAGGTCGTGTTCTCCTCGTAGTATCCGAGGCGCGAATCAGACGCCACCAGGCGCGCCGCCTGATCCAGGTTCTCGATCTCTGCTTCCAGGCACTGTCGTATTCTCGCCCCGTCGATCGTCGGTACGTCGCCGCGGTGGTATCGCCAGGCCAGCCAGCAGTAGATCACCCATGAGCTGTGAACGAGGTGCGCGACGTAGGCGGCGACGTTGCGTTCCACCGTCGCGCGCTGCACGTGCCCGGCGGCGGACAGCGCCTGCGCGTATCCGGCCGTCGCCGCGGTCCAATCGTCGTACAGCACGCGCAGCCGCCCGATCATCCCGGCCAGGTCGAGCGGCGGCAACGACTCCTCCAGGCGGTCGCCGAAGCCGTCCTTGTCGAAGTTCCATATCTTCATCGAGCGCTCGCGCGGCTCGTGATTCAGAAGCGGAAAGACCAGGGCGCAGTTGAAGGGGCCGAAATAGAGGAACGAAACGGAAAAGGGATACGCGCGCATGGCATCTCCGAGCGATTCCCACGCGGCGGCGATCTCGCGGCCGTCCGGCACGTCGAAATACGTTTCGGCCAGTCGCCCAAGGAAGCGTTTCGGATCCCGCTGCGTCGGATCTTCCATGAACATGCGCGCCGCGAACACATTGAGCGTGTCGAGCCGGCCCCCGAAGTTCCAACTCGCCATGATGCTCGTGACGCCCAGCTCGGCCAGCGCCGCCAGCTTGCGGAACAGGTGATCGACCAGCGGCAGGCTCGGCGCCGTCGCCATCTCGACGGTGTTGTTGACCTGGAATCGCGCCATCGCGCAGTGCCCCGAATCGCGCGCGGCCTCGATCTGTCCGCGGCAGCGCGACGACGGCCCGACGTAGGCCAGGCTGTACTCGTCGACCGGAAGCACCACGCCCTCGTATTGCAGTTCGCCTCCGCGCTCGAGATCGCTCATGACGATGATCGAGGGATGCAGCGCCGCGATCATGTCACGCTGCGGCGGCGGCTCGTAGATGTCCCAGCTCCAGGTCCACGCGATCACCTCGGCCTCGGGTGCCGCGCGATGCACTCCGCCGCGGATCGCGTTCATGACCTCGGCCACGACCTCCCGGGGACGTCGCGACCGGCAGCGCGGGCAATCGAGCGGCTCGCCCGGCACGTGCCCCCAGTGATCGCCCAGACCGATTTCGCGAAGGTCGAAATGGCTGTAGCAGTGCGTGTGATGCTCGCTGGCGCAGATGCACACCACGCCGCCCAGCCCTGGCACGGAAGCGAACATGTCCGCGCACGCCTCTTCCAGGAACGACAGCGTCTCGGGCCGGCTCGTGCACATCGCGCACGAGCGATCCCAGTCATCCATCACCGATTCACCGGCTGCGCCGCGGACCTCCGGATGGCGCGACCAGAACCGGTCATCGGCGGGGAACCCGCGCGGCTCGTTCAGGTAGATGTAGAGCTTCAGGTCGTGGGCCCGGCATCGCTCGACAAGGCTGCGCATCAGCTCCTGCCGAACGGGCGCGTCGGATCCGAACGAATCGAACACGCTCGTGCGCGCGACGTCGCGCAGGCGCAGCGTCGCGAGGATGCCTGTCATGCCCGCCTCATGCACCTGGCGCAGCGTCTCGTCCGTCGCGATCTCGAGCCCGCTCTGGAGGTCGTCCTCGAAATAGCGCATCCCGCTGAGGCGCCAGATCCGCGTGGAAGTCGTCATGATCACCCCTTCTCCGGCATCACCGCGCCGGCGCACCGCCACATCTCCGGCAGGCGGCCCGCGTGCACCCATTCGATCAGGCCGCGCTGCAGGTCGAGCGCGCGCCGGGATGCGTCCTGGTAGCGCTCGACGTGGCCGGCATCGGGCTCGACTGTTCGGTCCCACTTCACCAGCGCCTGCGCCGCGTCCGCGAGCGAGTCGTAGTGTCCCATGCCAACCAGCGCGCAGCACGCGGCGCCGAGGCTCGTCGTCTCGGTGACCACCGGAACGCGGACCGGCAGATCGAACACGTCGGCCATGATCTGCGGCCAGAGACGACCCTTGGACGCGCCGCCGCAGAACACCATGCCGTCGGCCGATCGGCCGCTGAGCGACTGCAGGATCCGGTAGTGCGCCAGCGCGGTGAACGCCGCGCTTTCCTGGACGGCGCGCACCATCAGGCCCTTCCCGCGATCGCCCGCGTGGTCAGGACGGGTGACGTCGAGGCCGATGAAGCTGGTCGGCGCCTGCACCCACGAGCGCGCGTTCATGACATCCGAGACCAGGGCGACCACACCGTCCGCACCAGCCGGCACCTGCTCGGCCAGCGCCTCCATCGCGGTGTAAGGCTCCCTGCCGTCAGTCTCTGCCTGCCGGCTCGCGGCGTCACAGACGGTGTCGCGCACCCAGCGCATGGCAAGGCCGTTGAGGAAGCCGATGCCCTCGGTCATCCACAGGTCCGGCTGCACGTGACAGAGCGTGCGCAGGCGCCGCTGAGGATCGATCACCGGCGCGTCGGAAAGCCACGTCGTCTGCCAGAACGTGCCCCCGACCACCGCGAGGTGACCCGCGCCCGTGCCGCCGCCGCCCAGGACCGCCAGCTGCGTGTCGGCGCCGCCCGCGATCACCGCAACGCCCTGCGGCAGACCCGTCTCGCCGGAAGCCGTCGACGTGACCGCGCCGAGCACGGTGCCCGGCGCCACGACGCGCGGGAAGATCTCCGCGGGCAGACCGAGTTCGGCGATGAGCGAGCGCGCCCAGTTGCCGTTCTTCAGGTCGAACAGGCCCGAGCTCGACCCGCACGAGGGATCGGTCGCGAGCTCGCCGCTGAGGCGAAACAGCACCCAGTCGCTGATCATCGACATGTGCGCGACGCGCTCGAAGACGTCGGGCCGATGCCGGGCGATCCAGCGAAACCGCGGCGGCGAGATGATGCCGAGCCAGTCGCCGCCGGCCTCGTAGATGCGGTCCGCCATACCGCTGGCGACGAGCTCATCCGCCTCTTCGCGGGCGCGGGCGTCGATGTTCGGACACGCCCAGATTTCCTCGCCGTGCTGATCATAAAGGACCATGCCCTCTCGGAGACTCGACGCGGACACCGCGGCAATGCGGTCCGCCGTGAGGCCCGAACGTTCGAGCGCCTCCGCGATGCACTCGCGGATCAGGCTCCAGACCCTGTCCGTCTCGAATACCGCCGATCCCGGGAACTCGGGGATCGAAGGGAGCGTCCATTCCCGGCCGGCGGCCGCGATCACGTTGGCGTCCCCGTCGAAGATCAGCGCCCGTCCGCTTCCGGTGCCGACGTCGATGGTCATCAGGTATTCGGTCATGTGAACATCCGAGTAGCGCGTAGCGAGTAACGAGTAGCAGGTAAGCAGGAACGCGTCTACTCGTGATTCGCTACCTGCCTGATACGCTCGACGAGCATGCGAGGCGAGTGCGCGAACGCTTCGACCGTGCTGCCGGCGAGGTGCGGCGTGAGCGTGAGGTTGTCCAGCCGGCGCAACGGAGAGTCGGCGGGGAGCGGCTCGACCTCGAACACGTCCAGCGCCGCGCCCGCGATGCGCCGGCGGCGCAGCACGTCGACCAGCGCCTCGACATCCACGAGATAGGCCCGGGCGGAGTTGACGAGGTACGCCGTGGGCTTCATGAGGCCCAGTTCGCGCGCGCCGATCAGCGGCGGGCCGTCGCCGTCACGTCGCGCGTGCATACTCACGAAGTCCGATTCCCTCAGCAGCATCTCCAGGTCCACGGATCCGGCGCCGAACCGCTCGACGACCTCCACCGGCTGGAACGGATCGTGCACGATCAATCGCACCTCGAACGGTTGCAGCCGGCGGGCCACCATCTGCCCGATGACGCCGAACCCGACGAGGCCGACCGTCTTGCCCGACAGCTCCGTGAACTGATCGGTGTTGACGTACTGCTTGCGCCAGCCGCCGTTCGCCAGCGAATGATGGGCCCGCGCGATGTTGCGCAGCTCCGCAAGCATCATGCCGACGGTGAACTCGGCCACCGCCGTCGCGTTCCGGCCGGGCACGTTGAGAATCCGAACGCCGCGCGCCGACGCGGCGTCCTGGTCGATGTTCTCGATGCCTGCGCGGCACACCCCGATCATGCGCAGTCGGTCGGCCTTCCGGATCATGGCGCCGTTCACCGGGCACATGTGCGTGACGATGAGCTCGACCTCGTCCAGGCCTTCCCAGACGTCATCGGGCACCGGTTCGGCTTCGGGACCGTCGCGTTCGATGTGCCGTGTCCGGCGGTGCAGCTCGGCCGTGTCGCCGCCGCCCCATTCGATGACCTCGAGATGCCGCGCGCCCAGCGCCGACAGCGCTTCGCGCATCGTTTCGACCGGAATGAACGCGTCGGTGATCGCGAGGACGTTCATTGTCGGGCTCTAACTTAGGCTCTGTCTCAAAACTCTGCCTGGCGTCGACCGGCTGCATCGCCCGTTGGCGGCGTCGGCCTCCATCGACGATGCACAGCGACATCGCCTG